>NZ_JBVITR010000017.1:92197-112931 GCF_055574875.1 Streptomyces sp. NPDC034670
CTCTCCGCCCTCCCCCCCCCCCCCTCTCCGCCCCCCCCGCCAACACGACCCCCCCCCCCCCCCCCCCGTCCCCCCCCCCCCCCCCCCCCCCCCCCCCCCCCCCCCCCGCCGGGGTGCCCGCCGGTTCAGCTGTGGGGGATCACCAGCACGGACTTGTCGGTGCCCGTCTGGAGCTGCGAGGCCCCGTTGCCGATGGCGCTCCACACCTCGAGGCGTACGGTGCCGCCGGCCAGGTCGCGCAGCGTGCCCGTGGCCGCCTTGAGGCCGCGTGCCTGGGTGTACTCCTCCCATCCGGCGACCGGGTCGGTCGCGAAGTAGTGGTACGTCTCGGTCCGGTCGAAGGTGCCGTCACCGGTGAAGTCGTAGCTGATCCGCGCCTGCTGGCCGAGCCCGACCGCGGTGCCCGCGTCCACCTGGAGCCGGAAGGCGGTCCCCGCCCCCGGGGTGAGCGTGCCGTTGACGCCGCGGGCCTCGTAGACGAGGGGCCGGTACGGGGTGCCGTCGTGGTTGGCGCCGCCGCCGGAGACGATGGTGTCGCTGCCCGCCGTGCCGCCGGTCGCCGTGGTCAGGGCGCCCCCGCTGCGCAGCTGGAAGGTGTTGCCGGTCGGCGGGTTCGGGTCGGGGCCGGGGTCCTCCGAGCCGGTTCCGGTGGTGCTCGCGGTGGAACGGGCCGGCACGGACAGGGTCTTGCCGTCGGAGAAGGTGACGGTGCGGGCCGTCGGCCCGTGGTTGTGGGCCGCGTAGGTCCGGGTCGTTCCCTTGGTGAAGACGGCGGAGGCGGGGATGTCACCGGTCACGGTGGGGTCCGGGGCGCCGAGGGTGTCGAGGGTGTTGATCCAGTGGTAGGTGTGCGCCTTCGACTCCCCCTCCTCCGGGGTGTAGCCGGCGTGGCCCGCGTCCCACTTCGCCCTGGCCGCGGCCGGGTCGGCGAAGGACTGGAACTCCCACAGGATGTCGCGCCACTCGACGGCCGGGCCGCCGTTCTCCCGCTCCATCTCCGCGATGTTGCGCCGGATCGCGGCCTTCTCGCCGCCGAGGTGGAGCGATCCGCCGGTCACGGGCAGGACGTTGATGCCGTGGATCTCCTCGGGGTTGGCGGTCCACCAGGTCGAGTAGGCGGCGCCGCTGCCCCACACCATGCCGGCCGTGTCGTGGCGGAAGGAGGAGGGGAAGACCTGCTCGTCGGCGTCGAACCAGTACTGGGCGATCGACTCGGCCTCGGTGGTCAGCAGGAAGGTGCCGAGGTCGCGCAGCGAGGTGTCGCCGGTGGCGGACCCCCACAGGACGAGGGCCGCGCTGAGGTTGGTGGACTCGGAGGAGGACTCCTGGTTGTTGCCGGCCGCGAAGCCCTGGTGACCGGAGGCCCAACTGTGGCCCGCGTAGACGTCGAAGCCGCGCAGGAAGGGGAAGGCGGTGTCGGTGCGGCTGGGGTTGGCGGTGTCCCGCACGAGGGTCTTCACCATGCCGCCCCAGGCCGAGTCGGCGGCCCACGCCTGGTCGTACTGGGCGACGACCGCCGCCGCGTAGACGAAGTAACCGTAGTGGAAGTGGTGGTCGTTGAGCTCGGTGTCGCTGCCGTAGGAGGCGGGGTAGCCGGTGAGCGTCTTCCAGTCCTTGTCGTAGCTGAACTGGTTCGCTCCTCCCGCCGTGAACCAGTCCTGGAGCCTGCCCTTCATCAGGCCGAGGAGCCGGTCGCGGATGCCGGTCTCACCGATCTGGTCGGCCACCGGGACGAGCTGGGCCAGGCGGCCGAGGGCCTTGCCGGTCCAGTAGGTGTCGGAGGCTCCGGAGAAGGGGTCGGGGGCGTTGACGACCTCGTTCAGGTAGCCGCGCAGCCGGGCGGCGTCCACGCCGTTCGACTTGGGCAGCGCGGGCAGCACCGGCGCCGCCTTCTGGCTGGTGGTGAAGGAGGCCGACTCGCGGACCTTCATGGTGCCGCGCGGTGAGACGTAGGTGTAGGAGGTGAGGGGGTCGGTGGTGTTCAGCCACTGGTGGCGGTAGAGCGCCTGGAGCGTGCCGCGCTCGGTGCCCTCCTTCGCCTCGGTGGTGAGCGTGTAGGTGGCCCTGACCGTGCCACCGGTGTAGTTCCAGGTGACCTTCGAGTCGGTGACGAAGCTGTAGGCGTACTTCTTGAAGGTCGCCAGCGCGCCGGTGGAGGGCAGCACGGCGACGGAGAAGTAGTCCTTGGAGCCGAGCCCCGCGGTGACGGTGGAGCCGGAGACGTTCCAGTCGCTGCCGGTCGGCGCGAAGAGGGCGTAGTGGTGTCCGGCGACGGTGATGCCGAGGACGTTGCCCTGGTCGGCGAAGACGGCGGGCGCGCCGGCGGTGGTGATCTGGGCGTTGCCGCCGGAGCCCTCGGCGTACACGAACGGGGAGCCGTGGCCGATGGTGGTGCGCAGGGTGCGGGCGCCGTCGGACCACTGGGGGGTGACCGTCCAGTCGGACCAGTCGTCGGCCTTGGTGTCGGGGGAGTTGAGGCCGGTCAGTCCGATGGTGAGGTCGCGCTTGTGGGCGTACTCGTACTGGCGGCCGTCACCGGTGATCGTGGGGGACGTCGGGTAGCCGACGTCGAGTCCGCCGGCCGTGGCCTGGTAGGTGAGGGGATGCCCGTACATGGGGGTGGAGTACGGGTTGTCGCCGTAGCGCTGGAAGGCGAGGGAGGACCACCAGTCGTTGGTGGGGACGGGCCGGTTGCGGGCGGCGGCGGTCACCTTGGGCGTGATCGGCGTTCCCGTGTTGGTGGTGGGGCCCGACGCACCGGCGGGCCGGGTGTCGGAGTAGCTGCCGGAGCCCACGGGGACGGTGGCGGCGGCGGCCGGCGTGGCGGCCGGGCCCAGGCCGACGGCGGCGAGGGCGGAGGCCAGGAGCAGCACGGCTGCCGGTCTGGTGCGGGGGGATGGCATGTGGGGTACCTCGAGTCGTCGCAGGAGGGGAGTCTGAGAGCGCTCTCAGATGGCCGGAACGTAAAGTCCGCGTAATACACGTGTCAATACTTGGAGCGTGACCGGTAGTTGAAACCGGATCTAAGTCCCTTTTGTCTTCACGTCTTGACGGTGCGTGGGGGCGGGGTTCCCTGAGAGCAGCCGTCAGGGAGCGCTCTCAGGAACGCGTCCCGCCGATCCCTCGCACCGCGACGAGGGGTGCGAGGGATCGACGGGTGGACCGAAGCTCCCGGCCCCGGCCGTTCCCGGTCCCGCCCGGAGGGGCGGCCCCTCATTCGGGCCGGGAAGGGCGGGCGGCCTCCCAGGCCGCCTCGATCATCCGGAAGATCTCGTCCACCGCGGCCTCCGGATCGGCCGCCTCGCGGGCCAGGGCGTAGGCGTCGACCGTGAACCTCGCGATCGTCCGGCAGGCGGTCGTGGTCCGGGCCAGACCGAGGTCGGCGGCGACGGCCGCGGCCAGCGACTCCGCGTGGCGCAGTCTCACCGATTCCTCGTACTGCCGCAGGGCGGGTGACGCGTCGACCATGCGCCAGACCGGGGCGGCGTCGTCCGCCGCGCAATGACGCACCAGGGCGTGGATCTCGCGGCGCAGCGCGGGGACGAGCGGTTCGTGCGGCGCCCGGTCGGTGACCGCCCGCGTCAGGCGCTGCTCGAAGTCCTCGTCCCGCTCGAACACCAGGGCCTCTTTCGAGGCGAAGTGGGAGAAGACCGTGGTGACGGCCACGTCGGCCTCGGCGGCCACCTCGCGGATGCCCACCGCGTCGTACCCGCGTTCCAGGAAGAGCCGCAGGGCGGTGTCGGCGATCTTCCGGCGGGTCGCGGCCTTCTTGCGCTCGCGGCGTCCGGGCTGCTCGGTCATGCCCTGACGCTATCAGGTGCAAAGGAAAAACGGTTTCGAAAGGCTAACCGTTAGTGTTACGGTCGGCCGCATGAGGAAAGTGAGCTTCGCCGAGTTCGGCGGCCCGGACGTCCTGCGCCTCGTGGAAGCCGAGGAGCCCCACGCGGGCCCCGGCCAGGTGCGTATCGCCGTACGGGCGGCGGGTGTGAACCCCGTCGACTGGAGGATCCGTGAGGGGCAGTTCCAGCAGATCCGCCCGATCGAGCTGCCCGCCGGGGTCGGGCAGGACGCCGCCGGGGTGGTGGACGAGGTCGGCGAGGGCGTCGAGGGGGTCGAGGTCGGCGACCACGTGTTCGGCGGGGGTTCGCACACCTACGCCGAGTTCGCCGTGCTGTCGGCCTGGGCCCGCATGCCCGAGGGCCTGAGCTTCGAGGAAGCGGCCGGGTACCCCTCCGTGATGGAGACCGCGCTGCGCGTCATCCGCGAAGTCGGTGTGCAATCCGGGCAGACGCTGCTGGTCAGCGGTGCGTCCGGGGGAGTCGGATCGGCGGTGCTGCAGGTCGCCCGCGACCGCGGCGTCACGGTGATCGGCACGGCCGGGGCCGCGAACCAGGACTACCTGCGCGGCCTGGGCGCCCTCGCCACGACGTACGGCGAGGGCTGGGCCGAGCGGGTGCGGCGGTTCGGCCGCCGTGTCGACGCGGCCCTCGACCTGGCCGGCTCGGGTGTGATCCGCGAACTCGTCGAGCTGACCGGGGACCCGCGGAAGGTGATCTCCATCGCCGATCCCACCGCCCCGGAACTCGGTGTCCGGTGGTCCGGCGTGGCCGGGAGCATGCCGGAAGCGCTCGCCGAGACCGTCCGCCTCATCACGCGGGGAAGGCTCCACATCCCGGTCGAGAAGGCGTACCCGCTCGCCGAGGCCGCGGCGGCGCACATCGACAGCCGGGCCGGTCACACGCGCGGGCGCCGGGTCGTGGCCGTCTGAGCCGCTCACCCGTGCGGTCGCCCGGCCCGGCGGGCCGGATCCCCCGGCGGCGGTGAGGCGCCCGCCGCCGGGGGACCCGGACGGTGGTGACGCGCCCGCCGTCCGGGGATCCGGAGGGTGGCGAACGCGCCCGCCGTCGGCGGCCGCCGGTCGGGGCGGCCGCGGGCCCTCGAGCCGGTGCCCGCGGCGCGTCGGGCCGCCACCGCGGCGCGGCCGGGACGCCGTCTTCGCCGGGCGCCGCGGTCGTGCCGTGGGCCGCGGGTGACGGCCGGCGCGGGCGGGCCGGTCAGGCGGACCGGGAGTGCACCGGATGGTGGGCGACCTCGTCCGGGCACTTCCGGTGCGGCGGGTGCGTCCGCCGGTCGCGTCGCCAGTCGGACACGGCGAGGGCCAGGGACGCCGCCATGCCGGCCAGGCCGGCGCCCAGCGCGGTGGCGAGCGCGCCGCGGTAGTCGCCGCCCCCGCCGAGCACCAGGTGGAAAAGGCCCGGCAGGGCGGCGGTCCCCACCGCGGCGCCGAGCCGCTGCCCGGTCTGCAGGGCGCCGCCCGCCGCGCCCGCCATGCGCACGGGCACGTCCCGCAGGGTCATGGTGATGTTGGGGGAGACCACGAAACCACCGCCGACGCCGCCGAGGAACAGCGCCGGGGCGGCGGCCCAGGGGGCGACGTCGAGGGGCGCGAAGCGGAGCAGCAGCGCGGTGGTGCCCAGACCGGTGATCACCCCCAGCAGACCGCACACGGTGAGCAGGCGGCCGAACCGGTCCACCAGCCGGCCCGCGACCACGGCCGCGCCCGCGGAGCCGAGGGCGAAGGGGGTCACGGCGAGGGCGGACCGCAGCGGGGAGAAGCCGAGGCCCTGCTGGTAGAAGAGGGCGAAGACCAGCCAGACCCCGCTGAAGCCGATGAAGTACAGCGTGCCGACACCGGCGCCGACGGCGTACCCGCGCACCGTGGTGAACAGGCGCGGGTCGAGCAGCGGCTGGGCGTCCCGGGCGACGAGACGGCGCTGCCACCGGACGAAGACGGCGAGGACCGCGGCGCCGGCGGGGAACAGCCACCACAGGCGGCCGATGCCCCCGGAGTCAGCCTGGACCAGCGGGTACATGAAGCCGAGGACCCCGACGCCGAGGAGCAGGACGCCGGGCACGTCCACGTGTCCCCGGCCGGACCGCCGGGTGCGGGGCAGCAGGCGGCGGCCGAGCAGGACGGCGAGGACGCCGATGGGGACGTTGACGTAGAAGATCCACCGCCAGCCCTGCGGGCCGGAGGCCAGGGCCAGGATGGTGCCGCCGATGATCGGGCCCGCGGCCGAGGAGATGCCGACGGTCGCACCGAAGAAGCCGAAGGCGCGACCGCGTTCGGCGCCGCGGAAGAGCTGCTGGATGAGCGCGGAGTTCTGCGGGGCCATGAAGCCGGCCGCCAGGCCCTGGGCGAGGCGGGCCGCCACCAGCAGCATGATGTCGGGGGCCGCCCCGCAGGCCGCGCTGAAGATCACGAAACCGCTGAGGGCCAGCAGGAAGATGCGGCGCCGGCCCAGCGCGTCGCCGAGACGCCCGGCGGTGACGAGGGCGAGGGCGAACGTGAGGGCGTACCCGGACACCACCCACTGCACCTGGGCGGGGGAGGCGTGCAGGTCGCGCTGGATGGTGGGCAGGGCGACCGCCACGATCGTGACGTCCAGCAGGCTCATGAAGCCGGCCACCAGGGTGACCCACAGGGCCCGCCACCGCTGCGGGTCCGGCTCGTACCCGGTCTCCTGGGCGGCCGGGCCCCGGTCGCCTCCCGTCGATGCCGATGTCGTCACGAGGGCTCCTCTCACCGGGACCACGCCCGCACGCCCGATCACCGGGGCCGCGCCGGAGGGGGACCATGTTCCCCGCCGGGTCACGGGCACACACCCCAGCCTGCAACCGGGACGCCTCCGGAGGAAGCGGTACCCGTGTTCCCGCCCCGGGCGCCGCCGGAGGCCCGCCCCGTCTCCCCCGCCCGCCCTCCACCGCGTTCCCGTCCATTGACAGGAGGTCACGGCACTCCCATCATGGGAGCGCTCCCACCCGTGGAACCCGGCCGCCGCCCCGCCCGTGCACGACCGCGCCGCGTCCCCGCACCGCTCCCCGTGCCGCCGCGCGGAACGCCCTGCTGCCGCGTCGGCACCCCACTCGTCCGGCCGCACGCTCCGGCACCCGCCGCCCCGCCCGTGCCGCCGGGCCCCGAGGGAGGACCCCATGCCCCTGTCGCAGAGATCCGCCCGGCCGGCCGGTACCGGCTCCCGCCACCTCGCGCGCACCGCCGCCGCCCTGGCCGCCGGGCTCGCCCTGCTGTCCCCGCCGACCGTCGTCGGTGCCGCCTCCGCCGCCGCGCCGGAGGCCCCCGCCGCGGACGCCGGCGTCCGGATCAACACGCAGGCGTCGCTGGGCCGCCTGCCCGACACCGCGCGCGGCGTCAACGCCGCCGTCTGGGACGCGCACATGAACGATCCCGAGGTCGCCGGCCTGATGAGGGCGGCCGACGTCGGAGCGATGCGCTACCCCGGCGGCTCGTACGCGGACATCTACCACTGGGAGACGCACACGGCGCCCGGCGGATACGTCGCCCCCGGCACCGACTTCGACTCCTTCATGGGCACCGTCCGCGCCGCCGGCGCCCAGCCGATCGTGATCGCCAACTACGGCTCCGGCACGCCCGAGGAGGCGGCCGGCTGGGTCCGGTACGCGAACGTCACCAAGGACTACGGCGTGCGGTACTGGGAGATCGGCAACGAGATCTACGGCAACGGCCACTACGGCAACGGCTGGGAGCACGACGAGCACGAGGACAAGAGCCCCCGGGAGTACGCCCGCCAGGTCCGCGCCTACGCCGAGGCCATGAAGGCCGTCGACCCGACGATCGAGGTCGGCGCGGTCCTCACCACTCCGGGCCACTGGCCGGACGGCGTCGTCGGCGAGGGCGACCCGGGCGACTGGAACCACACCGTGCTCTCCGAGGTCACCGACGTCATCGACTTCGTGAGCGTCCACTGGTACGCGGGCGGCTCCGACACCACCGCCGAGGACGCCATGGCCAGGCTGACCGGGCTGCCCGGCGAACTGCGGGAGGTGCGCAACCAGATCGACCGGTACGCGGGCGCCGACTCGCCGCGCATCGGCATCGCCCTCACCGAGATCAACACCAACACCGGCGGTGCCCGGCTCACCGCGCGCCCCAACGGGCTGTTCGCGGCCGACGCGTACCTGACGGCCCTGGAGAACGGCGTCTTCACCGTCGACTGGTGGAACACCCACAACGGCCCGGGGCGGATCACCACCGTCGACGGCGAGACCGACTACGGCGACATGGGAATGCTGTCCAGCGGTTCCTGCACCGGCGACGTCTGCGAACCGGCGCCGAACACGCCGTTCCACCCCTACTACGGCATGAAGATGACCGGCGAACTGGGCACCGCGGGCGACACCCTGGTCGCCGCCGCGTCCTCCGCGCAGGAGGTCTCCGCACACGCCGTGCACCGCCGCGACGGGCGCCTGAGCGTCCTGCTCGTCAACAAGGACCCGGACACCGCGCGGACCGTGGACCTGGAGTACGCGGGCTTCGTCCCGTCCGCCGCCGCACCCGAGGTCAGCCGCTACGCGCGCGGCGACAGCGACATCACCGACGTCACCGGCGGCACGGCGTCCGCGTCCCGGGTCACCGTGCCGCCGTACGGGATGCTCGCCGTCACCCTCACCCCGCGGGCCGGCACCGGGCCCGCCGCCTCCGACGCCGGGACTCCGGGCACCCCGCGACGGGAGGCGGTCACCGACACCACCGCGCGCCTGTCCTGGGAAGGCGCGCGGGGCGCCGCCCGCTACCTGGTCCAGGCACGCGACGGCGTCCACACCCGGCTGGTCGGCGAGACCACCGGCACCTCCGTGACCCTGCGGAACCTGCCCCCGGGCAGCACCCACACGGTCAACGTCCTGGCGGCCGACGCCTCGGGACGGCTCTCCGCCCCGTCCGCCCCGCTGACCTTCACCACCGGCACCCCGTCGGACGCCGGCTGCGCGGTGACCTACCACCGCGACACGAGCTGGGGCAACGGCTTCGTGGCCACGGTCACCGTCCGCAACCTCTCGGACGCCCCGATCACCGGCTGGACCGTGGACTGGGACTGGCCGACCGACCGCCAGTCGGTGTCCTCCGGCTGGAACGCCACGTTCCACCAGACCGGCCGGCACGTACGGGCGACCGCTCCCGCGGACGCCGGGCCGCTGGCCCCGGGCGGCGGGTCGACGGCCTCGTTCGGCTTCGTCGGCGCCAACGACGGCCCCAACCCGCAGCCGACGGTCTTCCGCCTCAACGGCACCGTCTGCTCGGGAGGCTGACGCCCGGCCCGCCCGGCCCGCCCGCCCGCCCGGGACCGGCGGCGGGCCGGGCGACTCCGGCCGGTCCGCCGATCCCTGGAGGGCCGGCCGGAGAGCCGCCCGCGTCCGTCGTGTCCGGGGGCCGCGAAGTCCTCGGCGCCACGCCGGACCGGCCCCGGACGAGGTGGCCCTCAGCCGGATTTCCGGGAGGTGTACGCCACGTCCCCGAGCAGGCCGCGCACCTCCCGCGCCCTTGTCGCGTCGAGGTCCTCGAAGACGCGCAGCGCTTCCCGCCAGCAGGTGCGGGCGCGATCCGGCTGCCCCATGGCGTCGAGCGCCTGCCCGAGCACGGTCAGGATGTTCCCGCGATGCAGTTCCCCGCCCGGCATGCCGATGTGCTCCAGAGCCTCCTCGGCGTGGGCAGCGGCTTGCCGGGGCCGCAGTTCCGCGAGCTCGGTCTCCGCCAGCCGGAGGCAGGTGAACCCTTCCCACCACCGCTGCCGGTGTTCCCGGAAGACGTCCCGGGCCGCGTGGAACGCCTCCCTCGCCTCGCTGTACCGGTTCGCCCGGGCGAAGGCCCGGCCCAGCACGTAGCGCGCGTTGGCTCCCCGCACCGACAGGCCCAGGCCGTCGTAGATCCTGACGGCCTCCCGGGCGATGAGGAGGGCGTCGGAGGTGTTTCCCCGGGCCAGCCGGACGCGGGACAGATTGCACAGCGCGCTCGCCTCGCCCGGGCGGTCGCCGTCGGCCCGGAACCCTTCCAGGGCACGGGCGAAACGGGCTTCGGCGACCTCGTGCCGGCCCTGCGAGAGATCGACCACGCCACGAAGGTTCGTCGCTCGGCACACGACGGGGGTGTCCCCGGACGTCGCTGCCTCCCGCAAGGCCTGGTCCGCCATCTGCTCGGCCGCGTCGAGGCGGCTGAGGGTCAGTGCGGACTCGGCCAGGACCAGGGCGGCGCGGCCCGTGGTGCGGTGATCGCCCGCGGACTCCGCGGCATCGCGCAGGACGATCGCCGCGGATGCGTACGGCGCGGAGTGGGAGCCGGACTCGCTGAGGTCCTTCGCCACCCACAGCAGGTCCACGGCCCGGCTCAGGGACACCGCGTCGGACGACTGCCGCGCGCAGGCCAGGAGGCAGCCCGCCTCGGTGTACAGCCAGTCCAGCGCGTCCCGGGAGGCTGAGAAGGTGAGCCCGGGGTACGCCGTCGGTGCCAGGTGGTCGACCAAGCGGTCGCCCGGGCGCTCGATCCCGTACACGTGGGCCGCCGTCGACAGGTAGAAGTCCAGCAGACGCGAGAGCGCCGTGTCCCGCTCCCCGGGGAACTCGTCGCGCTCCGCGCAGGCACGTGCGTAGAGGCGTACGAGATCGAGGTAGCGGTACCGGCCCGGAGCCGCCGACTCCAGCATGGAGGTGTCGACGAGGGACTCCAGGAGGGGCTCCGTCCGGTGGGGTGGAAGGTCCAGGACGGCGGCCGCGGCATCGAGGGAGATGTCCGCTCCGTCGGCGAGGCCGAGGAGGCGGAAAGCACGGGCCTGGGCCGGCTCCAGCTGGCCGTGACAGAGTTCGAAGGTGGCCTTGACCGCGAGGTCGCCCGCCCGGAGCTCGTCCAGGCGGCGGCGCTCGTCGGCGAGCTTGGCCGCGAGGACGGAGACCGTCCAGGTGCGGCGGGCCGCCAGCCGGGACGCGGCGATACGGATCGCCAGGGGCAGGAAGCCGCACGCGGCGACCACGTCCAGCGCGGCCTCCCGCTCGGCCGAGACCCGTTCTTCACCCACGATCCGGGTGAAGAGCTGGAGAGCCTCCTCGGGAGGCATCACGTCCAGGTCCACCAGATGCGCGCCCGCCAGGTCGCCCATGCGGACGCGGCTGGTCACCAGCACCGCGCAGCCCGCCGTGCCCGGCAGCAGTGGTCGGATCTGGGCCGCGTCCCGGGCGTTGTCCAGCAGGACCAGGACCCGGCGGCCCTCGAGCGCGGCGCGGAACTGCGCCGCCCGCTCCTCCGTGGTGCCGGCGATCCCGGAGGCCGGGGTGCCGAGTGCCCTGAGGAACGAACCGAGGACGGCTTCGGGCTCGGCGGGGCGGGGGCCGGTGCCCTGGAGGTCGACGTAGAGCTGACCGTCCGGGAAGTACGGACGGGCCTCATGGGCCGCCTGCACGGCCAGGGTCGTCTTGCCGACGCCGCCGATGCCCGAGATCGCCGAGACGGCCGTCACGGAACTCCCGGCACCGTCCCGTGCGGCCGCCAGTCGGCCGCCGACCTCCTGTACGAGCGCGGCACGGCCGGTGAAGTCCCGGACCGGTGCGGGAAGCAGGGCGGGCCGCGCCGGTTCGGCCGGTCGCGGCACCGGAGGGGAGTGCGCAACGGCGAACAGGCTGTCGTCCGCGACGAGGATGCGCCGGTGGAGCTCCCGCAGGCCCGGACGCGGATCGACGCCGAGTTCGTCGGCGAGCAGCCGGCGCGTGTCCGCGTACACGGCCAGCGCTTCCGCCTGCCGGCCGGAGCGGTACAGGGCCAGCATCAGCAGCTCGCGCAGCCGCTCCCGCAAGGGGTGCGTGGCGGTGAGCGCCGTCAGTTCGGGGACGGTCCCGGCGTGCGCCCCCAGTTCCAGATCCATGTCCAGGCGTTCCTCGAGGAGTTCGAGCCGCCATTTCTCCAACCGGATCCGCTGGGCCTCGGCGTAAGGCCCCGGTACGGAGGCCAGCGCCTCGCCGTCCCACAGGCCGAGCGCCTGGATGAGCAGGTCGCGGGCCAGGGGGAGGTCGCCGAGGCTCCGGACGCGCTCCGCCTCCGCTGCCAGGTCGCGCGCCACGTGGAGGTCGAGTGCGTCGGGCGCGAGGTGGAGGGCGTAGCCGCCGCGCTCGCTCAGCAGCGTTGCGGTGCCCAGGGTCCTGCGCAACCGCGAGGCGTACGTCCTCACCGCCGCCAGCGCCTGGGAGGGCGGTTCGGCACCCCAGATGGCGTCGATCAACTCGTGGGCCGTCGCGGTGTGGCCGTCCCGCAACAGCAGGGCGGCCAGGAACGCCCGTTGCAGGGGCGAGCCGGACGGCAGGACTTCGGCTTCGTGCCATGCCCGGACCGGACCGAGGACGCCGAAGGAGATCCCCCCGGCAGGCGGCCAGGGCGCGACGGACCTCCTGGACGGGGCGGCGAGGGACGCGTGGCGGCGGGTCCGCACGAGGCCGGGCGGATGTCCGGCGAGAACGCGTTCCCGCAGCTCCGTGAGTTCGGGGCCGGGATCGACACCGAGTTCGTCGACGAGCAGCCGGCGTGTGTCCGCGTACACGGCGAGAGCCTCGGCCTGTCGCCCGGAGCCGTACAGCGCGGACATCAACTGCGCGCGGATGTGCTCCCGCAGCGGGTGAGCGGCAGCCAGCTCACGGAGCTCGGGAACGACTTCCGCGTACAGGCCGAGATCCAGACCGAGTTCGATCCTGCTCTCGACGAGCGCGAGACGCCACTCGCCCAGGCGGGCCCGCTCCTTCTCGGCGTGGACACCCGGTACCCCTTCCAGGGGCGTGCCGTCGGTGCCGTCCAGCGCCTCGCCGAGCAGACGCCGCGCGACGGCGAGATCGCCGGACGCGTGCGCCGACCCGGCCTCGGCGCGGAGCCTTTCGGCGTCCGTCAGGTCCAGGGGTACGGGGACGCCGGCTCGTTCGGAACGCAGACGGTACCCGCTCGAGTGGTCCTCGACGACGACACCGGCCGCGGCGAGGATCCCGCGCAGCCGCGAGACGAGGCCCCGCACGACACGTACGGCGGACGGCGGCGCCTCGTCCCCCCACACCCCGTGCACCAGAGCCACGTCCGAGACGAATCGGTGTTCTCGCAGCAGCAGGACCGCCAGGACGGCCCGCTGTTCGGGCGACTCCAGGGAGACGGGTTCGTCGCCCCGCCATGCCAGCTCGGGGCCGAAAACCGTGAACCGCAGGGGCGGGACGGGCGGTTGCCCGGCGCTTTCGGGGGCTCTGCCCTCGATCGCCTGCGCCTGTCCGCACAGTCGGTCGAGGACCGGGCTCACGAGAACCGCGAACGCGGTCGCCTCCGGCGACAACCCCGAGCTGCCGCCCGGGTCGGCCAGCAGTGCCGCGAAGTCCGGCATGCGGCCGAGGTACGGTTCGAGGGCCCGGCCGACCGCCTCGACGATCTCCAGGGACCGCTCGGTGTCCAGGCCGCTCGCCAGGAGGTCCCGCACGCCGGGCTGGAAGTCGTACAGCACCTCACCGGCGCCGCCCAGCACGGCGGCCGGCAACCGGCCGGTGGCCGGATCCCCTTGCCCCAGGGGTTGGAGGATGTCCCCGAGCAACACCTCGGAGACGGTGGCCGACGTAGCGGAAGGCAGCGTCGCGAGGCGCATCAACTGGATGACGGGCAGGCTCAGCGGACGAATCACGGAGAGCCGCACGGCCAGCCGGTACGCCTCCGGGGAGAACGAGGCACGGAAGCGTTCGAGCCGTTCCTCGGCGGAGGGGGGCGGCGCACCGGCACCCCGATTCCCGGGGGCGACCGCCTGCTCCCCGCCCGCACCCACCAGGACGGTGTCCACGAGTTGTGGCACCCCTGGCCGCGTCAGCAGCCTCGCCCACGTGCTCAGCGCGGCGGGGGAGAGCGGCACGACCGGGACCGGCAACCGGTCCTGGAGTCCGGTGACGGGGCTCCCACCGAGCGGGTCGATGACGCCGAGTCCGCTGTTCGCGGCGAACCTGGTTCCGGCGACCAGGAGTTGGGGCCGCGCGTCGAAAGCCGTGCCGCGCCAGAGCCGTCGTGGCAGTGGCGGGACGACGACCAGCGGACCGGAGCGTTTCCACGCGTCGACGAACCGCTGCGCCGCCCGGCCGCGCCATGCCTCGTCCACCCCGTCCGTCAGCAGGAAGACGACGGGTGACTCCGCGCGCGGCGTGAGGCCCGGCCGTTGCCCCCCGGACGGGTCGAACCGGTGTACCCGGACCGCGCGGAAGACCCCACCGCGTTCCAGCAGGCGTCTGACCTCCCGCACGAGCGGCTGCCACACCCGCATGGAGGCGGACACGTCGACGAGCAGAACTGCGGTGTGCCGCAACTCCTGTTCGGGGCGGTCGATCACATCCAGCACACCGGACTCGGCCATGAGCCGGACGGTGGCCTCGATGTCGGCGACCGTCCGGTGCCGGTGGTCCGCGTGGCCGCGCAGGGGGCGCAGCGCTCGGGCGAGGCCGTGCAGGCCCGGCAGAGCGCGCGGCGCAGGAGCACGGACGGCACGTGCCGGAGTGCCGGCGGCCGCGCCGGGGGAGGTGGGGCGGGCGGTGAAGAGGCGGTGTCGCCGGGAGGTGTCCCCGGCGGGGGCGGCCGGATCCGGTCCGGGACGGGTGGACGCGGCTGGAGCGGCGGGTTCGGTGACGGGCGGCGTCTGCGGGCTCGGGTCGGTGACGGATTCCCCGGAGCGGGCCGGGGCGTCGTCGTCCGGCGCGACCGGCCCGGGCACGCCGTCGGTCCGGGCCGCGCCGCCGTCCATCACCTGGGCGAGCCACAGGACGTCGAGGAGTTCGGGACCGCCTAGTTCGTACCCGATACCGTCCAGGGCCCGGCGCAGCGGCTCGATCATGAGGGGAACGCTTCGTCCAACCGGTGCATGACCGCCGCCAGCAGTTCGTCGCGGGTGAGGTCGGCGCCCGTGACCCGCAGGTGGACCGCAGCGAGCAACTGGTCGGTCGCCAGGCTCTGCACGGCCGCTCGGCCGAGGAAGGCACGGATCAGGTCGTCGGCCTGGGCGAGTGCTTCCTCGCCCAGGTTCTGCCTGACGATGTCGCGCAGCTTCGCCTCGTCGGGGTCACGCAGGTCGAGCCGTACGCAGCGGCGCAGGAAGGCGGGCGGGAACTCCCGTTCGCCGTTGCTGGTCATCACCACGACGGGGAAGTGGGTGCAGGAGACGAGACCGCGATGCACCCGGACGCGTTCCCTGCTGCCGGTGGCGAGGACGTCGGCGGTCTGCTGGTGTTCGGGCAGACGGGACAGCTCCGGGATCTCGAACTCGCCCTCCTCCAGAACCACCAACAGGTCGTTGGGCAGGTCGATGTCGGACTTGTCGATCTCGTCGATGAGCAGGACACGGGGCCGGTCGGTGGCGGCGAGCGCGGTGCCGAGCGGACCCAGCCGCAGGTAGTTCCCGATGTCCGAGCTCTGCCCGGCACGCCTGCGGAGCCTGCGTGCCGGGCCGCGGAGCGTGTCGCGCTCACGCTGGAGCGACGCCTCGCGCAGGCGGCCGACGGCGTCGTACCGGTAGAGCGCGTCCGCCAGGGTGGAGCGGCTGTTGACCGACCAGCGCAGGACGTCGCCGAGGCCGAGGTCCTCGGCGACGGCGCGCGCCAGCGAACTCTTGCCGGTGCCGGGGCGGCCCGTGACGAGGAGAGGACGCCGCAGGTGGAGCGCGGCGTTGACGACGGAGATCTCGTCGGTGCTCATCAGGTGGCGTTGGGCCGCTGTACGGCGGCGGGAGGCGGGGAAGCGGCGCCAGGGCGGGGGGTCGGGCAACTCGGCCGTCCCGCGGAACACCCACCAGCTCTCGGGGGCTGTGCTGGTGTCACCGGGCTCGGTGGAGGGCGAGTGCGACACGGGCTCGGTCTCCTCGTCGGGACGGCGGGTCGGATTCACGGCTGGGTGAGGGCCCACGGGTCGGGTGCGAGCGGCGGGGGTCTGTGGTCGGGACCGTCGTGCAGCAGGGAGAGCCGACGGCCGTGGTGGGTGGGACAGTCCGGATCGGCCATGGCCTTGGCCCGTTCCAGCCGCACCACTTCGGGAATCTGGGTGTGGTCGACGCCCTCGATCAGCGCCAGCAGGTCCGTGGAGATCCGCCCGTCGTGGTCTTCGCGGTGCCAGAGCACCGTGTGCACGCCGGCTTCGATGCACTGGCGCAGAACGCGCCCCTGCTGATGCCGGTCGCAGCTCACGACGACGATGCCGGCCTCCGGGCTCACTTCGAGCCGGGCGCGGGCGACGGCCGGGTCCGTGCAGCGCTCGTCGAGCAGGAGCCGGGGCGAGGTCGGCAGCGCGCTGCTGCGGCGCTTCCACGACGCGTACGTCTCCCGGGTCCGCTCCGAACTGCGCAGTACCACGCGGCGGGTGATGCCGGGGTAGAAGCCGCCGTCCTCGGCATCGCTGGGGAACTCCCACGCGTCCACGTCCAGGCGCAACCAGGCGGGCGAGACGAAGAACTCGAGGAGCGCGGTCTCGGGGTGCTCCCGCACTTCGGTACGGAGAACCTGCCGTATCGCCTCCACCACCCGCTGGCTGGCGACCTCGGCGTCCTGGGTGAGTACGATCTCATGGCGGCCGTCGCCGCTCCACACCCAGATCTGGTAGGTGAAGAGGTGGCCGGGCGGTGCGGGCAGGAGCTCCACCTGGACCCGGGGCGGCGCGACGGCGGAACACGGGGACGCGGCGGTCGTCGTGGCCTGCACGGCGGTGGCGTCGGCCCGGAACTGGTCGACGGCGGCCGGGGCCACGCCCAGGCGGGGAGCGGTACTGCGGACCCAGGCGTCCAGGTCGTCGGCGAGTTCTCCGCCGGCGGCACGCTCGTGGACGCTTATGTGGACGACACCCTGCAGCAAGGGGGGCATGGGCTGGCCGGGGTGCGGATCGTATCCCTCCAGGATGTCGGTGGCGTCCACGAGGTCGACGGGAGACGGCGCGCCGTCCGCGTACGGCAGCACGGTACGCAGCAGCCTGCCGGGATCGACGGCACGACAGTGGGCGAGCAGCGCGGTGAGGTTGCGCCGCCGGTTGGGGGCGAGGCGCTCTCGCGGACTGACGACGCGGGCGACGCGCAGGAGCCGTTGCCAGTCGGGCGTGTCCGAGGGACCGCCGGGCCGGTGCTCGGCGAGGTGGTCGTAGACGACGTCGAGGAGTTCCGGTACGCCGCGCCGGACTCCCACCGCCAGGCCCACGAGCCGTTCGACGTCTGCGGCCGCTCCCGCCGACCGCCGGCCGAGCCGCGCGGCCAGTCGCTCCTCGCAGTCCCGGACGGCCTGTCGACCGGTCAGCAGCTGCTCCAGGAGGCCCAGGAGCTGCTGGCGGCCGCGGCCCGCCGCAGGGACTGCCACGGGCGGCAGATCCGGCAGCTCGGCCTCGATCGAGGACAGGCCGATCGCGTACACGGCAGCGGACGGCCCGGCGTGTCCGGAAGTCTCATGAGCGGCGACGACGAGTCCGACGACGGCTTGGCGGTCCCGGTCCCACAGGGGGCCGCCGCTGAACCCGTCCGCCACCGTGCCGCCCAGGACGTCGAGGGCGATCCAGGGGTGTGCGGAGACGCGGGGCATCGCGCGCAGGGTGGGCAAGGTGTGACCGCTGGCCCACAGGGCCACCACTTCGTTGCCGTCCCGGTGGGGGAGGAAAGGGGCGGGTTCGGCGCCCGGCGGGGCGTCGGCGTCGAGTTCGAGCACCGCCAGATCACCGTAGTAGGGCAGTGAACCGGCGGCCGGGGGCAGGGGGTCGCCGGGCCCGGGGCGGGAGCGCGGGGGCCGCCACGTCTCCGGGACGACCCGGCCGGCCAGGGTGCGCTCCCGGTCGATGTGGGGCAGCCGGAGCGCGACCGTTTCGGCACGCGAGGGCAGGGCCGTGTCGAAACGGTCCCGTCCTCGTGCGCTGTTGACCACGTGCGCGCAGGTCAGCACCAGCCGTGGGGTGATCAGTACGGCGGCGCCGACCGGCCCGGTCCGGCCCAGCACCGACACGAACGCCCTGTGCAGGGGGGCGTCGGCCGGGGCGGGGCTCACATGCGGCCGCATGCCATCAGGAGCCGTTCGCCGGGCCGGGCACGGGGAGGGAACCGACCGGGGCGGCGCCGCCGACCGGAGCGGAAGGGGAAACCGTGCCGGCGGGCTCGGCGCCGTCCGCGAAGTTCCACGTGGCGGAGACGGTGAAGCTCGCCTCGCCGCTCCCCGAGAAGACGCCGAGACTCAGATCGCTGCCGAGCGTGACACCGAACTCGACAGTGACCTCGTCGGGCCGCCGGGCGAACCGCGAGAAGCTGCGGTGGATTCCGTCGAGTACGCCGCCCAGCGGGCGCAGCGCCTGGGTGAGGGCCTCACCACCCCGCGTCAGGGCCTGCGCGGCGCGGCCGTCGGCACTGACCGGTCGCGCCGAACCGAACCCTGCGGGAAGGTCCAGTCCGTCGTCGGCCCCCGCACCGGCCGGGCCCGGCGCGGGAGCGGGAGAGTGCGTTCCGGTGGAGCCGCCGCTCCCGGGTACGAGATACAGGCGTACGACGGAACCGTCGTCAAAAGTGAGTCTCACATCCCCCATGGGGCGAAGTCTGGCACGTCACGCCCCGATCCGCTCCGCTGTTCACACATCATCCTTCCCCCGCCCGGTGCCGCCCGCGTCGGTCCGGGCTTCCCCGGTGCGTCCCTCCCCGGCCGGCTCGACACCGGCGGCCGGGGCGTCCTCCGACGCCGGGCGGCCGGACGCAGGCGGGGAGGACCGCGTCCGCGCGGGTCCGTCCTTCGCCGAGGAGGGCGGCCGGACGCGTTCCGTCCGGGAGGCGTGCCGGTCGTGCCCGAGAAGTCCCGTGGCCGGGCGGACCGGCTCCACCGTTGCCCCGATCACGAGGTCGGGCCCTTCGGCGAGCGAGTCGCCGCCGGCCTCCGCCGCACCGGCTCCGCCACGCGCGACGAACACCCGCACACGCCCGTGCCCCCCGTCCTGGGGCACGGGGACGCGGGGGTGGCGGAGGCGGCCGGTCCCGCCGTGACCCGGCCGGGGCCGTGGGCCTCCCCGCCGTCATCACCGCCGCCCTCACCCCGGCCGGAGGGAGGATCCGTCGTCACGCGTCGCGCAGTCCGAGGACGTAGGCCGCGGTGAGCGCGACGGCGGGGTCCTCGTCCCGTGACAGGTCCGCGAGGGCACGGGACGCCGCGGTCCCCGGGATGCCGGCGAGCGCCTGTGCCAGCCGCCGGCGCGCGGACGGCTCCGCGGTGCCGTGGGCGAGGCGGTCGACGAGCCCGGTGGCGATCCGGTCCGCCGACGCGGGGTCCCCCGCCAGCGCGCTCAGCGCGTCGGCCGCGTCGACGTCGTTCGCCGCCTCGGCGATCATGTCGATGAGCGCCGGGACCGCGTCGGCCTCTCCGCGTGCCCCGAGTGCCAGGGCCGCACGCCTGCGGACCACGGGGTCGGAGTCGGCGAGGGCGTCCCGCAGCAGTGCGGTCGCCTCGTCGTCCGGCGGCATCTCGGCGACGGCCCGGACGGCGCGTTCGCGCACCGCGGCCACCGGTGAGCGCAGGCCTTCCGCCAGCAGCGCCGGTCCGCCGCCCGACCGGGCCAGGGCCCATCGAAGGGCTCCGGCGACGTGCGGGTCCCTCTCGCCCAGCGCCGCCTCGACCAGAGCCTCCACCGGCACCGGTACCTCCGCGACCGAGGACAGGGCCGCGCGCTGGCGCCTGCCGGCGTTCTGCGATCCCAGGGCCTGGAGGAGCGCGACGGTCCGCAGGACGTCCTCCCAGCCGGCGGGTTCCGCGGCACCGATCCGGCGGAGCCGTGTGAGCAGCTCCGTCTCGCGCGCGATGCGTTCCCGCGTCCGGCGGACGAGGTCGTCGACGAGGCCCGCGGGCGTGAAGCCGGGATCGTCCAGCGCGCGCCCGACCTCCCGCAGCGACAGCCCCAGCGACCGCAGGCTCTCGACGTGGAAGATGCGCCGGATGTCCTCGTCGGTGTACTCCCGGTAGCCGGCCCCGGTGCGGCCCGTCGGCCGCACCAGGCCGAGCGAGTCGTAGTGCCTGAGCATGCGGGCGCTGACCCCGGACCGCCGCGCCACCTCACCGATCAACACCGTCCGTCACCCCTCCCGGCCGTTCGTGCCGAGAGCCAGGATGCGCTTCGCCTCCTCGACCGCGAACTCGAACGCGGCGTCCGGGTCGCGCAGCAGCCGTTCCGTGGCGACCGCGTGCTTCCGTACGCGGGGGTCGGGGGCCGTCGCCGCGGTCCGCAGGACGGGCACGATCACCTCGCCGAGCGCGATCAGCGTCCGGCTGAGGCTCAGCCGCGTCTCACGCCCGCCGCGCCCGAGCTGTGTCGCCAGCACCCCGGCCAGTTCGGGTTCCTCGCCTCCGGGCACCAGCGCGGCCGCCGCTCGCCAGGCGCTCCGGGCCACCTCGTCGTCGGCGTCGGTCAGAAGGGCCCGGGTGATCGCCGGCCACGCCCGCCGGTCCCCGATCTTGGACAGCGTGTGCAACGCCTGGCTCCGTGCCTGCGCGCGCTCCGAGCGCAGTTCGTGGACGAGCCGGGGAACCGTCGCCGACGGCGGGTGACGGGTGAGTGCCCACGTGAGCGTCTCGCGCACGGAGAAGTCGGGTTCGACCGCGCACCGTTCGACCAGTGCGCCGACGAACCGGGGGTCCGGGGCCGTGCCGATCCCCAGCGCCGTCCGCAGCCGCGCCGACGGGCTGTCGCTCTCCAGTCCCCGAAGGGCCCGCATCGTGTCCGTGTCCTCTTCCGGCAGGGTCATCGTGACCACCTCCTCGACCGCAGTGAAGGCCTTGTCACCGTGTCAAGGTCAAGCGGGCCCGGGGGGGGGGGGGGGGGGGGGGGGGGGGGGGGGGGGGGGGGGGGGGGGGGGGGGGGGGGGGGGGGGGGGGGGGGGGGGGGGGGGGGGGGGGG
>NZ_JBVITR010000018.1:0-110904 GCF_055574875.1 Streptomyces sp. NPDC034670
GGCTCCCAGCAGACGACTGGGTTGATAGGCCGGATATGGAAGCACGGTAACGTGTGGAGTTGACCGGTACTAATAGGCCGAGGGCTTGTCCTCAGCTGCTCGCGTCCACTGTGTTGGTTCTGAAACCACGAACAACCCCATGCCATGGTCACGGCATGCGGCTGGTTGTCAGTTTCATAGTGTTTCGGTGGTCATAGCGTGGGGGAAACGCCCGGTTACATTCCGAACCCGGAAGCTAAGCCTCACAGCGCCGATGGTACTGCAGGGGGGACCCTGTGGGAGAGTAGGACGCCGCCGAACAATTGTTGGGGAGACCCCGCACCGATATGGTGCGGGGTCTTCTGCGTTTCAGGCCGGTTCGACCAGCTTCGTGTCGTACGCCAGGATCACCGCCTGGATGCGGTCCCTGGAGCCCGTCTTCGCCAGGATGCGGCCCACGTGGGTCTTCACCGTCGACTCCGCGAGGTGGAGGCGGGTGGCGATCTCCGTGTTGGTCCAGCCCTTGCCGATGACGGTGAGGATCTCACGTTCGCGCTCGGTGAGGGAGGCCAGGCGGGGGTCGGGGACGGGCGTCTCGGGCAGGGCGGGCTCCGGGGCGGTGGCGGGGAGGCGGTGGGCGTAGGCGTCCAGGAGGCGGCGGGTCAGGCTGGGGGCCACCACCGCGTCGCCCGTGGCCACCGCGCGGATGCCGGAGAGGAGCTCCTCGGGCCGGACGTCCTTGACGAGGAAGCCGGAGGCGCCCGCACGCAGGCCGGCGTAGGCGTACTCGTCGAGGTCGAAGGTCGTGAGGATGAGGACGCGGGTGCGGTCGCCCGTGGCGATGATGCGGCGGGTGGCCTCGATGCCGTCGAGGCCGGGCATGCGGATGTCCATCAGGACCACGTCGGGGTGCAGTTCGGCCGTCATGCGGATCGCTTCGGTGCCGTTCGCCGCCTCGCCCAGGACCGTCATGTCGTCCTGGCTCTCCAGGAGCATGCGGAAGCCGAAACGCTGGAGGGGCTGGTCGTCGGCGATGAGGACGGTGGTCACTGCGGGGTTTCCTCCGGGAGGTGCAGGTGGACGCGCCAGCCCCGTTCGGGGTGGGGGCGTGGGCCGGCCTCAAGTGTGCCGCCGTACAGGGCGGTTCGCTCGCGCATTCCGGGCAGGCCGCGGCCCTCACCGGGGGCGGTCGTCCCGGCTTCTCCCGTGTCGGTGACCGTGACCGTGACGGCCCCTTTGTCACCGTAGGAGAGGGCGATCGCGGCGGTGGCGCCCGGGCCGGCGTGTTTGAGGGTGTTGGTGAGGGCTTCCTGGACGACGCGGTAGACGGTGAGCTGGCGGCCCTCGGGGAGGGCGGCCCGGCCCTCGACCGTGGTGTGGACGGGCAGGCCCGCGGCGCGGACGCCGTCGACGAGGTGCTCGAGGTCGGTGAGGGTGGGCTGCGGCGTCAGCTCGGCGGGGCGGGACGCCTCGTCGTCCCGCAGGACGTCCAGGAGGCGGCGCAGTTCGCCGAGGGCCTGGCGGCTGGTGGTGGCGATGGCGTCCAGGGCCTGGACGGCGCGCTCCGGGGACTTGGCGGCCGCGTAGGCGCCGCCGTCGGCCAGGCCCGTGATGACGGAGAGGTTGTGGCCGATGATGTCGTGCATCTCGCGGGCGATGCGGGCGCGTTCGGCGGCGGCGGCGATCCGGGCCTGCTGGTCGCGCTCGGTCTCCAGGCGGCGGGCGCGGTCCTCCAGGGCCTCGGTGTAGTTCCGGCGGGTGCGGACGGTGATGCCGATGAGGACCGCCACGACGACGGAGGTCAGCTGGGAGCCGATCTGCTGGCTCCACTCGCCCTCCCCGTGCAGGGCGGTGGAGAGCGCCACCGGGGCGAGGACCAGGGCGACGGTCCACCACAGGGCGCGCAGGGGGAGGCGCAGGGCGATGTGGTAGACGACGACGAGGTGGAGCAGGGCCGCCTGGAGGGTGACGCCGGTCCAGGCGTTGGCGAGGGCGAACGGGGTGAGGACGAGCAGGGCCGCCGCGGGGTGGGTGCGACGCAGGAGGAGGGGGACGGACAGGCCGAGACTCAGGGTGAGCAGGAGCCAGCCGGGGGCGTCGGGGTGGTGCGTGGTGGTGCGCCAGCCGCCGCCGAGGTGGTCGATGAGGGCGGCCGTCACCCAGAAGCCGGTGAAGTGCAGGTCCCACAGCAGCGGGTGACGCCGGTCGAAGGCGCGTACGCGCTGGTTGAGGCGTTGCAGGGAGGAGGTGAGGGGCTCCGGGGCCTGTTCCTCCGAGGGTTTTGCCCGGTGGGTCGACACGGGGTCCATGGTGGTGGGCCCGCCCGTCGGGGGGAACACGGTGGATGTCATGGGCCGGACCCTCCTGCGGTGTCGTGATGTCGTCGCGGCGGTGCCGGCGTCCTGCTCCGATGGTCGTCCGCGCGGGGACGGGGGGCGTCGGACCGCGGGCGGTATTCGGGGTGAGGGCCGTGGTACTCCGGTACTACGGTGGCCGGCATGAGGAACGAGCCCTTCGGGGACTGGGTGGTCCGGCCGGTGCGTGCCGAGGAGTGGGCCGTGGCGAAGGAGGTGCGGCTGGCGGCGTTGCGGGACCCGGTGGCGCATCTCGCGTACCTGGAGACCCATGAGGAAGCGGTGGCGCGGCCCGACTCCCACTGGCGGGAGCGGACGGCGGACGCGGCGCGGGACGCGGGCGGGGTGCGGCAGTTCGTCGCCGAGACGGGGGACGGGGCCTGGGCGGGCACGGTCACCGTGCTGATGGAGGAGGCCGGGTCGACGGACTGGGCCGGGTTCCCCGTGGAGCGGCGGCAGGGGCATCTCGTCGGGGTGTACGTGCGGCCCGGGTACCGGGGGAGCGGGGTGGCCGGGGCGTTGTTCGGTGCCGCGCTGGAGTGGGCGTGGGGGCGCGGGGCGGAGCGTGCGCGGCTCATCGTGCATCCGGGGAACGCGCGGGCGCTGGGCTTCTACCGCAAGGCGGGGTCCGTGGAGAGCGGGGTGACCGTGCCGCTGGCGGGGAGGCCGGACGAGCTGGAGATGGTCGTCGAGCGCTGACGGGCGTCGGCGCCCGTGCCGGGCCGGGCGGGTGGTGCCTGTGCCGTCCGGAAGTGCGCGGTCATACCGGCAGTTCGTCGTGCGGCCAGCGGGCCCGTCCCTGTTCGCGGGACCGGAGCAGGGCCAGGGTCGGCATGCCGCGGTCCGCTCCGGTGGTCAGCAGTTCCGGGAGCTGGGGAAGCGGAGCCACGGCCGCGACGTCGTCGAGGACGAGGGTGAGTGGTGGGTCGAGCCGACCGGAGGATGACCGTTCGGCCATGCGCCGGCCGCGCTCGACCACGTGCGAGGCGAGGGCCGTCAGCAGGGGCATCGCGCCCGGGCTGGTACGGGGATCCTCGATGGATTCGCCCACTACGTAAAGCGTTCCCCCTTCGTGGATGAAGGAATCCAGGGCGAGGGCATCATTTCGGTGGGGGGTGCAGGCTTCACGGACGTTGACCGTGGCGAGGGCGGACAGCGCGCGGGTGGTCAGCTGCTGTGCCATCTCGCGGCGTTCGGGGTGGGCGGTGAGGGCCGCTTCGAGTTCGCCCGCGGCGCCGGGGGCGGCCTTGGGGTGGGTGCGCAGGATGCGTACGGCGTCCTGCACCTGGAGGCCCTGGGCCCAGCGGTGGACGTGGCGCACGGTGCGGCCGTCGACGGCGGCGGCGTGCACGTAGCTGCGCAGGAGGGTCGTGGCGGTGTCGCTGACCGCCTGGTCCAGGCGGGAGGCGGGGCGTACGGGGGCGAGGAGCGCCGTCGCGCGGGAGGCGGCGGTGCGCGGGTCCTCGCAGCCGGCCGTGGGGGACCAGTGGAGGCGGCCCGGGGTGTCGCAGAGGTGGGTGGGGTCGTAGAGGTGGGTGGGGCCGAGTTTGGCCCGGGCGTCCTTGGTCTCCGCCCAGAGCGTGGGGTTCGAGGTGAGGACGAGGGCGGGGCCGGCGGCGTCCCGTACGGCCCGGGCGGCGGTGGTGCGGCGCAGGTCCGGGGGGCCGTAGCGCACCGGGCCCGCGGCGGGGCGTGCTTCCCGCTCGTCCGTCCCCCCGCCGTCGGGCGGGAGAGCGGGGGGTGTGACCTGGCGCGGTGCCGTGGTCCGGAGCGGTTCCGTCTCCGGTACGGGTTGCGGTGCCGTTCTCGGCAGGGGCACCTCGTGCGGGGCCGGTGTCGGTGCCGGTGTCGCGGTCATGGTCGCCGCCGGTGCCGGTGCCGGTGCCGTCGTCCGTTCCGCGCGGCGCCGGGCCCGTACGGCTCGCCAGCGGGCCACCGTGCCCAGCACGAACACGGTGAGGACGGTGAGGATCATCAGCTGGCCGAGGAACAGGCCCCAGAACAGGCCGTAGCCCGAGAGGCCGGACGCCGGTGCGTCCGGCCAGGCGCCGGGGAGGTCGTGCGGCTCGGCGACGAGGTGGCGCATGGCCAGGGGGGTGCGGGCGAAGGTGACCCCGGACGGCCAGGAGCCGTGGGCGAGGAGGCCCGCGAGGCCCGTGGCCGTCCACACCAGCAGGGTCATGCCGAGGAGGAACCCGATGAGGCCGATCAGCAGCCCGTCCGGGATGCCGCCCTGGCCGCTGCGGCCGTTCCCGCGGTGGTCGTCCGGTCTCACACGTCCTCCCCGTGCACCCTCGCCCCTACGCCACCGTCGACTCGGAGTCCCCGACGTGCTGCTCCACGAAGGCCGCCGCGCGCGCCTCCGCCTCCCGTTCGGCGGCGCGCAGGGCGTCGTCGGCCAGGTCGGCGGAGGACTCGGTCATGGCCCGGTCGGTGAAGACCAGGGGGCGTTCGGTCTCGGTGACCAGGTGCTTGACCACCTGGACGTTGCCGTTGACGTCCCAGACCGCGATGCCGGGGGTGAGGGTCGGGATGATCTCCACGGCCCATCGGGGCAGGCCCAGGACTCGTCCGGTGGCCCGTGCCTCGTCGGCCTTCTGGGCGTAGATGGTCCGGGTCGAGGCCATCTTCAGGATGGCCGCGGCCTCCTTCGCGGCCGCTCCGTCCACCACGTCGGACAGGTGGTGGACGACCGCGACGAAGGACAGGCCGAGCCGGCGGCCGAACTTCAGCAGGCGCTGGAACAGCTGGGCGACGAAGGGGCTGTTGATGATGTGCCAGGCCTCCTCGACCAGGAAGATGCGCTTCTTCCGGTCGGGGCGGATCCAGGTGTGCTCCAGCCACACGCCGACGATCGCCATCAGGATCGGCATGGCGATGGAGTTGCGGTCGATGTGGGAGAGGTCGAAGACGATCAGCGGGGCGTCCAGGTCGATGCCGACGGTCGTGGGGCCGTCGAACATGCCGCGCAGGTCGCCGTCGACCAGGCGGTCCAGGACGAGTGCGACGTCCAGGCCCCAGGCCCGTACGTCGTCTATGGCGACGTTCATCGCCTCCGCCGACTCCGGTTCGGGGTGGCGCAGTTGCTCGACGATGTCGGAGAGGACCGGCTGGCGTTCGACGATCGTCTCGTTGACGTAGGCGTGCGCGACCTTGAGCGCGAAGCCGGAGCGTTCGTCCAGGCCGTGGCCCATCGCGACCTCGATGATGGTCCGCAGCAGGGCGAGCTGGCCCGTGGTGGTGATCGACGGGTCGAGCGGGTTGAGCCGGATGCCGTGGTCCAGGGCGGCCATCGGGTCCAGTCGGATGGGGGTGATGCCCAGTTCCTGCGCGATGAGGTTCCACTCGCCGACGCCGTCCTCGCCCTGGGCGTCCAGGACGACGACCTGGCGGTCCCGGAAGCGCAGCTGGCGCAGGACGTACGTCTTCTCCAGGGCCGACTTGCCGTTTCCCGATTCGCCGAGGACCAGCCAGTGGGGGGCGGGCAGCTGCTGGCCGTAGAGCTGGAAGGGGTCGTAGATGTAGCCCTTGCCGGAGTAGACCTCGCGGCCGATGATGACGCCGGAGTCGCCGAGGCCGGGCGCGGCGGTGGGCAGGTAGACCGCCTGCGCCTGGCCGGTGGACGTGCGCACCGGAAGCCGGGTCGTCTCGACCTTCCCGAAGAGGAAGGACGTGAAGGCGTCGGTGACGACGGACAGCGGATCCCGCATCTTCAGCTCAGCCCCTACCTTCGAATGCCGGTGGCGAACGGGAGTGTGTTCACGAAGGCGCGGTGGTGCTCGCGGTCGCACCACTCGAGCTTCAGGTACGACTTTCCGGCCGAGGCCCGTATGGTCCGCTTGTCGCGGGCCAGGGCCTCGGGCGTGCGGGAGGAGACGGTGATGTAGCCGACCAGGTTGACGCCGGCCGCGCCGCTGGCGAGGTCCTCGCCGCGCTGGTCGAGGCGGCTGTGGGCGGCGACGTCGCGCGGGTCGACGGTGCGGTTCATCTTGGCGGCGCGGGACGCCTCCGCCGCGTCGTTGGTCTTCTCGGTCAGCATGCGCTCGATGGCGACCTCGGTGGGTTCGAGGTCCATCGTGACGGCGACCGTGCGGATCACGTCCGGGGTGTGGACGAGGAGCGGGGCCAGGAAGTTGACGCCCACCGGGGTCATCGGCCACTCCTTGATCCAGGCCGTGGCGTGGCACCAGGGGGCGCGGGTCGCGGACTCGCGGGTCTTGGCCTGGAGGTAGGTCGGCTCCATGGCGTCCAGCTCGGCCGGCCAGGCGTTGCGCTTGCTCATCGCCTGGATGTGGTCGATCGGGTGGTCGGGGTCGTACATGGAGTGGATCAGCGAGGACAGCCTGCTCTGGCCGAGCGGCTGCCGCACGCGGATGTCGGCCTCCTGGAGCCGGGAGCAGATGTCGGTCAGCTCGCGGGCCATGACGACGGCGAGTCCCGCGTCGCGGTCCACCCTGCCGCCGCCCTGGCTGCGCATGGCCCGCGCCATGGCGTTGGCCTCGGCGGCCAGTTCGCGCGTGTAGTGCATGCAGGCGACGAGGTACGCGCGGTGCTGCTCGCTGCTGGTCGACACCATCGACTGCAGCTGGTCGTAGGACTGCTGCAGCCAGGCCGGTGCCCGGTCGTCGCCGCGCACGGCGACGTCCTTGGCGTGGGCGTCGGGGTCGGCGGGCAGGGTGCGGGCGAGCATCTGGAGGCGGGTGACGAAGCCGTCGCCGTTGGCGACGTGCTTGAGCAGGGTGCCGAAGCGGTCGACGAGGGCCTCCTGGTCCTCGGAGTCGCGCAGGCCGACACCGGGGCCCTCGATCTCGATGGCGGCGGTGACGGTCTTGCGGTCCGCGTGCAGCAGGACGGCGATCTCGTCGGGACCGAAGGGCGCGGAGAGCCAGGTGATCCGTCCGATGCCGGGCGGCGGCCCGATCTCCACCTCGCGCCCGTCCAGCCGGGTGCCGGCCTCGACGGCGCCGGAGCGGTAGGCGGCGCCCCGGCGCACGGTGCGCTTGTAACTGCGGTTGATCTCGAACCACTTGTAGAACGTGCGCTGCTTGTACGGCACGTACACCGCGGCCAGCGCCAGCATCGGCAGGCCCACCAGCAGCACGATCCGCACGGACAGGACGGGGACGAGGAGCCCGCACATCATGCCGAGGAACGCGCCCACGACGATCAGCGCGATCTCCCCGGTCTCCCGGTTGCGTCCGACGATCGCGTTCGGCCGGGCGCGGCCGATCAGATACGTACGGCGGGGCGTGACCGGATGGGACAGATGGGACTCGGTCGTCAACGCCCTTCACCTCCCGTGCGGTTGCTGCTGCTGTTGCGGGTACTGCTGGCGTGGGGTGTGTTCACCGGGCTGCTCGAGCGGGGTGCGGGTGCGGCGGGAGGGACGGATCCGCCGCCGCTGCCGGAGGTGCGCGAGCTGTGCGCGGCGACTCCGCCGGAGGCGGGGTTGGAGGGGCGCGGGCCGGAGGACCGGCCGCCCGCGCCGCCGTGGTCGGTCCGGCCGCTGTGGGTCTTGATGCCCTGGGCGACCATGGTCGCCGGGGAGCTCATGACGGCGGCGGCCTTGCCCTCGGCGCCCTGCATGAGGCGGTTGTTGCGGGAGCTGGCGAGTTCGTCGCCGAAGCCGGGGACGAAGCGGTAGATCATCGCGGAGGCGAAGATGGCGAGCAGGATGATCGCCAGTCCGGAGACGACGGCGGAGAAGGCGTCGGGGCCGTCGTCTCCGGACAGGGCCCCGGCGAGGCCGAGCACGATGACGATGACCGGCTTCACCAGGATCACCGCGATCATGATGCCGGCCCAGCGGCGGACGTGGCCCCACAGGTTCTTGTCGACGAGGCCCGCGTAGACGACGGTGCCGAGGAGGGCGCCGACGTAGAGCAGGGCGGCGCGGATGACCAGCTCCAGCCAGAGGACGCCGGCGGCGAGGATGGAGACCAGGGAGACGACGATCAGCATGATCGGGCCGCCGCCGATGTCGTCGCCCTTCTCCAGCGCGGCGGAGAAGGTGCCGAAGAAGGTGTCCGTCTGGTCGCCGGTCGCCTTCGCGAGGACCTCGGTGACGCCGTCGGTGGCGGAGACCACGGTGTAGAGGATCAGCGGGGTGAAGGCCGAGGCGAGCACGGTCAGCCAGAGGAAGCCGACGGCCTCGGAGAGGGCGGTGGTGAGGGGGACGCCCCGCACCGCCCGCTTGGCGACCGCGAGCAGCCAGAGGATGAGGGTGAGGATCGTCGACGCGGCGAAGACGACGGCGTACTGCTTGAGGAAGGTGTCGTTGGTGAAGTCGACGTCGGCGGTCTCCTCCACGGCCTTGCTGAGCTGCTTGACGGTCCAGGCGGCGGCGTCGGCGCAGCCCTGGGCCAGGGAGGCGAGGGGGTCGAGGGTGGAGGCGGGGCCGTCGGGGACGCTGCTGGTTCCGGGGGAGTCGCCGGCGTCCCTGCCCCGCTCGCAGTAGTCCTTGGCGGGGCCGCGGATGAGGTCGCAGGGGTTGCCGCTGTCCGTCGGTGCCGGAGTGGGGTCGGCGACGGCTCGGGTCGCGAGCAGCACCATGGTGGTCTGTACGGCGGCGACGGCGGCCGTGAGCCCGAGGAAGCGGTGGTTAGCGCGCATACGTGAACCCTCCGTACTCCTCGACAGCCTTCGTCATGTCGTCGGCGGTGGAGGCCTGCTGGTCGCGTCCGACCGGGACTGGTCCGTCCTTCTGCTGGAAGTCGGTGACTTTCCAGTCGTCGTCGATCCACTTCAACTGGTACGTGGTGGTGTACCAGCTCTCGGTCACGGGGTTGGTGGAGCCCTCGCCGGACAGGCCGAACAGCGACGTGTACCACACCTCGACGGTGGCAGTGCTCGGGCCGGACGACGTCACCTTGGTGCCCACCGGGATCACCCGTGAGACGAAGGTCTGCCCGGCGGGTGCCCTGCCGTCCTTGTCGAGACCGATGTTGGCGAGGAACTCGCTGCTGGAGTAGGCCTTGTCCAGATCGGCCTGCCGGGCGGCGGCGACATCCGGGGCGTACACGGTGGTGACGATCTCGCGCCGCCGGTCCTCGACGAACATGTCGGCGGATCCCAGCGCGACGGAGTAGTTGGCCGCTGCGCTCTGCGCACCCTGAGCGTCCTGCTTGTATCCGGTCGGGATCCCCGCCGCCTTCGCCTTCACCGGCTTCTCCCCCGAGGGGGCCGTCGCCGCCGCCTTGGGGGAGTCGTCGGAGTCGTCCGTCGAGGAGGAATCGCCTCCTCCGCGGTTCGCGAAGGCGATCGCGGCGATGAGGAGCACCACCACGCCGACGACCGTGACCAGGCTGCGCGACGAGGTACGGCCGCCTCTGCGCGCGCCGCCGTACGGGTCGTCGTCCCTTCCCGGCAGGCGGGTGCGGGTCTGGCCCGTGCCGCCGTACCCACCGGGGGTCTCGTGCTCGTCTCCGAGACTCATACCGCGTACGCCCTTTCAGCGTCGTGCGGGAACACCCCGTGCTCCGCGTACTCCACGTACGACGGTAGCCGCGTCGGTTCCCGCGCGGGCGCGGTGTGGTGACTGGACATCAGGGAAGCGCAACCTCAGCCGGTGGGCACGACGGGCGGGTGGGGTGGAGGAGAGGCCGGGCGTGCCCGGTCGGGACCGATGGAGCGGGCGGGGCTACACGGCCATGCCGTACACGATGGTGAACAGCGTGCCGAGCGAACCGATGATGAAGACGCCCGTCAGGCCCGCGATGATGAGGCCCTTGCCCTGTTCGGCACTGAACGTGTCCCTCAACGCGGTGGCGCCGATGCGCTGTTTGGCCGCCCCCCAGATGGCGATGCCCAGGCAGATCAGGATGGCGACCGCCATGACCACTTCGATCATCACCTTGGCCTCGTTGCCCAGGCTGCCGAAGGGGCCCCAGTCCGGAGCGATTCCGCCGATAATGGTGTTGATGTCTCCCTCGTCGGCCGCAAAGAGCATGTAAGTCACCGCCCCTGTATGGGTAGTTCCGCGTCCTCTGCGGTGGTGCAGAGGACAGGCCTCATTGTCACCGACATTGTCGCTGTCGTATGTCGACTTGGCGTCATCCGTTGGCGGGTTTCGTACAAACAGCTTGCCACCGGCGCGCGCCCGGCTCCGGGAGGGGCGCGTTCCGGCGGGTGAAGAGTCGTATCGTCACTCTGTGTATCACGCTACGTCACCCCGGGCAATGAGATCGGATCGGAACCCGGTGCGTGGCCGCGTCGTCGGTCCCCTCCCGCGGGGAAGGCTGCGGGACGTGAATCCGACACGGGATCTGCGTGCTTCCTGCGAGGCCTTCTCGGCCGTCGTGTCCGCGCTCGGGGACGAGGGGTCCCGGCGGGCGACCGGCTGCGCCGGCTGGACGGTCCGTGACCTGGTCCACCACTGCCTCCCCGACGCCCGGCGGGGGCTCGTGGCCCTGCGCACCCCGGCTTCCGGTCCGGCGGACCGCGATGCCGTCGCCTACTGGCGGGGCCGGCGGCCCGGCACGGCGGACGCGGCGGACGAACGGCGCCGGACACGGGTGTGCGCGAGCCTGTTCCCGGACTTCCGTCCGCTGCGCGAGCTGTACCTGGAGACGGCGGCGGCCACCGTGGCGGCCGCCGTGGCGGCCGGTCCCGGAAGGCCGGTCTCCACCCAGGGCCACGTGATGACCGCCGGGGACCTGGTGACGACGCCGGCGGGGGAGGCGACCGTCCACCACCTGGACCTCGTGGCCGGGCTCCCCGGCGCACCGCGGCCCGTCCGCGGCCGGCCTGGCCGCGGTGCGCACCACCCCGGACGGCCTCCTGGGCGGGCCCGTCCCGCTGGAATGGGGCGACGAGCACTACGCGCGGGCGGCGACCGGCCGGGCGCGCCTCACGGAGGGGGAACGGCGGCTCCTCGGGCCCGACGCCGACCGGTTCCCGCTCTTCGGCTGACGTCCCGGCGCCGGGTGGGCCGGGGAGCCCGTCCGGCGGGGAGGCGCCGCGGGCCGGGCGCGGACCGCCGTGACCGGCCGTCACTTCCGTCACGTGATCACCCCGGAGGGCGGGTGCCGCCCCTACACTGACGTCCGGCAGCGGACTCCCGGACGGTGAGGGGTGGTTGACGGTGCGTAGGGTCTGGGTCGCGGCGACCATCGCCACCGGTGCGGGTCTGGCCTTCGTGATGCTCCTCGTCGTCGGGGTCTACGTCGTCGCCGGGAACCTCGTCAACGGGGTCGGCGGCGGGGCGGCCAAGGCGCTCGCCAAGGGGAGCGTGCCGGCCGCGTACCAGGCGCTCGTGCAGAAGTGGGGCAACCTCTGCCCGGCGATCAACCCGGCGCTGCTCGCCGCCCAGCTCTACCAGGAGAGCGGGTTCAACCCGAGGGCGCAGAGCCACGCGGCGGCGCAGGGCATCGCCCAGTTCATCCCCGGCACCTGGGCCACCCACGGCATCGACGGGGACGGGGACGGGGACCGCGACGTGTGGGATCCCGAGGACGCCATCCCGTCGGCGGCCAGGTACGACTGCACGCTCGCGTCCTACGTGAAGGACGTTCCCGGGAATCTGACCGAAAACATGCTGGCGTCGTACAACGCCGGGGCCTACGCGGTGATCAAGTACCGGGGTGTCCCGCCCTACAAGGAGACGCAGAACTACGTCAAGCGGATCACCGCGCTGGAGAAGAGCTTCGCCGCGCCGGTCGGCCGCGTCGACCCCTCCCGGCAGGCCGCCGGTGCCATCGCCTACGCGCAGAAGAAGCTGGGCACGCCCTACCTCTGGGGCGGCAACGGCACCGCTGAGCAGGGCGGACGCTTCGACTGCTCGGGTCTGACCAAGGCGGCGTACGAGAGCGTCGGGATCACGCTGCCGCGCGTGGCCAACGACCAGTACAACGCGGGACCGCACCCGAAGCGGAACGAACTGCTCCCCGGTGATCTGGTGTTCTTCTCGGACGACCTCACCAATTCCCGGGCCATCCGGCATGTGGGTATTTATGTCGGAGGCGGATACATGATCGATGCGCCCCGTCCGGGTGCCGTGATCCGGTTCGACCCGATCGACACACCTGACTACTTCGGTGCCACCAGGGTGACCGAAGATGGCGCGAAAGCACTCCCCGTGACGCGGTGAGCGCCCCGCGAGCCCACCCCCTGAGCTGCGCGGATGAATCTCTCTTCGATAACGTCTGCGTGATCATTCGGTGGAGTGTGGAACGTATCAACGGGGACCATGCGTTCCTGTTCTCGTAGCCGAGCGGACGAGCGGGCCTACAAACCACGGGGGTGGCAGGAGAGGCGTGCGCACGGCGCGCCGAGAGAGATGACGAAGGGGCCGTAGCACCATGGCTGGACTCGCAGAATCCGGGTCGAACCCCGACGTCGACCTGCTCTACGACATCAACGGACTCGCCAGGGAAGCGCCGCCGTGGTTCGACCGGGTCATGGAGTTCGTCGGCGAGTTCGGCCTGTTGATCGCCGTGATGGGGTTGATCCTGTGGTGCTGGTGGGGCATACGGCGGCGGGGCGGTGAGGACGCGGCGTCCTCCGTCGCGGCGCTGGTGTGGGCGCCGCTCGCGGCCGGCGTCGCCGTCCTGGTGAACGTGCCGATCCGCGGATTCGTGGAGCGGCCCCGGCCGTTCTACGACCACGAGGGGCTCGAGGTCCTCATCGAGGGCAAGACCGACTACTCCTTCGTCAGCGACCACGCGACGCTCACCATGGCGCTCGCGGTGGGGCTGTTCCTGGCCAATCGGAGGCTCGGGCTCGTCGGCCTCGTGCTCGCCGTGTTCGCGGGCTTCTGCCGCGTCTACATGGGCGTGCACTACCCGACGGACGTCATCGGCGGACTCGCGCTCGGCACGGCGGTCGCCCTGCTGCTGTCGCCGCTCGCCATGGCGCTGCTGACGCCGGTCATGCGGGCGATCGAACGGTCGCCGCGGGCCGGCTGGCTGATCGCGGCGCGGGGGCGCGAGCGCGCGGAACGCGGCGCGGCGGTTCCGGGGACGCGGAACGGGATGCCCGGGGCGGAGCAGCGGGACCTGGCGGCCTGACGGCCCCTCGGTTCCCCCGCCCCCGCTGCCCCTTGGGTCCCTCGGGCCCTCCCGAGCCCCTCGGACCCCTGTGGTCCTCGCCGACGACGGCGGCGTCCGCGAAGGCGCGGGCGGCGCGGGCGGCGTCGAGCGCGGAGACGGCGCCGATCAGGTGTTCGTCGTCGGAGGGCCAACCGGCCCGGGAGCGGCCGCCGTTGCGGACCACCACGGGGAGGGCGCGGACCGGGCCGCGTGCCCCCGCCCGCCGCCGCGGCCGGGGGGGCCGGTCACTCGCGGGTGTGGTTCTCGGCGTCCGTGCGGGCCAGGCTCCTGGCTCTCCTGGCCGGACCGCGCCAGCCGCAGGTGCAGCGGGCCATGCAGAAAGGCCCCCGTTCGGTGGTGGTCGTGCTGTGTCGGCCTGGGCCTGCCTCGTCGTCCTGATGCGCCACGTCGACCACGGTAGCGCTCCCGCGCGGCGGCGTGACGGGCTCTCCCACCGGTCGTTAACGGGAACGACAGGCGACCCGTGTCGGACGGAGCGGGGGTGGGCAGGTGACGGCTCGACGGCAGCGGCGGTACCGCCGGACGGTCGGCGTGGTGGTCGCGGGCTGTCTCTGCCTGGGCGCGGTGGGCTGCGCGCGGAGCAACGCCGTGACCGGGGACGCACCGGCCGGCGATCCGGTCCGGACGCTGCGCGGGGCCGCCGACGCGCTGGTGGACGCCGGGAGTTCCAGGGCGCGCACCTTCCTGGAGATGGCCGCCGGCGGGACCCGGGTGACCATCCGGGGCGAGGGCGTGTACGACTACCGCAGGCGGCTGGGGCGGCTGGAGGTGCTGCTGCCGCAGGGCCCGGCGGGGGCCGCGGCGCGGCGGCCCATCGTCGAGCTGCTCGCCCCCGGGGCGCTGTTCATGAAGAACCGGGGCGCCGGGGTGCCCGCCGACAAGTGGGTGCGGGTGGACACCGGGACGCTGTCCGACGGGAACCTCGTCACCGGCGGGGCCACCGACCCGTTCGCCGCCGCCGAGGTGCTGCGCGGGACGCGCGAGGCGACGTTCGTGGGGCGGACCGAGGTCGCGGGCACCCGGGTGCGGCACTACCGGGGGACGGCGGACCTGGCCAGGGCCGCGCGGGGCGCGTCCGGGACGAACCGCGGTCCGCTGGCCGCGGCGGCGGAAGGGTTCGCCACCGCCGAGGTGCCGTTCGACGTCTACCTCGACGACCAGGGGCGGATCCGCAAGGTCCGGCACCGGTTCAGTTTCGTCAACGGGGAGCAGGACAGGACCGTCGCGGTCGCCTCGACCACGCTGCTGTACGCCTTCGGGGCCCCGGCCGACGTACGGCTTCCGGCGGAGGAGGACATCTACGCCGGCCGGATCGCCGAGGGGTGACCGGCCCGAACTAGCCCTTCCGTGCCATGCGCGGTGCGCGGGCCGCTCCCTACCCTAGGAAGCCGGTGACGGCAGAGAAGGGGTGAGGGCGTGGCTCCGCTCAGGAGCGGGACGGTGCAGGACCACGTGGCGCTCGCCGAGATCGAGTTGTGCGGGGAACTGATCATCGCGGCCTCCGCCGCCGAGGACCGGCTCAGCCTGGAGAGCATCGACGAGGTGCTGCGGGTGGCCGAGGCGCGGGCGGAGTCCTTCCCGGAGTAGGGACCGGCCGCCGGCCGGACCGCTCAGGTGCGCAGCATGCGGGCGATCGCCTGCGTCGCCTCCTCGACCTTCGCGTCGATCTCGTCGCCGCCCTTGACGGCCGCGTCCGCGACGCAGTGGCGCAGGTGCTCCTCCAGCAGTTGCAGCGCGAAGGACTGCAGGGCCTTGGTGGAGGCGGAGACCTGGGTGAGTATGTCGATGCAGTAGACGTCCTCGTCGACCATCCGCTGCAGGCCGCGGATCTGGCCCTCGATGCGGCGCAGGCGCTTGACGTGGTCCTGCTTCTGGTGGTGGTAGCCGTGGACGCCGCGGTCGTGGTCGGTCACGACGCCCGCCGCACCCGTCGTATCTGTCGCATGTGCCACATCTGTCGTGTGTGTCACCTCGGTCCCCTGCCGGGCGGCGGGGGAGGAGGGCGCGTTCGCGCCGGTCTCGGTGGTGGTCATCGCGTCCTCCTGGTGTGCTGACGGGCGACATATACCCCTGGTGGGTATATGGTAGCGAATTCTGCGGGGTAGACGCTTCTTGGCCGCCGCCGTGCGCTGCGGCCGGGCACGGCCCGCGGACCGCCCCCCTGCTCGTCACTCTGCCCGATGGGCGACACTGGGGGACGGCCCGTTAGTCGTGGCCGGAGGATGCGCCTAGCATCAGCCTGACTGAAACCGATGCAGACCGAGGACCCCACGTGCGCTTTCGTCTGACCCCCAGGGAGACGAGCTTCTACGACATGTTCGCCGCGTCCGCGGACAACATCGTCACGGGCTCGAAACTCCTGATGGAACTGCTCGGGGCGGACGCCTCCGCCCGGGCCGAGATCGCAGAGCGTATGCGGGCCGCCGAACACGCAGGTGACGACGCCACGCACGCGATCTTCCACCAGCTGAACTCCTCCTTCATCACGCCCTTCGACCGCGAGGACATCTACTCCCTCGCGTCCTCCCTCGACGACATCATGGACTTCATGGAGGAGGCCGTCGACCTGGTCGTCCTCTACAACATCGAGGAACTGCCCAGGGGCGTCGAGCAGCAGATCGAGGTGCTGGCGCGGGCCGCGGAGCTGACCGCGGAGGCCATGCCGCACCTGCGCACGATGGACCACCTCACCGAGTACTGGATCGAGGTCAACCGCCTGGAGAACCAGGCCGACCAGATCCACCGCAAGCTGCTGGCCCACCTCTTCAACGGCAAGTACGACGCGATCGAGGTGCTGAAGCTGAAGCAGATCGTGGACGTACTGGAGGAGGCGGCCGACGCCTTCGAGCACGTGGCGAACACGGTGGAGACCATCGCGGTCAAGGAGTCCTGAGGCCCGTCCATGGACACCTTCGCTCTGGTCGTGACCATCGGGGTCGCGCTCTTCTTCACGTACACCAACGGCTTCCACGACTCGGCGAACGCGATCGCCACCTCGGTGTCGACGCGGGCCCTCACCCCCCGGATCGCGCTCGCGATGGCGGCCGTCATGAACCTCGCCGGCGCCTTCCTGGGGTCGGGGGTCGCCAAGACGGTCAGTGAAGGACTGATCGAGACGCCCGAGGGCTCGACGGGGATGGGGATCCTCTTCGCCGCGCTGGTGGGGGCGATCGTCTGGAACCTGATCACCTGGTACTTCGGCCTGCCCTCCTCGTCCTCGCACGCCCTGTTCGGCGGCATGGTGGGCGCCGCGCTGGCCGGCGGCACCACCGTGTACTGGGACGGGGTGCTGGAGAAGATCGTCGTCCCGATGTTCGTGTCGCCGGTGGTGGGCCTGATCGCCGGTTACCTGGTGATGACGGCGATCCTGTGGATCTTCCGGCGGGCCAACCCGCACAAGGCCAAGCGGGGCTTCCGCATCGCGCAGACGGTCTCGGCGGCGGGGATGGCGCTGGGGCACGGTCTGCAGGACGCGCAGAAGACGATGGGCATCGTGGTGATGGCGCTGGTCATCGCCGACGTCGAGGACTACGGCGATCCGATCCCGGTGTGGGTGAAGGTCGCCTGTGCGCTGATGCTGTCCGCGGGGACGTACGCGGGCGGCTGGCGGATCATGCGGACGCTGGGGCGGAAGATCATCGAGCTGGACCCGCCGCAGGGGTTCGCGGCGGAGACGACGGGTGCGTCGATCATGTTCGGGTCGGCGTTCCTGTTCCACGCGCCGATCTCGACGACGCACGTGATCACGTCCGCGATCATGGGCGTGGGGGCGACGAAGCGGGTCAACGCGGTGCGCTGGGGCGTGGCCAAGAACATCGTCCTCGGCTGGTTCATCACCATGCCGGCGGCGGCACTGGTGGCCGCGGCGTCGTTCGGCCTGGTGCACCTGGCGTTCCTCTAGCACCCGGCATACGTCCGCCGGACACCCGGCGGGCGCCGGACGCCGTCCGTACGACGACGGGCCCGCCCCCGGGAGCCGGGGGCGGGCCCTCTTCGTCCTCACGGTGGCACCGCCATGCAGCACCGCGAGGGGTCCGGGTCAGCCGAAGCGGCCGGAGATGTAGTCCTCCGTGGCCTGGACGGACGGGTTGGAGAAGATCCGCTCCGTGTCGTCGATCTCGATCAGCTTGCCGGGCTGACCGACCGCGGCCAGGTTGAAGAACGCCGTGCGGTCGGAGACGCGGGCCGCCTGCTGCATGTTGTGCGTCACGATGACGATCGTGAAGCGCTCCTTCAGCTCGCCGATCAGGTCCTCGATGGCGAGGGTGGAGATCGGGTCCAGGGCGGAGCAGGGCTCGTCCATCAGCAGGACGTTCGGCTCGACCGCGATGGCGCGGGCGATGCACAGGCGCTGCTGCTGACCGCCGGAGAGGCCGGAGCCCGGCTTGTTCAGGCGGTCCTTGACCTCGTTCCAGAGGTTCGCGCCCCGCAGGGACTTCTCGACGATGTCGTCCAGCTCGGACTTCTTGTACTTGCCGTTCAGGCGCAGGCCCGCCGCCACGTTGTCGTAGACCGACATCGTGGGGAACGGGTTCGGGCGCTGGAAGACCATGCCGACCTCGCGCCGCACGGCCACCGGGTCGATCCCACTGCCGTACAGGTTCTCGTCGTCGAGCATGACCTTGCCCTCGACCCGGCCGCCCGGCGTCACCTCGTGCATGCGGTTGAGCGTGCGCAGGAAGGTGGACTTGCCGCAGCCGGACGGGCCGATGAAGGCCGTCACGGAACGGGGTTCGACGGTCATCGAGATGTCCTCGATGGCGAGGAAGGAGCCGTAGTAGGCGTTGAGGCCGCTGACATCGATGCGCTTGGCCATGGGAATCACTGCTTCTTTCGGGTCGGTGGCCGGGGCCGGCTCCGGTCGCGTCGGCGACCGGCCGCGCGGCGGAGCCGCAAGTCGTTAGCGCGGGGCCTTCCAGCGGGCGATGCCGCGGGCCACCAGGTTGAGGATCATGATGAACGCGATGAGCGTCAGGGCCGCCGCCCAGGCCCGGTCGTAGGCCGCGCCGTATCCGCCGCTGTTCTGGTACTGGAGGTAGATGTACATCGGCAGGGACGCCTGGGGGCCCTCGAACGGGTTGGCGTTGATGAAGTTCGTGCCCCAGACCAGCAGCAGCACGGGGGCGGTCTCACCGGTGATGCGGGCGATCGCGAGCATCACCCCCGTGATGATGCCGCCGACCGACGTCGGCAGGACCACCTTGAGGATGGTGCGCCACTTGGGGACGCCCAGCGCCAGCGAGGCCTCCCGCAGCTCGTTCGGGACGAGCTTGAGCATCTCCTCGGTGGAGCGGACGACGACCGGGATCATCAGGATCGTCAGGGCGAGCGAACCGGCGAAGCCGAAGGGCTGCAGGTCCAGCATCAGCATGATGCTCAGGATGAACAGACCGGCCACGATCGACGGGATGCCGGTCATCACGTCGACGAAGTAGGTGACCGCCTGGGCCAGCCTGCCCCGGCCGTACTCGACCAGGTAGATCGCGGTCAGCATGCCGACCGGCACCGAGATCAGGGTGGCGAGGCCGACCTGCTGGAGGGTGCCGAGGATGGCGTGGTAGATGCCGCCGCCGGGCTCGGTGTCGGCGACCACGCCCATGGAGTGGGTGAGGAAGTAGCCGTCGAGGACCTTCACGCCGCGCTTGACCGTCTCCCAGACCAGGGAGGCCAGCGGGATGACGGCCAGGAGGAAGGAGACCCACACCAGGCTGGTCGCGGTGCGGTCCTTGGCCTGCCGGCTGCCCTCGACCTTCGCGGAGATGGCGTAGGAGCCGAGGACGAACAGCACGGCCGCGATCAGGGCCCACTGGATGCTGCTGTGCAGGCCGGCCAGGGTGCTGATGGCGAGCCCCAGGGCGACGGAGCCCGCGGCGACCGCCCAGGGGAACCACGTGGGCAGGGTCGCGCCGCGCAGGGAGCTGCGCCGGCGGGAAAGGACTGCGTGGCTCATGCGTTGGCCCCCGAGTACTCCTTGCGGCGGGCGATGATCATGCGCGCTCCGCCGTTGACCAGCAGGGTGATGACGAAGAGGACGAGGCCGGAGGCGATCAGCGCGTCCCGGCCCATCACGGTGGCCTCGTTGAACTTGCTGGCGATGTTCTGCGCGAAGGTGCCGCCGCCCGTGTCGAGCAGGCTGGGAATGATGTCGAAGGACGGGGAGAGCACCATGGCCACGGCCATCGTCTCGCCGAGCGCGCGGCCGAGGCCGAGCATCGAGGCGGAGATGACGCCGGAGCGGCCGAAGGGCAGCACCGACATGCGGATGACCTCCCAGCGCGTGGCGCCGAGGGCCAGGGCCGCCTCCTCGTGCATCCGCGGGACCTGCCGGAAGACCTCGCGGCTCACGTTGGTGATGATCGGCAGGATCATGATGGCGAGCAGGATGCCGACGGTGAACAGCGAGCGCGGGGCGCCGTCGTTCCACTCGAAGACGCCGGTCCAGCCGAGGTAGTCGTCCAGCCAGCCGTAGAGGCCCTCCAGGTGCGGCACCAGGACGAGGGCGCCCCACAGGCCGTAGACGATGGACGGGACGGCGGCGAGCAGGTCGATCACGTACGCGATGGGGCCGCCGAGGCGGCGCGGGGCGTAGTGCGTGATGAACAGGGCGATGCCGACCGAGACCGGGACCGCGATGACCATGGCGATGACCGACGACACGAGGGTGCCGAAGGCCAGGACCGCGATGCCGAACTCCGGCGGGACGCCGCCGGGGTTCCACTCGAAGGCGGTGAAGAAGTTCGCCTCGTTCTTGCTGATCGCCAGGGAGGCGCGGTAGGTCAGGAAGGCCGCGATGGCGGCCATGAGGGCCAGGACGAGGATGCCGGATCCGCGGGAGAGCCCGAGGAAGATCCGGTCACCGGGGCGGGTGGCACCGCGTGCGGCGCGCTTGTCCTGGGGCGCGGCCGGCCCGGGGGCGGGGGGAGCGGTGGTTTGCTGTGTCATGACGTCCATCGGGTTCTCCGGTCTGCGGAGCCGCCGGGGCGGGCGGCTCGGTCGGAGCCGTCCGGGGGCCGGGGGCTCCTGATGGCGGTGCACCGGACGGTGCGGACCGGCCCCGTGGTGGTGGGGTCCGGTCCGCACACTCGGGTCAGCTCAGGCCCGAGACGGTCTCGCGGACCTTGGTGATGATCTCCTGGGGCATCGGGGCGTAGCCGGCGTCGGCGAGCAGGCCCTGGCCGTCCTCGGAGGCCATGTAGTTCAGGAAGGACTTGGTGGCGGGCAGCGTCTCGGGCTTGTTGCCCTTGTCGCAGACGATCTCGTAGGTCACCATGACCATCGGGTAGGCGCCCTCGGCGGACGGGGTGTAGTCCAGCTCCAGCGCGAGGTCCTTGCCGGTGCCGACCACCTTGGCGGCACCGATGGCGGCGGTGGCGTTCTCGACGGTGGCCTTGACCGGCTCGGCGGCCTCGGTCTTGATGTCGACGGTCTTGACGCCGTCCTTGGCGTAGGAGAGCTCGAAGTACGAGATGGCACCCGAGGTCTGCTTCACCTGCTGGGCGACGCCGGAGGAGCCCTGGGCGGACTGGCCGCCCTCGGCCTCCCAGGACTTGCCCGGCTCGTACTTCCAGTCCTCGGGCGCGGCGGCCTTCAGGTACTTGGTGAAGTTGTCGGTGGTGCCGGACTCGTCGGAGCGGTGGAAGGCCTGGATCTTGAGGTCGGGAAGCTTCGCGTCGGGGTTGAGCTTCTTGATGGCCTCGTCGTTCCAGTTGGTGATCTTGTTGTCGAAGATCTGCGCGAGCGTGGCGGCGTCCAGGACGAGGGTGTCGACGCCGGGGACGTTGTAGCCGACCGCGATCGGGCCGCCGACCATCGGCAGGTCGATGGCCTGGCCGTCGGCGCAGATCTTCTTCGAGGCCTCGATCTCGTCGGGCTTCAGCGCGGAGTCCGAACCGGCGAAGGCGGTCTGGCCCTGGGTGAACGCGGTGATGCCGGCGCCGGAACCGGTCGGGTTGTAGTTGATCTGCACGTCCTTGCAGGCCGCGGTGTACTGCTTGACCCAGGCGTCGATCGCGTTCTTCTGGGCGGAGGAGCCGGAGGCCTGCAGCTGGCCCTTGGCGTCGCCGCAGTCGACGTTGCCGGCCGGCGCGCCGGCCGACGCGCCGCCGCCGTTGGAGCCGCCGGTGTCGTCGGAGCCGCACGCCGTGAGGGCCAGGGCGCCGGAGACGGCGAGAGCGCCGAGAGCGAGGGCCCGCCGGTTCTTGCGCTGAAGCTTCACTTGAGTTCCTTCCAGGAGCCGCCGTCCTGCATTCGGCGGCGTGCGAAGTGTGGGTGCCGCGGTCTCCCTCTTTTTCGGGCGATCCGCATCGCGTAAGGCCGAAAGTAGGCAGATCAGGTGACGGCGCCGATGGCCGTAAATGAACGAGGGGTGAACCCCTGGGGACGGTGCGGTGAGGTCACGGAACGCTTACGTCGAGGACACGGGAGGATACCGGGCGACCGGGCCGGAACGGGGCATCCGGGCGGGGTGACCGAACAGGTGTCCGGGCGGGGCGGCGGGGCGGGCGGGCGCGCTCAGGAGGCGGGCGGGCGCAGGGCGGCGAGCAGGGCGTCCACCAGGGCGGCGTCCCCGGGCGCGGTGAGGTGGGCGCGGGCCGCGTCCGGGGGGAGCCACAGGATGCGGTCGACCTCGTGGTTCGGGGTGAACGTGCCGGAGACGGCCTCGGCCGCCCAGTAGCGGACCCGCTTGGGGCGGCCGCCCGCCAGGTAGTGCGCCGAGGGCAGCTCGGCGGACGGCGCGGCGGTGTGGCCCGTCTCCTCGGCGACCTCGCGCAGCGCGCCGGCCAGCGGGTCCTCGCCGCGCTTGAGCTTGCCCTTGGGCCAGGACCAGTCGTCGTACTTCGGCCGGTGCACGAGGCAGAGCTGGAGCTCCCCGGTCACCGGGGAGCGGCGCCACAGGACGCAGCCGGCGGCCTGGACGGTGGGGGTGCGGATCCCGCCGGAGCCGGAATCGGAGCCGGAATCGGAGCCCGGGGGTTTCATCGGGTGCCTCCCTGGGGCGCTGGTGCGCTGGTGCGCTGGGGCCGTGGCGCCGGCCCGTGCCGTCAGGACGTGCCCGTGACGTCCTTGTGCCACGCGCGCTGGAACGCGTACCGCGCCGCCTCCACCTCGTGCCGCTGGTCGGCGTGGAGCACGCCCAGCGCGTACGCCGTGGCCGGGGCGATCCGCGGGGTGCGCGCCGCCTGCGCCGCGGCGGCCGCCGCCTCGGCGGCGTCGCGGTGCCGGTCGAGGGCGTCGGCGGCGGTGAGCAGGCACCCGTCGGCGGCCGGCTCCCCGCCGGCCGCGGCGTGCAGGACCTCGCGGGCGTAGCGGTGCAGGCGCAGCAGCAGGCGGACCTGGTGCCAGGGGACGTCCTGCGGGTGCGGGGCGGGGTCCGGGGACAGCCCGTGGATCAGCGCCTCCGCGTTGTACGGGCTGCCCGCGGTGAGCAGGGGCAGCGCGGCGACGGCGTCGACGAGGCGCTCGCGCGCGGCCGCCGCCAGGGGGGCGAGGTCCGCGGTGGACGCGGCCGGCGCCAGCGGGACCTCGCTGGCGAGCACGGCGACCTTGTCGGCGATCGCGTGGAACCGGGAGGAGCCGAGGGCCTGGAGGGCGGTGGAGTGCGCCCGGGTGCGGGCGAGCGTCAGCTGCCGGTCGAGCAGCGCGCCCGCCTTGGCGGCCCCCACGGTGAGGTGACCGCGGTCGACGACGGCGGCCCCGCCGGCCGCGCGGACCGTGCCCGCCGGGCGGGCGGTGCGGGTCGCGCCCGGGAGGCGGTCGGTGCCCGTGGCCGGCACGGTGGCCGTGGCACGGCCGGCTCCGCCGGGGCGCGCGGGGACGGCGTCGGGGGCGGGCCGCCGCGCCGCGCCCCCCGCGTCCGGCGCGCCCGTGCCGCCCTCCGCCTGGGCCGGGAAGGCCGTGGCGGCTCCCGACAGCCGGTGCAGGGCCAGCAGCAGCCGCTCCAGACGGGCCGTGTACGCGTGCTCCAGGGCCAGCGTGCCGGAGACCCAGGCGAGTTCGGGACGCATCGCCTCCGACCAGTCGGGGTCCAGGACCGGCTGGAAGGTGTGGAGGCTGGCGCTGATGCGGCGGGAGGCGCGGCGCAGCGCCCGGGCCGCTTCGGCGGAGTCCTCCGCCGCGCCCGCGCCGGCCTCCCGGTGCAGGCGCAGCGCGCGGAGGAACTCGGTCGCCCGGCCCCGCAGGTAGCCGGCCAGGGCGTCCGCCGGTGCCGGACCGGCCGTCGGGTCGGTCGGGTCAAGGTGTCGCTGTGCCACGCCGGCGCCTCCGGGCGTCTATGAGCATCTCCTGGACGTTGCGCAGGGGCTGGCCGTCCGCGTCCTTCGCGTGCCGGGTCCACTCGCCGTCCGGGCCGAGGTGCCAGGACGCGGTGGAGTCGGACATGCCGGTCTCCAGCAGCCGGTTGAGGGCCGCCCGGTGGGCCGGGTCGGTGACCCGGACCAGCGCCTCTATCCGGCGGTCGAGGTTGCGGTGCATCATGTCCGCGCTGCCGATCCACACCTCGGGCTCGCCGCCGTTGCCGAAGGCGAAGACGCGCGAGTGCTCGAGGAAGCGGCCGAGGACGGACCGCACCCGGATGTTCTCCGACAGGCCCGCCACGCCCGGCCGGACCGCGCAGATGCCGCGCACCCAGATGTCGACCGGCACGCCCGCCCGGGACGCCCGGTAGCAGGCGTCGATGACCGCCTCGTCGACCATCGAGTTGACCTTGATGCGGACGTGGGCGGGCCGCCCGGCGCGGTGGTGCTGGACCTCCTTGTCGATCCGGGAGACCAGCCCGTCCCGCAGGGACTTGGGGGCGACCAGGAGCCGGCGGTAGGTCTCCCGGCGGGAGTAGCCGGAGAGGCGGTTGAACAGGTCGGAGAGGTCCGCGCCGACCTGCGGGTCGGCGGTGAGCAGGCCCAGGTCCTCGTAGAGGCGGGCCGTCTTCGGGTGGTAGTTGCCGGTGCCGACGTGGCTGTACCGCCGGAGCGTGTCGCCCTCCTGACGGACCACCAGGGAGAGCTTGCAGTGGGTCTTCAGGCCGACCAGGCCGTAGACGACGTGGCAGCCGGCCTCCTCCAGCTTGCGCGCCCACTTGATGTTGGCGCTCTCGTCGAAGCGGGCCTTGATCTCGACCAGGACGAGGACCTGCTTGCCGGACTCGGCGGCGTCGATGAGCGCGTCCACGATCGGGGAGTCGCCCGACGTCCGGTACAGCGTCTGCTTGATGGCGAGGACGTCCGGGTCGGCGGCGGCCTGCTCCAGGAACGCCTGCACGGACGTGGAGAACGAGTCGTAGGGGTGGTGCAGCAGCACGTCGCGGCTGCGCAGCGCGGCGAAGATGTCGGGGGGCGAGGCGGACTCCACCTCCGCCAGGTCGCGGTGGGTGCCGGCGACGAACTTCGGGTACTTCAGCTCGGGCCGGTCCAGGCTGTGGATGCGGAAGAGACCGGTGAGGTCCAGCGGGCCCGGCAGCGGGTACACCTCGGCCTCGCTGACCTTCAGCTCCCGGACCAGCAGGTCCAGCACCTCCCGGTCGATGGACTCCTCCACCTCCAGCCGCACCGGCGGCCCGAAGCGGCGCCGCATGAGCTCCTTCTCCAGCGCCTGGAGCAGGTTCTCGGTGTCGTCCTCCTCGACCTCGAGGTCCTCGTTGCGGGTGAGCCGGAAGGCGTGGTGCTCCAGCACCTCCATGCCCGGGAACAGCTCCTCCAGGTGGGCGGCGATGACGTCCTCGACGGGGACGTAGCGGCCCGGGGAGCTCTCCAGGAAGCGGGACAGCAGCGGCGGCACCTTGACCCGCGCGAAGTGCTTGTGGCCGGTGACCGGGTTGCGGACGACGACGGCCAGGTTCAGCGACAGGCCCGATATGTACGGGAAGGGGTGCGCCGGGTCGACCGCGAGGGGCGTGAGGACCGGGAAGATCTGGTGCCGGAAGAGGGTGAACAGGCGGGCCTGCTCCTTCTCCGCCAGCTCGTTCCAGCGGACCAGGTGGATGCCCTCCTCCGCGAGGGCCGGGGCGACGTCCTCGTGGTAGCAGGCGGCGTGCCGGGCCATCAGCTCGCGGGAGCGGGCCCAGATCATCTCCAGGACCTCGCGCGGCTGGAGCCCGGAGGCGGAGCGGGTGGCGACGCCGGTGGCGATGCGGCGCTTCAGACCGGCCACCCGGACCATGAAGAACTCGTCCAGGTTGCTGGCGAAGATCGCCAGGAAGTTCGCCCGCTCCAGCAGCGGGGTCTCGGGGTCCTCGGCGAGTTCCAGAACGCGTTCGTTGAACGCGAGCCAGCTCCGCTCCCGGTCGAGGAAACGACCCTGCGGCAGCTGGGGGTGGCCGTCCACCGGGGACTCCGCGTATCCGCCGAGGTCCGCGTCGATGTCGGGTTCCAGGTCGGAGACCACCCCCGCCACGGTGTGCGGGCGGTGAGCGGCTATGGAGCCCACGGAGGGCTGCGCGTGCTGTACCTGCTGTGCCTGGGCGTTCTGCTGGCTCATGGGGCCATTCTTCCGCGCCCGCGCCTCCGCGGGCGCGTCGGAAAACGCGGGTGGGAGCGGTGGTGGCCCTGGGGCTTCCGTGTTCCGCCCGTTCCCCCCTCGGAGTGGCGAAGACTCTGGCACGGCGGGATGCATTGGCCGAGCGTCGCAAGGCTGTCTGAATCAGCGGTTACGGCGACATGACGTCCTGGCTAGCGGGGGGCGGCCCGGGGGGTGCGGGCGGGCGCCCCTCACGCGGGGAGGGACGTGCGGGCGCGCCCGGGGGAGAGGTGCGGGCGCGCCCGGCAGGGACTGCGAAGGCGCCGGTCAGGGGGCGCGGCGGCACGGCACCGCGCGGTGCGGCCGCGCGGGTGCGGTGGTGCTCATGCCGGGCCCCTCCTCCCGGCCGGGCCGGCGGTGCGCGGGCGCAGCACGCGGAACGCCGCCAGGGCCGGCAGCACGGCGACGACGAGCGGCACGCCGGAGGCCATGAGCTGCAGCGGCCAGGAGTGCCCGGCCGGGTGGAGGTCGTGGTGGAAGCCGACGGCGTCCAGGTCGGCCGGCCGCGCACCGCAGCCCGGGAGCGTCTCGCTGCCGCAGGGGGCGGCCAGGCGGTCGCCGTCGGCGGTCAGGACGCCGGTGCCGGCCACGATGCCGTCACCGGTGACGATGCCCCCGGGCAAGGGTCCGTCGCGCAGGCTGGTGACCTCGGTGGCCGTGGGCCACAGGTGCGGGAGGGCCGCGTGGACGGCCGCCCGCAGTCCCGCGAGGGCGAGCACGGCCGCGGTGGGCGCGGCGAGGGAGCGGCGCAGCAGCAGGCCCGCCGGCGCGCCCGCGGCGAGTCCGGCCAGGGCGAGGGCCACGGGGACGGTTCCGTCGGCGTGGAAGGTGGGGACGTCGCGCCACTGCTCGGCGGTGTCGATCCGGCCCGCGCCCGCCGTCCGGGCCGGGCGGTGTTCCTGTGCGCGGCGCCGGCGGTGACGGCGGTGGGCGCGGCGGGCCCGCCTCCGCTTCCGCTCGGCAAGGGACCCGCCGGCCGGGTCCTCGCCGAGCGGCGGCCCGGCCGGGTCGGCTCCCCGGCCGGGTCAGCTCTCCGTGCGGTACATCAGGTCCGTCTCGTGCGTGGTGAAACCGAGCCGTTCGTAGACGGACACCGCCGCCTCGTTGTCGGCGTCGACGTAGAGCATCGCCGTCGGCAGGCCCTTCCCCGCCAGGTGCCGCAGCCCGATCGTCGTGAGGGCCTTGCCGAGGCCGCCTCCCTGGGCGCCGGGGGCCACCCCGAGGACGTACACCTCGCCGAGGCCCTCCGCCGCGTGCGCCTTGGTCCAGTGGAAGCCGACGATCCGGCCCTCCCGTTCGGCGAGGAAGAAGCCCTCGGGGTCGAACCACGGCTCGGCCTTGCGGTCGTCGAGGTCGCGCTGGGTGAGGGAGCCCTGCTCGGGATGGTGGGCGAAGGCGGCGGAGTTCACCGCGAGCCAGGCCGCGTCGTCCCGCCCCGGCACGAACGTCCGTACGGTCACGTCCCGGGGCAGCGCCGGATCGGGCAGGTCGAGCCCGGTCAACGGCCGCCGCATCTGCCGCAGTTCCCGGAAGAGGGTGAGCCCGAGCACCTGGGCGAGGTGCCGGGCGGCGGGGTGCCCGCCGTGCGCCCACACCCGCAGCCGCTTCCCGGACGCGGCGAGCAGTGCGGCGCCGAGTGCCCGCCCGTGCCCCCGGCCCCGGTGCGCGGGGTGCACGACCAGCTCGGCGGCCGGCGGTTCCACCGGGTCGGTGTCCTCCAGTTGGGCGTATCCGAGGAGTTCGTCGCCGGCGGTGAGCAGCAGGTGCGAGACCCCCTCCCGCTCCCCGCCGCGCAGCTGCAACCGCCCCTGCTCGGACACCGCCTGCTGCCCGTCGGTCCGGGCGGCCTCGTCGAGCAGGGCGAGGACCGCCTCGACCTGCTCGGAGGGGAGCGCGGCGGAGGTCTGGATCGAGCGGGGCCGTCCGGGGCGTGCGATGTCGTCGCTGGTCATGCGTACGAGGGTAAGCGGAGGGCGCGGACGGGCGCGGGAGGGCGCCGTGGGACGGGCGGCGACGGCGGCGGCGAAAGACACACCAAGATGTAACCCTGAACACCCTGTCGCGCTACGCGCGTTGACCCTAGGCTGCGCCGGTACCCACTCGGACCCACAGGGGGGCGCATGCCAGCCACATCCCCGGCGCACCGTCAGCAGCGCCGCAGACGCCGTACGAACCGTCTCCTCGCGACCGCCGCCGGCGTGCTGACCGTCGGCGCGCTGGCCGCCGCCGCCCTGCCCGGGTCGGCGAGCGCGGGCGAGCGCGGCGGCGGCAAGGGCGGGCCGCACGGCCACCACCCGGGCCGTTACCAGGACGTCCAGCTGCTGTCTTTCAACGACCTGCACGGCAACCTCGAACCCCCGGCGGGCTCTTCCGGCCGGGTCAACGAGCTCCAGCCCGACGGGATGACGAAGGACGTCGAGGCGGGCGGCGTGGAGTACCTCGCCACCCACCTGCGCGAGGCCCGCAAGGGCAACCGCTACTCCGTCACCGCCGCCGGCGGCGACCTGGTCGGCGCGTCCCCCCTCCTCTCCGGCCTCTTCCACGACGAGCCCACCGTCGAGGCGCTGAACAAGCTCGACCTGGACGTCACCTCGGTCGGCAACCACGAGTTCGACGAGGGCGCCGCGGAGCTGGTCCGCCTGCAGAACGGCGGCTGCCACCCCACCGACGGCTGCTCCACCGACAAGGGGTTCAAGGGCGCCGACTTCCCGTACCTGGCGGCCAACGTCCTGGACGAGAGGACGAGGAAGCCCCTCCTCAAGCCGTACTGGGTGTGGAAGAAGCAGGGCGTCAGGATCGGCTTCATCGGCGTGACGCTCGAGGGCACCCCGGACATCGTCTCGGCCGAGGGCGTCAAGGGCCTCGTCTTCAAGGACGAGGTCGAGACGATCAACAAGTACGCCCGGGAGCTCCAGCGCCAGGGCGTGAGGTCCATCGTCGCCCTCGTCCACGAGGGCGGCTTCCCGGCGTCCTCCTCCTACAACTACGACTGCGACTCCCCGGGCGCCGGCGACGGCATCTCCGGCCCGATCGCGGACATCGCGAAGAACGTCACGCCCCAGGTGGACGCCCTGGTCACCGGCCACACCCACGCGGCGTACGTCTGCACGATCCCCGACCCGGCCGGCAAGCCCCGCACGGTCACCTCGGCCGCGTCCTTCGGCCGCCTCTACACGGACACCACGCTGACCTACGACCGCGCGACCGGCGACATCGCCCGCACGGCCGTGAAGTCCGCGAACCACGTCGTCACCCGGGACGTCCCCAGGGCGCCGGACATGACCCGCCTGATCGACGAGTGGAACACCCTCGCCGCCCCCATCGGCAACCGCCCGATCGGCCACATCTCCGGCGACATCGTCCGCGACGGCACGGAGTCCCCGCTCGGCGACCTGATCGCCGACGCGCAGCTGGAGTACGGCAGGACCCTGGACCCGGAGACCGACCTGGCGCTGATGAACCCCGGCGGCATCCGGGCGTCCCTGACCTACGCGGCCGGCGGCTCCGAGGGCGACGGCGTGGTGACGTTCGCGGAGGCCTTCACGGTCCAGCCCTTCGCCAACACGGTCAACCTCCAGGACTTCACGGGCGCGCAGCTGATCCAGGCCCTCAGGGAGCAGGTGAGCGGCCCGAACGAGGCCGCCCCGAAGATCCTCCAGGTCTCCTCGGGCCTGACCTACACCCTGGACCTGACCAGGGCCGGCGCGGACCGGGTCGTCACGGACTCCGTCCGGCTGAACGGCGAGCCCGTCGACCCGTCCGCCACCTACCGCGTCGCGACGAACAGCTTCCTCGCGGGCGGCGGCGACGGCTTCCCGACGCTGGGCGAGGGCACGAACGACCTCGTCGGCGCGGACGACCTGACGGCCCTGGAGCGGTACCTGACGGCCAACTCCTCGGCGGCCGACCCGATCGACCCGCCGAAGGCGGACCGGATCACGATCGTGCGGTAACCGCGCGGACCGACGCCCGGGGCCCGTCCTCATGCCGGGGGCGGGCCCTCGGCGTGAGGCCACACGACCGCCTGCGCCACGATCACCCGCTCCCCGTCGAAGGTGAGCGCCGGCCCCTCGTGCAGCCGGTACCCCATGTCCAGCGCCTCGCTCACCCGGCGGCAGAACGCGGCGTCGTCGGGGCCGGTCAGCACGCGGTACCGGGGCAGTCTCTCCCGTGGCGTCTCCATGCCGCCCAGCGTGGCACAGGCGCTTCCCCGCCCGCCGCCCCCCGTCTCACTCGAGCCGGACGATGCGCCGCCCCCGGCTCTCGGCCACCCGGAGCGCGTCCTCCAGCGACTCCGTCGCCCGGGTGAGCGCGAAGCGCACCGCCCGCTCGCCGGCCTCGGGATCGGCGAGCACGGCCCGCGCTCCCGCGAGCACCTGCTCCCCCGAGTCCAGCTGGGCCTCTTCCACGTCGTCCGCGAGCCGGGAGAGCCTGCTGCGGTCGCTGTCGGTGCTCAGGTAACAGGGCTTGCCCTCGGGCGTGGTCCAGGGCAGCAGACGGAGCCGGAAGGCGTCACTCACGCGAGGACCCCCGTCCCGTGGGCGCGGCGCGGCCCGGCGCCGGTGCCTCTTGCGGTACTTCCCCTCATGCGGTGTCCCTCCGATACGCCGAGCAGCGGTGATTACCGTTCGTGCCACGATCGTCACTCATCGCACGTGCGCTGCGGAAGAGGGCCTGGGGTGCCCGCGGCTCCGGGCGGCGGGGAGGAGCGGCGTGACCGGACGGTCCGTCGCGCACGTCGGGCCGGGGCGCGCGGTACCGGGGCGGACGCCGCGTCTCCCGGGGAGGAGGGGGGAAGCCCCCGCACGGCCGGGCGGTGCGTCCGGTTGCGGCGGGACCCGGCTCGGTGGGGCGGCGCGGGCGCGGTGCGTGCGGCGCGGGCGCGGTGCGTGCGGCGCGCGGCCTCCCGCTCCGGCGGCGCCGGGCTCGATCTCTTTCTGGAGCGGCACGGAAGTTAGACAGAATCTATTGTAGGATCGAGTGCGGGCTCGGCCTGGTGAACTTCCCCCCTCTGAGTCCGCCGACTGGGCTTCGGCCCCGTACGCACACAAAGGAGACCGCCTTGTCCGACTCCATCGACACCCCGGCGACGCTCGAGAACGGCGCGCCGGCCGTCAGCAACCGCAACTCGCTCAGCCTGGGTTCCAACGGGCCGCTGCTGCTGCACGACGTCCAGCTCGTCGAGACCCTCGCGCACTTCAACCGTGAGCGCGTCCCGGAGCGCAACCCGCACGCCAAGGGTGCCGGTGCCTTCGGCGTCTTCGAGACCACCGAGGACGTCTCCCGCTACACCAAGGCGGCCCTGTTCCAGCAGGGTGCGCGCACGGAGATGCTGGCCCGGTTCTCCACCGTGGCCGGTGAGCAGGGGTCGCCGGACACCTGGCGCGACGTCCGCGGCTTCTCGCTGAAGTTCTACACCTCCGAGGGCAACTACGACCTCGTGGGCAACAACACCCCCGTCTTCTTCGTGCGCGACCCGATGAAGTTCCCGCACTTCATCCGGTCCCAGAAGCGGCTGCCCGACACCGGCCTGCGCGACAACACCATGCAGTGGGACTTCTGGACCGCCAACCCCGAGTCCGCCCACCAGGTCACCTACCTCATGGGCGAGCGCGGTCTGCCCCGGTCCTGGCGCCACATGAACGGCTACGGCTCCCACACCTACATGTGGGTCAACGCCGAGGGCGAGAAGTTCTGGGTGAAGTACCACTTCATCTCCGAGCAGGGCGTCGAGTCCCTGACCAACGAGGAGGCCGAGCGCCTCGCCGGGTCCGACGCGGAGTACCACCGCCGTGACCTGTCCGAGGCCATCGAGCGCGGCGAGTTCCCGTCCTGGACCCTGCACGTCCAGGTCATGCCGTACGCGGACGCCAAGGACTACCGGTTCAACCCGTTCGACCTGACCAAGGTGTGGCCGCACGCGGACTACCCGCTGATCAAGGTCGGCACCATGACGCTGAACCGGAACCCGGAGAACTTCTTCGCCGAGATCGAGCAGGCGGCCTTCGCGCCGTCCAACCTCGTCCCGGGCATCGGCGTCTCCCCCGACAAGATGCTGCTCGGCCGCGTCTTCGCCTACGCGGACGCCCAGCGCGCCCGCATCGGCGCCAACTACTTCCAGCTGCCGGTGAACCGTCCGAAGGTGAAGACCAACTCCTACACCTTCGACGCCGCCATGACGTTCGAGCACACCGGCAAGGCCCCGGTGTACGCCCCGAACGCCTTCGGCCGTCCGTACGCGGACGAGACCGGCCCGGTGGACGAGAGCTGGGAGGCCGACGGCGAGATGGTGCGCAGCGCCTACCGCCTGCACGCCGAGGACGACGACTTCACGCAGCCCGGCACGCTGGTCCGCGAGGTCTTCGACGACGCCCAGCGGGACCGCCTCGTCGAGACCGTCTCCGGTGCCCTCGCCCCGGTGCAGGAGCCGGTGCTCTCCCGTGCCTTCGAGTACTGGAAGAACATCGACGCCACCATCGGCGAGCGCATCGAGCAGGCCACCAAGGAGGCCCGGGCGAAGTAGTCGCCCCGCGCGGCGACCCGCGCGCCCCCGGTGAGGAAGCCCGGACCGCCACGGTCCGGGCTTCCTCCGTGTCGTACGGCGGCCACGCTCCCTCTCCGGGCCCGCGGCCGGACCCGCACAACGGCCCGGAGGACCGGTCGGGAAGGACTGGTCGGGGGGAAGGGCGCCGCCCCCGCTACGGGGCCCCGGGCGGCGGGGCCGGGGCGCCCGGCAGGCGGACCACGGCCGTCGTGCCGCCGCCCTCGGCCGGGACCAGGGCGACCTCGCCGCCCGCCTGCTGGACCGTGCGGGCCACGATGGACAGCCCGAGGCCGGAACCCGGCAGGGAGCGGGCGCCCGGGGAGCGCCAGAACCGGTCGAAGACGTGCGGCAGCTCGTCGGCGGGGATACCGGGGCCGTGGTCGCGGACGGTGAGGACGCCGTCGGCGAGGCGGACCTCGACGGTGCCGCCCTCCGGGCTGAACTTCACCGCGTTGTCCAGGACGTTGACCACCGCCCGCTCCAGCGCGCTCGGCTCCGCCCGCACGTACCAGGGCCGCACGTCCGCCGTGATGGTCAGCTCCGGACCGCGCAGCCGGGCGCGGCGCAGGGCCGACTCGACGACGTCCTGCCAGGCGACGATCCGCGTCCGGCCGGCGTGCTGGCCGGTGTCCGGGCGGGACAGCTCCTGGAGGTCGCCGATGAGCGACGCCAGTTCCGTCATCTGCGCCTTCACGGAGGCGAGCAGCGCCTTGCGGTCGTCGGGCGGGAGGGGGCGGCCCGTCTCCTCGCTGCGGGTGAGGAGTTCGATGTTGGTGCGCAGGGAGGTGAGCGGGGTGCGCAGCTCGTGCCCGGCGTCCGCGATGAGCTGCTGCTGCAGGTCGCGGGAGCTGGCGAGGGCGGAGGTCATGGAGTTGAAGGAGCGGGAGAGCCGGGCGACCTCGTCCTCGGCGTCCTCCTCGACCGGGATGCGGATGCCCAGGTCCTCGGTGCGGGCCACGTGCTCGACCGCCTCGGTGAGCCGGTCGACGGGGCGCAGGCCGGCCCGGGCGACCGCGAGGCCCGCGGCGGAGGCGCCCAGCACGCCCAGGCCGGAGACCAGGAGCAGGAGCAGGGCGAGGTCGCTGAGCGTCGACCGGGTGCTGTCGAGGGGGACGGCGGCGACATAGGCGTAGTCCCGGGCCACGCCGCGGCCGAGCGGCGTCTTGACGGTGAGCGCGGTGGTCAGCACCCGTACCGGGTCGCCGTTGCCGTCGGTGCCGTTGCGGAAGGCGAGGGTGCCCGGGTCCGGGGCGCCGGCCACCTCCTTGTCGTGACCGGTGACCCCGACCGAGGCCGAGGCGAACGGCAGCAGGCACACCGTGCCGTCGCGCCGCACCAGCTGCCCGTAGCTCCCGCTCTGCGGGCCGAGGGCGTCGTCCGTGCGGGAAGGCGTCCGGCTGCAGGTGGCGACGATCCTGTCGAGCTGGTCCTGGTCCAGCACGACGACCGACGAGCGCAGGTCGTCGTCGAGCTCCGCGTAGAGCTTCTTCTGCACGATGAACCAGCAGGTGACGGAGACCACCGCCACCGCGAACGCCACCGCCGCCGCCACCAGCAGCGACAGCCGCGCCCGGATCGGCAGGGCCCGGAAGCGGCGCACCGGTCCGCTCACTCCTGCGCCCTCCTCACTCCCGCCCCCTCCTCACTCCCGTGCTTCCCTCACTCCGCGCCGCCCTGCCGCAGCACGTAACCCACGCCCCGCACCGTGTGCACCAGGCGCGGCTCGCCGCCCGCCTCGGTCTTGCGGCGCAGGTACATCACGTACACGTCCAGGGAGTTGGACGAGGGTTCGAAGTCGAAGCCCCACACCGCCTTCAGGATCTGCTCCCGGGTGAGCACCTGGCGCGGGTGCGCCATGAACATCTCCAGCAGGGTGAACTCCGTACGGGTCAGCTCCACCGGGCGCCCGCCCCGCACGACCTCCCGCGTGGCCAGGTTCATGCTCAGGTCGCCGAAGGCGAGGACGTCGTCCGACTCGGCGGAGGCGGCCACGGCCGCCGCGTAGGAGCTGCGGCGCAGCAGCGCGCGGATCCGGGCGAACAGCTCGTCCAGCTCGAACGGCTTCACCAGGTAGTCGTCCGCCCCGGCGTCCAGGCCCGTCACCCGGTCGCCGACCGTGTCCCGCGCCGTCAGCATCAGGATGGGGGTCGTGTCGCCGGCGGAGCGGATGCGGCGGGCGGCGGTGAGGCCGTCCATGCGGGGCATCTGGATGTCGAGGACGAGCAGGTCGGGCCGGTGGGCCGCCGCCTTCTCCAGGGCGTCCGCGCCGTCCACGGCGACCTCGGTGTCGTACCCCTCGAAGGCCAGGCTGCGCTGGAGCGCCTCGCGCACCGCCGGCTCGTCGTCGACGATCAGGATGCGCCGGGGGTCACGGTCGCCTTCTGCGGGGGTCATGGGTGTCGGGTCCTGTCCTCATGTCGGCAAGGAGAGCGCGGCCGGGGGAGGGGTCGCCTCCCGGATCCTCAGCCTCGCACGTTTCCCGGGGCGCGCGTCAGCCGGTCGCGCCGGACCGCAGGCCCGGCAGGTCCGCCTTGACCGTGTTGACCGGGATCGCGAAGCCCAGGCCCACGCTGCCCGCGGCGGAGGAGTCCGCGCCGCTCGGCGCGTACATCGCGGAGTTGACGCCGACGACGTTGCCGTTCATGTCGATCAGCGCGCCGCCGGAGTTCCCGGGGTTCAGGGACGCGTCGGTCTGGATGGCCCGGTAGGTGGTGGTGGAGTCGCCCGTGTCGCCGTTGAACTCCCGGCCGCCGTACTCGAACGGCAGGCCGTCGCCCCGCTGCCACTGCCGCTGGCCCTGGCCGTCACCCCTCGGGACGGTCACGTCGCGGTCGAGCGCGGAGACGATGCCGCTGGTCACCGTGCCGGTCAGGCCCTCGGGGGACCCGATCGCCACGACCTGGTCACCGACCTGCAGGCCGTCGGAGTCGCCGAGGGTGGCCGCCTTCAGGCCGGAGGCGTCCTCCAGCTTGATCAGCGCCAGGTCCTTCCCGCTGTCGGTGCCGACGACCTCCGCGGTGTACGCCGTGCCGTCGTGCGTCCGCACCTCGATGGAGGAGGCCCCGGCGACGACGTGGTGGTTGGTGACGACCTCGCCGTCGCCGGTGATGATCACGCCGGAGCCGGTCGAGGAGCCGGCGGAGGAGGTGGCGCCGATCTCGACGATGCTCGGGCCGGCCGACTCGGCGACGCCGGACACCGTGCCCTTCAGGGCGGCCGGTACGACGTCGGTGCGGGTGGAGCTCGAGGCGGCGGCGGTGCCGTCGCCGATCAGTTCCTGTACGCCGTAGGCGGCGCCGCCGCCCGCGGCGGCCGCCACGATCGCCACCGCGGCGAGCAGGGCGGCCGGGCCCCGGCTCCGGTTCCGCTTCCGCCTCGGGGCCGGGTCCGGGGGCTGCTCGGGCGTCGGCGCGTGCGCCGGCGGGGGCGGCCACCCGGGGCTCGCCCGGTGGGGGCCGCTGCTCTCGTACGCGTCGCCGGGGCGGGGGTTCTCGGTCATGTTCATGAGCCTCGCGCCCGACGATGAGAACATGCTGAGCGCTCGCTGAAAAGTCCGGCAGAACCTCGTATGCCCGATGTAAAGGCGTCCGGTGTGGGGGTGTTCGATGCGAGGACGTCCGGTGCGGAGGCGCCCGACGCGAAGGCGTCCGACGCGAAGGCGCCCGACGTGAAGTCCCGCCCCCGTGGAGCGGCGCGGTTACGACTGCCCGCAGCCGCAGGAGTCGCGTACCACCAGGCGGGACGGGAAGACCTTCAGGCGTTCGCGGCGCGAGCCGGCCACCCGCAGGCCGTCGTCGAGCACGAGGTCCACCGCCGAGCGGGCCATCGCCGAGCGGTCCGAGGCGACCGTGGTCAGGGGCGGGTCGGTGAGCGCCGCCTCCTTGATGTCGTCGAACCCGGCGACCGCGAGCTCACCGGGCACGTCGATGCGCAGCTCGCGCGCCGCGCGCAGCAGGCCGATCGCCTGGTCGTCGGTGGAGCAGAAGACGGCGGGCGGACGGTCCGGGCCGGAGAGGATCTCCAGGCCGACGCGGTAGGCGTCGTAGCGGTTGTACGGGGCCTCGAAGAGGCGGCCCTCGGTCGGGAGGCCGGCCTCCTCCATCGCGCGCCGCCAGCCCTCGACGTGGTCGGAGACCGGGTCGCCGACGGCGGGGGTCTCCGCGGTGCCGCCGACGCAGGCGACGTACTCGTAGCCGTGCTCCAGCAGGTGGCGCACGGCGAGCTGGGCCCCGCCGAGGTCGTCGGTGACAACGGCGACGTCGTCGATCGCCTCGGGGCGCTCGTGCAGCAGGACCACCCGGGCGTCCCAGGCGTCGATCTCCGCGGCGGCCAGGTCGTTGAGCGCGTGGCTGACCAGGATCAGCCCGGAGACGCGCATCCCCAGGAACGCCCGCAGGTAGTGGACCTCGCGCTCGCCTATGTAGTCGGAGTTCCCGACCAGCACCATCTTCCCGCGCTCGGACGCGGCCTGCTCCACCGCGTGCGCCATCTCCCCGAAGAAGGGCTGGCGCGCGTCCGGGACGATCAGGCCTATGAGGTCCGTGCGCCGGGACGCCATCGCCTGGGCGACGCGGTCGGGCCGGTACCCCAGCTCCTTGATCGCGGCGAGCACGCGCTCGCGCGTGGCCGGGGCGACCGGCCGGGGTCCGTTGTTGATGACATAGCTGACGACGGCGGTGGAAGTGCCCGCCAGCCGTGCCACGTCATCCCTGGTTACCTTGGCCACGCGCGGAGTCTACGCGGATATAACCGGTCCGGGCAGGGCGTAAAGGAGGTTCCGTACAGGGGGGAAAGGGCTCGTATGTGCGATCGCAACGCTCATGCGTGCGCCTTTCACGCCTTCGCCCGCGCCCCGGTGCCGTCCCGGGCGGTCGTCTCGTCCGTATCCGACGTCTTTTGCCGGTCGGTCCCGCCCCTGACCTCCTCGGCGGCGCGGTCCCCCTTCTCCGGGGTAACGAATCGGTAACCGACGTTCCGGACGGTGCCGATCAGCGACTCGTGCTCGGGGCCGAGTTTCGCCCGCAGCCGCCGCACGTGGACGTCGACCGTGCGGGTGCCGCCGAAGTAGTCGTAGCCCCAGACCTCCTGCAGCAGCTGGGCGCGGGTGAAGACCCGGCCCGGGTGCTGCGCGAGGTACTTCAGCAGCTCGAACTCCTTGAAGGTGAGGTCGAGGACGCGGCCCTTGAGCTTGGCGCTGTAGGTCGCCTCGTCCACCGACAGGTCGCCGTTGCGGATCTCCATCGGGGAGTCGTCGCCGACGAGCTGCTGGCGGCCCATGGCCAGCCGCAGCCGCGCCTCGACCTCGGCCGGGCCCGCGGTGTCCAGCAGGACGTCGTCGATGCCCCAGTCCGCGGTGACGGCGGCGAGGCCGCCCTCGGTCACCACCAGCACCAGCGGGCAGCCGGGGCCGGTGGAGCGCAGCAGCTGGCACAGGCTGCGGACCTGCGGGAGGTCGCGCCGGCCGTCGACGAGGATGACGTCCGCGCCGGGGGTGTCGACGAGGGCCGGGCCCTCCGCGGGGGCCACGCGCACGGTGTGCAGCAGCAGGCCGAGGGCGGGGAGCACCTCCGTCGACGGCTGGAGGGCGTTGGTCAGGAGCAGGAGGGAACTCATCGCATCGCCTCCGCCCGGACCGGGGTCGTCCTGCCTTCGTGCACGGTTCGCTCGCCCATGACGTCTGGTTCCTCCTCGGTCCCCGAGAGGACATTCGCGGAACTGTCGCGTGCGATCGACGGCCCCGTACACCGGCGGTCTCCCGCGTCGTATACAACGCTCCCGAAAGCACAAAAGGACCCGGGGGCTTCGCTGCCCGAGTCCTCTTCGCAGCAGAATAGCCGACATGAGCACCGATCGGGCGGGTCATGTGGCGCGCTCCACCTCTCGTCCATGTTCCGGAACCCGGGGCGCAGGGAGCGGCGGCACGCCTTCGCGGACGTTTCTGCGCACCGCGGACGGCGTGCGGATCGATTCCGTATACGACCCGGGAAACGGTCCGGGAAACGCCGCGCACGGAATCCCCCGGGAGCCCCGGGACCCCTCCCGCGTTCCGGTGTTCGTGGTCGCCCACGGCTTCACGGGGGACGCGGACCGGCCGCACGTGCGGCGGGTGGCGCGGGCGTTCGCGCGGCACGGGGCCGTGGTGACGTTCTCCTTTCGCGGGCACGGCGCGTCGGGCGGGCGGTCCACGGTCGGGGACCGGGAGGTGCTGGACCTGGCGGCGGCGGTGGCGTGGGCGCGGGAACGGGGGCACGCGCGCGTGGTCACCGTCGGGTTCTCGATGGGGGGCTCGGTGGTGCTGCGGCACGCGGCGCTCGGGGACGGCGACGCGGGCGCGGACGCCGTGGTCTGCGTGAGCGCCCCCGCCCGGTGGTTCTACCGGGGGACCGCGCCCATGCGGCGGCTGCACTGGCTGGTGACCCGGCCCTCCGGGCGGCTGGTGGGACGCTACGGGCTGCGGACGCGGATCCACCACCGGCACTGGGACCCGGTTCCGCTCTCCCCCGTCGAGGCGGTGCCGCGGATCGCGCCGACGCCGCTGCTGATCGTGCACGGCGACAGCGACGGGTACTTCCCGCTCGACCACCCGCGCATGCTGGCGGCGGCCGCCGGCGAGCACGGGGAACTCTGGATCGAGCCCGGGATGGGGCACGCGGAGAACGCGGCGCCGGAGGGGCTGCTGCACCGGATCGGGGACTGGGCGGTCGCCCGGACGGACTAGCCTGACGGTGTTCACCGTCAACCGATTGAGGAACCAGCAGATGGCAAAGGTCACGGTGCGGTACTGGGCCGCCGCCAAGGCCGCGGCCGGGGTGGCCGAGGAGCCGTACGAGGCGGACACGCTCGCCGGAGCGCTCGACGCGGTGCGCGAGCGGCACCCCGGCGAACTCGCGCGCGTTCTGCTGCGCTGCTCGTTCCTGCTCGACGGTGATCCCGTGGGCACCCGCGCGCATGAGACGGTACGGCTGGCCGACGGCGGCACGGTCGAGGTGCTCCCGCCGTTCGCAGGAGGGTGAGCCATGACCGACCAGCCGTACGAGGGACACGACGGGTACGACCCGTACCAGCAGTACCGACAGCCGCAGCAGCCGCAGCCCCGGCCCCAGCCGCAGGCGTGGCCCGGGCAGCAGGCGTACGAGGACCCGTACGCCGACCAGCAGTACACGCAGCAGTGGCAGGGGCAGACCTGGGAGACGCAGATGCAGCCGCCGGTGCCCGCGCCGGCGGAGGAGACGGCGTACCTGCCGCCGCAGGGGTACGCCGAGCCGGCCGGGTACGGGGGGCACGGGCCCTCGCCGGCGGCGTACGCGCCGGCGCACGCGCCGACCCCCGCCCCCGCGCCGATCCCCGCTCCGGCCTCCGCCCCGGTTCCGCCGGCCCCCGTGCCGCCGTCCGCCGGCCCCGGGTCCGGGGCCGCGGGGACCGCAGGGGACCTTCCCGAGTACGGGCCGGCCACGCTGGCCGGGAACACGCGCGTCACGGACGCGCAGCGCGCCCGCGCGGAGGGGCGTTCCCCGATCATCGAGCCCGGGATGCAGTCGGCGGTGCTCACCGCGCTGCTGGGGCTGCTGCTCGCCGGCGGGGCGGCGCTGGGCACCTACGCCCTGCTGGTGCCGCTGGTGGTGCTCCAGGGGGTCACGGCGGCGGGCTGGTTCCGGCTGAACGGGATGTGGCCCGCGCGCCAGGGGATCGCCCTGGGCTTCCTGGGGGCGCTGGTCGCGGACGTGGCGCTGCTGGCGTCGGACCGCTCGCCGTCGGCGATCCTGGGGACGCTCGGCGTGTGGGTGCTGCTGTCGCTGGCGCTGCAGCTGCGGTCGCACGCGGACCCCGACGAGCGGATGTACGGCCTGACGGCGACGGTCGCCGCGGCGGCGCTGGCGATCGTGGCGGGCGGGTACCTGGCGGCGGACGCGGACGCGGTGACCGTCGGGGCGCTCGCGGTGGCCGCGGCGGTCGTGGCGCGGGCGCTGCCGCTGCCGGGCGCGGTGACCGCGGTGCCGGTGGTGATCGCGCTGCTCGTGGCGGCGGGCGCGGGGTTCGCGGCCGGCTCGATGACGGACCTGGGCGCCCCGGGCGCGCTGCTCGGGGCGGGCGCGGCGGTCTGCGCCCTGATCGGGCACCGGGTCGCCAGCTACGACTACCCGTCGCGCTTCGTCCACTTCACGGCGGGCGTCGCCCTGCCGCTGGCGGCGGCCGCCCCGGCGGTGTACGTGCTGGGGCGCGTGCTCGGCTGAGGACGGACGGGGGCGGGCCGGGCCACGGGTCCCGCCCCCCCGGGCACGGCCCCTGTCACAGGTGATCGACAATCTAGGGGTCCCCGCCCCCGGCGGGGCTACCCTCGCGCTGACGGCCGACCGGTCGTCGAGGGATGCCGTCCGACCTGCCCGGTGGGGGAAACACCGCATGCGCGCACTACGCACACTGTTCATCATCGCCGTGGTACTGGGCGGGATCTTCGTGATCGCGGACCGCGTCGCGGTCCACTTCGCCGAGGGCGAGGTGGCGGACCGGCTGAAGGCGTCCGAGAACCTCGCCGACACCCCCGACGTGTCCATCAAGGGCTTCCCCTTCCTCACCCAGGTCGCGGGCGGCACCCTCGACGGCGTCGAGGTCGGGATCCGGCAGTACGAGGCCACCGCCGGCGACGGCGCCCGGAAGATCCGCGTCGACGATCTGCGCGCCGACATGCGGGGCGTCGAGTTCTCCGGCGACTTCGGCTCCGCCACCGCCGCAGACGCCACCGGCACCGCGACGGTCGCCTACGACGAACTGCTCAAGACCGCGGGGTCCGAGCCCACGCGGATGGGCCCCGGGGTCACCGCGAACATCGTCGGCCTGTCCGACGGCGGCAACGGGAAGATCAAGGTCGAGGTGGAGGCCACCGTGCTCGGGACCAAGCTGCCCGAGCCGGTCTCCGTGCTCAGCTCGGTGACGGTCGTGGACGGCCACACCGTCCGCGTGGAGGCGGACGCGCCGCCCACGTTCGGCGGGGTCGAGATCGCCGAGTCCCGGGTGCGGCAGATCACCGACTTCGAGCAGAGGATCGACGGCCTGCCCGGCGGCATCCGGCTGGACAAGGTCGAGGCGGCGCGGGACGGGGTGGACATCACGGTGAAGGGTTCCGACGTCCGCCTGGCCGGGTAGGAAGGATCGGACGGCCCGAGGGAGTCCGACAGGCGAGACGGGGGAGTCCGCAGGGCAGATGCGACGGCGGACGCATGGGGACCCGGCCTCCGCGGGAGTGGGCTCCTTCCCTCATTCGTCTCACTTTTCGGACGCTTGCGTCTCAGGGTATGACACACCGGTGACACGTCCGCCCGTCCTCCTTACGATCGGCCGTATGCAGTGTCAGACGAGCGTCCTCCGAGCGCGAGGACAGGCGGATCTCACGAAGCGGCGGGCAGTGGACCTGTGCCGCGTCGCCGCCATGCTCTGTCGGCCTTTCTGAGCGGACGCGCCGCCGTCCGCATCCCACCCCGCCCCGTCGAGGGCACCCGTGCGCCGGCCCGGTGCGGCCGCGCGCACCCCGCACTGGCACGCCCCGCCGCATCTGCCCCGGAGGAGAGAGCATGAGCCGCAGCGACGTCCTGGTCGACGCCGATTGGCTCCAGGAGCACCTGGACGACCCGAGCATCGTCATCGTCGAGGTGGACGAGGACACGTCCGCCTACGACAAGAACCACATCAGGAACGCCGTCCGGATCGACTGGACCAAGGACCTGCAGGACCCGGTCCGCCGTGACTTCGTCGACCAGGAGGGCTTCGAGAAGCTCCTGTCCGACAAGGGCATCGCCAACGACCACACGGTCGTCCTGTACGGCGGCAACAACAACTGGTTCGCCGCGTACGCCTACTGGTACTTCAAGCTGTACGGCCACGAGAACGTCAAGCTCCTCGACGGCGGCCGCAAGAAGTGGGAGCTCGACGCCCGCGAGCTGGTCCCCGGCGACGAGGTGCCGGAGCGGCCGAAGACCGAGTACAAGGCCAAGCCGCAGGACCTGTCCATCCGGGCCTTCCGCGACGAGGTCGTGGACGCCATCGGCAAGAAGAACATCGTCGACGTGCGCTCGCCCGACGAGTTCTCCGGCAAGCTGCTCGCCCCGGCCCACCTGCCGCAGGAGCAGTCGCAGCGCCCCGGCCACGTGCCGACCTCCCGCAACATCCCGTGGTCCAAGAACGCCAACGACGACGGCACCTTCAAGTCCGACGAGGAGCTCAAGGCGCTCTACGAGGCCGAGCAGGTCGACCTGTCCAAGGACACCATCGCCCTGTGCCGCATCGGTGAGCGCTCCGCGCTGTCCTGGTTCGTGCTGCACGAGCTGCTCGGCGTGGAGAACGTCAAGAACTACGACGGCTCCTGGACCGAGTACGGCTCCCTCGTCGGCGTGCCGATCGAGCTCGGCCCCGGCAAGTAACCCTCCCGACCGACCTCTCCCGACCCCTTCAGGAGTTAAGACATGTGCGGTGCGAAGGCCGGCGGCCCGGACGCCTCGACGATCAAGCCCGGTGAGACCACCATCCAGGGCCAGGTGACCCGCGACGGCGAGCCGGTGACGGGCTACGTCCGTCTGCTGGACTCGACCGGCGAGTTCACCGCGGAGGTCCCCACCTCCGCCACCGGACAGTTCCGCTTCTACGCGGCGGAGGGCACCTGGACCGTCCGCGCCCTGGTGCCCGGCGCCACCGCCGACCGCACGGTCGTCGCCCAGCAGGGCGGCCTGGCCGAGGTCGCGATCGCGGTCTGAGCCCGCTCGCCGAGGGCCGCATCCCACGGTTAGACGCCCGGGATGCGGCCCTCCGGCATGTCCGGACCTACGCTGGAGGCATGTACGCGCGCAGGCGCCGCACCTACTTCGTCATGATGGGCACGTGCATCGGGCTGTTCGTCCTGGCCTGGAGCGTCGTGCGGCTGTGGTCGGTGCCGGCGGCCGTGGGCATGTGCGTGGTGGCCATGGTCATCCCCCCGCTCGCCGCGATGGTCGCCAACCGGCGCGGCCCCGAGGACCGCTGGTGGGACGACCCCACCGGCGACCCGCAGTCCGACGAGTGGTGGGACGAGCTGGACGGCAGGAGACGGCCCCGGTAGGGCCCGCCCGGCCGGCTCAGTAGACGAGCGCCTGGGTGTCGTCGGCCAGTGCCTCCTGGACGAACACCTGCGCACCGGCGATCCGTACGCCCTCGAGGACGTCCTTCTCCGTGATGTCGCGGCGGGCCGCGCACTGCGTGCACAGGGTGAGGCGGCCCCCGGCCAGGAGCGCATCGATCAGGTCGGGCAGCGGCGCGGCGTGCGGCAGCTCGAACTCGGCGGCCCGCCCCGGCAGCGCGAACCACGCCGACTCCCCGGTCAGCCACACGGAGACGTCCACCCCGCTCGCCACGGCCACCGCCGCCACCGTGAACGCCTGCGAGCAGCGTTCGGGGGCGTCGGCCCCCGCGGTCACCTTGATCACGAGCTTCTTCGCCATGACCGAATCGTAGTCAACGCCCCCGCGACCGCGGCGATCACCCGTGGGCCCGCCGTGCCGCCCCGGCGGACGGCGGTGGGGCGGGGCCGGCCGCCGGGCCGGCGCCCGTCGGGGCGGACCTCGCCCGACGGGGCCGGGCCCCGGCCGCGTAAGCTGGGGTCCGGCCCTGTGCACACACCGCACCCCCGCTCAAGGAGCACCCCGTGGTTATCTTCTTCGAAGCCCTGCTGGTCCTGGTCTGCGTCGGCGTCCTCGCCTTCGCCGGGCTGACCGTGAAGAAGCTGTTCCAGGGCCAGCGCTGACCCTGTCCGACCACGTCCAGGAACTGCCTCTCATGATCGAGATCCCGTCCGACCTCCACAAGGACCTCGTCCCGCTCGCCTTCCTGCTCGGTGACTGGGCGGGTGCGGGCGTGCACGACTTCCCCGGCGCCGAGAAGTGCAACTTCGGGCAGGAGGTCGCGTTCACCCACGACGGCCGGGACTTCCTGGAGTACCGCTCCCACACCTGGGTGCTGGACGGGGAGGGCAACAAGGTCCGGCCGCTGGAGTCCGAGCACGGCTTCTGGCGGATCGACGCCGCCCGCAAGGTCGAGGTGACGATGACCCGCGACGACGGCGTCATCGAGATCTGGTACGGCGAGCTGGCCGAGGGCAAGCCGCAGATCGACCTGGTCACGGACGCGGTCGCGCGCACCGCCGCCTCCCGTCCCTACAGCGGCGGCAAGCGGCTGTACGGCTACGTCAAGAGCGACCTGATGTGGGTCGGCGAGAAGCAGACCCCCGAGGTCGAGCTGCGCCCCTACATGTCGGCGCACCTGAAGAAGGTCGTCACCCCGGAGCAGGTCGAGCGCTGGGCCAAGGCCCTGCCCGACGACCTGCCGGACGACGGCATCGCCTTCTTCAAGTAGGCCCCGCCCCGAGCGGGCCCGCCCCGGTCCGGACGGCACCCCCTAGACTCGGGGTGTGGTGAGCACCGACTGGAAGAGCGACCTCAGGCAGCGCGGCTACCGGCTGACGCCGCAGCGCCAACTCGTGCTCGAAGCCGTGGACACCCTTGAGCACGCGACCCCCGACGACATCCTCGCGGAAGTGAGGAAGACGGCGTCGGGGGTCAACATTTCCACCGTCTACCGCACGCTGGAGCTCCTGGAGGAGCTGGGCCTGGTCAGCCACGCCCACCTCGGGCACGGCGCCCCGACGTACCACCTCGCCGACCGGCACCACCACCTGCACCTGGTCTGCCGCGACTGCGGCGGCGTCATCGAGGCGGACGTGGAGGTGGCGGCCGAGTTCACGGCCAAGCTGCGGGACTCCTTCGGCTTCGACACGGACATGAAGCACTTCGCGATCTTCGGCAGGTGCGGTGACTGCGCTCCGGAGGCGGAGACCACCGGGACGTAGGCTTGGGCGTATGAAGAGCCCTCTGCTGACCCTGCCCGGCGCCGTCCCCGCCGAGGGCGTGGACGAAGGCGTGGCCGCCCACTACGGCGACCTGTTCCGCGAGCAGCGCGCCCTCGCCGACGGCACCGGCTTCGTCGACCTGTCCCACCGCGGGGTCGTGACCGTCACCGGCCCGGAACGGCTCGGCTGGCTGCACCTGCTGCTCACCCAGCACGTCAGCGAGCTGCCCCCGCACCAGGCCACCGAGGCGCTGATCCTCTCCGCCAACGGGCACATCGAGCACGCCCTCTACCTCGTCGACGACGGGGAGACGGTCTGGGCCCACGTCGAACCGGGCACCCAGGAGGCGCTGATCGCGTACCTGGAGTCGATGAAGTTCTTCTACCGCGTCGAGGTCGCCGACCGCACCGCCGACATCGCGGTGGTGCACCTGCCCGCCGGTTCCATCGCCGAGGCGCCCGAGGGCGTCGTCGTCCGCGAGACCCCGTACGGACGCGACCTGTTCCTGCCCCGGGCCGAGCTCGAGGCGTACGCGGAGCAGGCCGGGCCGCCCGCCGGGATCCTCGCCCACGAGGCGCTGCGCGTCGAGCAGCACCGCCCCCGGCTCGGCTTCGAGACCGACCACCGCACCATCCCGCACGAGCTGGGCTGGATCGGGGGCGCGGTGCACCTGCAGAAGGGCTGCTACCGGGGCCAGGAGACCGTCGCCCGGGTCCAGAACCTGGGCAAGCCGCCGCGCCGGCTGGTCTTCCTGCACCTGGACGGCAGCGAGGTCCACCTGCCGGCGGCGGGGACGGAGATCCGGGTCGCCGACGACGGTCCGGACGGGCGCAGGATCGGGTTCGTCACGACGTCCGCGCGCCACCACGAGCTGGGACCGGTCGCGCTCGCGCTGGTCAAGCGGAACGTGCCGGTGGACGCCCGGCTGCTCGCCGGGGAGACGGCGGCGGCCCAGGAGACCATAGTCGAGCCCTGAGCCGGCCGGTCGCCGGCCGGTGCCGGCCGGTGCCGGGCCGGCCCCCCGGTCAGATCTCCAGCAGGACGGTGAACGGGCCGTCGTTGGTCAGCGACACCCGCATCCGCGCGCCGAAGCGGCCCGTCGCCACCGTCGCGCCCAGGGCGCGCAGCTGGGCGACCACCTCGTCGACCAGCGGTTCGGCGACGTCCCCGGGGGCGGCGGCGTTCCAGGTGGGGCGGCGGCCCTTGCGGGCGTCGCCGTACAGGGTGAACTGGCTGATCACCAGCAGCGGGGCGTCGACGTCGCTGCACGACTTCTCGTCCTGGAGCATCCGGATCGACCAGAGCTTGCGGGCGAGCTGGGCCGCCTTCTCCTTGGTGTCCTCGTGGGTGACGCCGACGAGGACGCACAGCCCCTCGCCCTCGATCGCCCCGACCGTCTCGCCGTCCACGACGACGCTCGCGCCGTCCACCCTCTGCACCACTGCTCGCATGCGTCCATCATGCCGGTCGGCGAACAGGCGGCCGACGGTGGTCCGCGCGACTCCCCGACCGGGCTATTTTTACTCCTTAACCGCCATCTGGGGCGGATCGGGTGTACTCGGTCACATGGTGGCCGTCCGGGGTGGCACGATGCTGGCACATGCCGGTCGAGGGGACGGTTGAGGCATATGAGCACATCGGGAGCAGGGCAGCCGCCTGTGGCTGTCTCGTTGACCCAACCGGCTGTCGGGGAGCGGGAGTTCCACCGGCCGCCCACGCAGCGCACGGACAGCCCGGTGCTGCCCGAGGAACGGCCGGAGCACGAGCTGACCGTGCTCAGCCTGGCCGAGCTGCGCGCCCTGCGCCGCGACGCCCAGCGCGACGAGACCGACCTCAGCTACGTGCGGCGGCTGATCCAGGGGCGGATCGACATCCTGGGGGCGGAGCTGACCCGGCGCGCCCCCGCGGACGCCGCATCGGCCGCCGCCGATCCGGTGGAGGCGTCCGTGGTGGAGCGGCTGCCGGAGATCCTGCGGGACACCCCGGCCCGGCACCGGTCCTCCGCCCGCCACGTGACGCTGGGCACGCCGCGCGGCGAGGAGTACCGGCGGCTGGCGGCCGAGGTGCTCGGCGAGGTGGAGCTGTCCGACCTGGGCGCCCGCACGGACGGGGAGCTGAGCACGGCGATGGGGCGGCTGAAGCGGTACGAGCAGCAGGTGTCCCGGCGGCGGCAGCGGCTGCAGCGCACGGCCGACGGCTGCAGCGCGGAGATCGCACGCAGGTACCGTGAGGGAGAAGCCCAAGTCGACGACCTGCTCGTGTGAGGCGGGGGCCGGGCCGGTGATCCCGGCCGCCCCCGCGCCGGGCGGGGCGTCCCCGTCCGGAAGGCCACCGCCGATGTCCGCACCGTCCCCGTCCCCGTCCCCGTCCCCGTCCGCCGTTCCGCCCGTTCTCGCCGAGGTCGTCCGTTCCGGTTTCGTCGAGGGACGGCACCGCGGGAGCCTGGTCCTGCTGGATGCCGACGGAGCCGTGGAACTGGCGCTGGGCGAGGTGACGGCGCCCGTCTTCCCGCGGTCCAGCAACAAGCCGATGCAGGCGGCGGGCGTGCTGCGGGCGGGCCTGGACCTGGCGGGGGAGCGGCTGGCGCTGGCCGCCGCGAGCCACTCGGGGGAGGTCTTCCACCGCGACCTGGTCCGGAAGATGCTGGCCGAGCACGGACTGGACGAGCGGCAGCTGGGCTGCCCGCCGGACCTGCCGCTGGACGCGGAGGAACGGGAGACGTACCTCGCGGCCGGCGGGGTGCGGGAGAAGACGGTCATGAACTGCTCCGGCAAGCACACCGCGATGCTGGCGGCCTGCGCGCTGCGGGGCTGGCCGCTGGAGACCTACCTGGACCCGGACCACCCGCTCCAGCGGCTCGTCCACGAGGGTGTGGAGGACGCGGCGGGCGAGCGGGTGGCCGCCGTCGGCACGGACGGCTGCGGCGCCCCGCTGATGGCGGTCAGCCTCCTCGGCCTGGCCCGCGCCTACCGCTCCTTCGTCCTCGCGGAGCCCGGCACGCCCGAGCGCCGCGTCGCGGACGCCATGCGCGCCCACCCCGAGTACGTCGCCGGCACCCGCCGCGCCGACACCTGGCTGATGCGGGAGGTCCCGGGCGCCCTGTCCAAGATGGGTGCGGAGGCCGTCCAGGCCGTCGCGCTGCCGGACGGCCGCGCCCTCGCCTTCAAGGTGGACGACGGGGCGGTGCGGGCCCTGGGCCCGGTGCTCGCGCGGGCGCTGGGGCTCATGGGGGTGGACGCACCGGTGGTCGAGCGGATCGGCCGGGCGCCGCTGACGGGCGGGGCGGAGGTCGTGGGGGAGATCCGGGCGGTGTTCTAGCGGGACCCGCGGAACCGGGCGGTGTCCTCACGGGACCCGGGGAAGGGGCGCGCGCCGGGAGGTCCGGGGAGCGCGGAGGGGCGACGGGCCGAGGGGCCCGCGGGAGACCGCCGTCGCCGGTGGCGCGACCGCGTGCGGCGCCGGGACCGGGTCCCGCGCGTCGACCGGGGAGGGCGCCGCTCCCGCGCCGGACGTCGCCGGGCCGACGGGGCCGTGGCCGGGCGACGGGCCGGCGGTGCGGCGGGCGGCCCGGGGCCGGGTGCGGGAAGGACGAGCGGGCGCCGCCCGTCGGGCCGGCGCCCTGCTGCGTGCGTCCGGGCCGACCGTGGTGCCCGGACCCGTTCCGGGCGCGGTCGCCCTCGCGCCCCTGCTGCCTGCCTCCCTCCGTCGACGACGGGTGTGCGTTCATCCGTAGCGAGCTGTTCGGTTGTGGTTGTGGTTGTGGTGGTGCGGGTGGTGCCGGCCGACAGGGCTCCCGGCTCCCCTCCGGAGAGGAGCCCGGTCGGTGGTCCGTGCGGTGTGCCGTCAGCCGGACTGGGCGAGCAGCATCACGAGGATGACCGCGCCGATGCCGCTGACCGTGGTGTTCCGCGCCTTGATGCCCACGGTGAGGGCGACGAAGGCGATGATCCCCATCGGCCCGTACTTCCACTGGACGAGCTGCTCGAACCCGATGGCCAGGGCGGCGAGGACGAGAGCGATGAGCGGCATGACGGTCCCCCTTGTCGTCGGTGGTTCCCAACCGTTGCCCTGGTGGCCAACCTCCTTGTGTGCCGACCATGTTGCTCAAGTTGGTTACCAACTTGTCTTTGGTTATCTCCACTTGGGGGAGGCTCATAACCACCTTCAAGTGAACTGCCCAAAGATGGCGGGAAGTTGTAGTGTTCGGCCGTGGAGCCGGAACACGCCTCCGTCGAGGGAGGGAAGGGAGCGCGGCGGCCGCGGAGCGCACCTCGCGAGGTGGCCGGCGAACTGCGCGCCCGCATCGGGTCCGGAGCGCTGCGGCCGGGACCGCGCGTGCCCACGCGGGCCCGGCGCGCCGAGGAGCTCGGCGTCGAGCGCGGCACCGTGCGCCAGGCCCCGCGCATCCCGCGGTCCGAGCGGTCGCTCACCGACGTCTCCCGGGGCGCCCCGGCGACCGTCGCCGTCGCCGCCGGAGGAGCGCCGGCCGGCCCCGCGGCACCCCCGCTGCCCCCCACGGCGGACCTCGCGCTCCGGATCGCCACCGCCTTCGCGGCCGCGCACGTCGGGATCGACGCCGTCTGCCTGACCTCGGCCTCCCTCACGCTCGCCCCCGGTGAGCCGCTGCGCCGGATCCACGCCGGGCGGCTGAAACCGGCCAAGATCGAGGCCCGTGTCCCGCTGCCCTCCCGGGAGGCCGACCCGGCCTTCCCGGTCCCGGTCGGGGTCCGCGCCGGTCCCGGCGACCCGGTCCACGAGCGCCGGCCGGCGCGGCGCCCGGGGGCAGGTGTTCCGGCACCACCTGCTCGCCCTGCGCGCCACGCACGGCATCGACGTGCGCGTCTCGTCCCGGGCGCTGCCCTTCACCCCGCCGGTGAAGCCGTACCCGCTCAACGGCGCGGAGGTGCTGTTCGCCCACTGCACGTCGGCCCGCGGGACACCGCCCTCGTGGAGCGGTCCCGCCGGTGGTTCGACGCGCTGGGGGAGACGATCGGCTCGGAGCCGGTGCTCACGGACGGACGTCTCCCCCGGGCGCCCGGCACCCGGCGCCGTTCACAGGGCGGGCCTCGCCACCAGCAGCGCGAGCAGGACCGCCCCGGCGGAACTGACCCCCGGGCTCTTGGCCTTGATGCCCACGGTGAGCAGCAGCAGGCCGACGAGGCCCGCGACGCCGTACCGCCACTGGACGAACTCCTCCAGGGTGATGACGAGGACGGCGGAGACCAGGGCGAGTGCGGGCACGGTGTTCCCCCCTTCGGGCGGGCTGGCCGGGCGGACGGGCGTGACGTCGGCGGAGCGGACCGGAGGAGGAACCTCCGAACTTCTGCCAACTCAACTGAGTTGGCTGCCAACTTTGCTTATGTTGTCCCCACTTGGCTGCCCCTGGTAAACAACTTTCAAGCAACTCCCTTTGAATGGATCTGAGTTGTAGCGTTTGGCCGTGGCCCAGGAGAACGTGTCAGTGAACGGCGGCAGGAAGCTCTCACCCCAGGAGATCGCCGACATCCTGCGGGAACGCATCCGCACCGGCGAGCTCAGGGCGGGCGACCGGCTGCCCACCCAGGCCGAACTCGCCGAGGAGTTCGGCGTGGAGCGCGGCACCGTGCGCCAGGCCCTGCGCGCGCTCCAGGAGGACGGCCTCCTCACCAACGTCAGCAAGGGCAGCCCGCCGCGGATCGCCGAACCGGCCCCCGCCCGGGAGGAGCCCCAGCCGACGATGGTGGGGCTGGCGCCCCGCCTGACGGACGCCTTCGCGCGGGACCGCGTGCGGATCGACGCGGTCTGCCTGACGGCCGAGAGCCTCATGCTGGCGCTGAGCGAACCGGTCCGGCACATCCACGAGGGCCGCCTGCGCCCCGAGTCGGTCGAGGTCCGCCTCCTGCTGCCCTCCCGGAGCATCAACCTGGCCTTCCCGGTCCCGGTCGAGGGCCGCGACGGCCCCGACGACCCGGTCCACGAGCGCTGGCTGGCCCAGCGCGACGCCCAGGCCCGCGTGCTCCGGCACAACCTGCTCGCCCTGCGCGCCACGCACGGCATCGACGTGCACGTCTCGTTCCGCGCGCTCCCCTTCACCCCGCCCGTGAAGCTGTACCTGCTCAACGGGGAGGAGGCGCTGATCGGCTACTACCTGCTCACCCGGCGCGAGGAGGAGTGGGAGAGCCGGACCCTGGAGATGTACGACGCCCTCGGCTCCCAGTCCCTGCTCTTCTCCTTCGTCCGGCAGGCGGGGCAGCGGGACCGGGCGTTCGTGGAGGAGTCCCGGAAGTGGTTCGACGCCCTCTGGGAGACCATCACGACGGACCTGACCCTCTCCCGGTGACCTCCGGGGAGCACGGGCCGGTCCGGTGACGGCCGGGACCGGAGGGGAGCCGGCCGGTCCGCCCGCGGCCCCGGCGGACCCGCACCCGCCCGCGCTCCGGCCCGGGGGCGCCGCCCGGGGCGGTTCAGCGGCGGGCGAGCACCTCGGCGACCCGGGTGAACCCGTCCGCCCCGTGCCCGAGCGCGATGACCCGCCGGGCCTGCCCCTCGATCACGCGCATCACGCTCGCGTCGATGCCGTGCGCCTCGGAGGCGTGGACGACGTGGGCCATGGTCGACGCCGCCGAGGTGATCGGGTTCAGCTCGCCCGAGTACGTGCCGGCGTCGACGTCGGCCGCGAACTCCGTGAACAGGGGCGGCAGGATCGCGGCGATGCCCTGGGCGAAGGGGGCGAGCTCGCCGGCGGTGACGCCCTCCGCCCGGGCCACGGCGAGGGCGTGGACGTACCCCGCCATCGCCGTCCAGAAGACGTCGAGCAGCGCGATGTCGTACGCCGCGGCCCGGCCGATCTCCTCCCCGAGGTGGGTGTGCGTGCCGCCGAGCGCCGCCAGCACCGGCCGGTGCTGGCGGTACAGCTCCTCGGGGCCGCTGAGCAGGAGCACCGCGTCGTCCGTGCCGATGGCCGGGGTCGGGGTCATGATCGCGCCGTCCAGGTAGCGGATGCCGTGCCGCTCCGCCCACCCGGCCGTGTCCCGGGCGCGTTCGGGGGTGTCGGCGCTCAGGTTCACCACCGTGCGGCCCTTGAGCGCGTCGGCGACGGCGTCCCGGCGCAGGACGGCGTCCGAGGCGTCGTAGTTCACCACGCAGACGACGGTGAGCGGGGAGGAGGCGACCGCCTCCTCGGGTGAGGACGCCGGGACCGCGCCCCGGGCGACCAGCTCGCCGTCCCGGCCGGGCGTGCGGTTCCAGACGGTGGTGCGCAGCCCCGCGGCCAGGAACGCCTCGGCCAGCGCCCGGCCCATCGGGCCGAGCCCGAGGACGGTGACGGCGGACTGGTGGGTGTGCGCGGACATCATTCAACTCCCGTAACGTGACTGTCGATCATCGAGCACTGAAGTGAAGCGGACAAAGTTCGCAGAAGCGACGAAGGGGGTGCAGGGTGACGCACCGGCGCCACGATCCGAACGTCTGCGGGGTGACCGCCGCGATCTCCGTGATCGAGGGCAAGTGGAAGACCACGCTGCTGTGGCTGCTGGAGTCCGGTCCGCACCGGCCGGCCGAACTGCGCCGGCGGGTGCCCGGTCTCTCCGAGAAGGTGCTGACCCAGGCGCTGCGCGAGATGGAGGCGGACGGACTGGTGGACCGGCGGGTCCACGACGTGCTTCCGCCGAAGACCGAGTACTCCCTGACCGCCTTCGGCCGCGACCTCGCCGAGGCCCTCGCCCCCCTCTCCGACTGGGGGCACCGCCGCCTGGAGAGGATGGCCGTGGCCACCGAGCCGGTCCCCTGACGACCGCCGTCGCCCGCGTCACCTCCGTCCCCCCGTGCCCGGTGGACCGGCCGCATCCAGGTTCGCGCAGGGCCGGGGGGCTGCCAAGTACGCACAAAAAAGTGGGTGTACGGGCCGCGCCCGTCCCGTCCCGGGCCGTCGGGGAGGGGAGGGGGCCCCGTACGGATCAGGGCCGCCCGGCCGGAGCGGGCGGGACCGCCGGGCGGCCCGGGCTCCGTCCGAGGGCGCGCCGGGGTGCGCCGGGGGTGCGACGGGGTGCTTCCCGTCCGGGGCCGGCGGCGCGGCCCCGGGCGCGTCGCCCCGGCGCGCCGGGCGTCACGCGTTCCGGCCGGCCTCCCGCGCCACGCGCTCCAGCCGGTCGCGGTGGGCCTCCCACCACGCCGGGTCCTGCGACGGCACGCTGACGTTGTCCTCCCGCATCCCCACGGCGCCGTCCAGGAGTTCCCGGAGGATGTCGGCGTGCCCGGCGTGCCGGTGCGTGTCCGCGAGCACCCGCACCACGGCCTGGTGCAGCGTCAGCCCGTCCCTGCCGTCGGGCCACCACGGCACCCTGCCGACCGTGTCGAGCGGCAGCGCGTCGAGCGTCGCGTCCGCGTGCGTCCACGCCCGGCGGTAGAGCCCCACGATCCGTTCGCGCGACTCCTCGGCGGTGGCCCACATGTCCGCGTGGGACTCGGCGCCCTCCTCCAGCCAGGGCAGCGGCTCGCCGGAGGGACGGCCGAAGACCTCGCCGAGGTAGCCCAGTTCCACGCCGGCCGCGTGCTTCACCAGGCCCAGGAGGTTGGTGCCGGTCGGCGTCAGCGGGCGGCGGACGTCGTACTCCGGGAGCCCTTCGAGTTTCCAGAGCAGGGCGTCGCGGGCGGACTGCAAGGAGAGGCGGAGGTCGGTCTTGGGATCCGGTGCGGTCATGGGGAGCAGTCTGCCGCCCGCGCGCTCCCCGGTCTCCGCCTTTCCCGTCCTTCCCGCCTCCCCGCCCTCTCTCCTCCTCCCCGTCTCCCCGCCCCCTCTTCGCCGATGTCCGTCCCCGGAGGACCTGGAGGACGAGGCGTCCCCGAGCCGGACCCCGTCGGTTCTGCCGGGACGGTTCCGGAGCCGGTCGGCCCAGTGGGTCCGAACGGTGACGAGCCTGCTCCAGGTGACCGGCTGGGGGATCTCGACCGGGGGATCCCGACCGAGGGAGACGCCAACACCTCCGGCAACCGGGAAAATCGATGAGACGGGCAAGCCCGGCTCCCCGTACGGTCGGTCGCATGGCTGACGAGTGCTTCGGGCATCCACGACTCGCCGCGATCTATGACCCGCTCGACCCCGACCGCACCGATCTCGACGCGTACGTGGGGATGACGGAGGAGTTCGGGGCGCGTCAGGTGCTGGACATCGGCTGCGGGACGGGTGTGTTCGCACTTGCGCTGGCCGGACGCGGGATCGAGGTGGTCGGCGTCGATCCCGCCCGGGCGTCCATCGACGTGGCCCGGGCCAAGCCGGGCGGCGAGCGAGTGCGCTGGATCTGTGGCGATGCGACGACGCTCCCGCCGCTGCGGGTCGACCTGGCGACGATGACGGCGAACGTCGCCCAGCAGATCCTCGATCCGCAGGCGTGGCGGGAGACCCTGCGTGGCGCGTACGAAGCGCTACGGCCCGGCGGCCGTCTGGTGTTCGAGACCCGGGATCCGGCCGGACGCGCCTGGGAGGAGTGGAATCGCGAAGCCTCGTACCGCGTGATGCAGGTCCCGGGAGTCGGCGCCGTCGAGAGCTGGGTACAGGTGCTGGAGGTGAGCGGGCCGCTGGTGACGTTCCGCTGGACCTACGTGTTCGCTGCCGACGGGCAGGTGCTGACGTCGGACTCCACCCTGCGCTTCCGCGAGCGGCGGGAGGTCGAGACGGAGCTGATCGCGCAGGGTTATGAGGTGGAGGGCGTCCGCGACGCGCCCGACAGGCCGGGCAAGGAGTTCGTCTTCGTCGCACGACGTCCATGGACCGGCCCCGAGGGACCTCGTCGCGCGGATCGACCGTGACGCGATCACTTCGCCGAGCGGATCCAGCGGGAAACCCCACAAACACGGGAAAGGACGACCGGCCTCTGCGCCCCCGCTCGTCCGGAGCACCCGGTGGCGCACTCCTGCAAGCAGGTGCTTGCAATAGTTAGCGGGGTGCGTCATGGTGGAGGCATGGCATCGCTCAACGTCGGCAATCTCGGTGAGTACCTGCGCGAGCAGCGGCGCAACGCGCAGTTGTCGCTGCGGCAGCTCGCCGATGCCGCCGGGGTGTCCAATCCGTATCTCAGCCAGATCGAGCGCGGGCTGCGCAAGCCGAGCGCGGAGGTGCTCCAGCAGGTCGCCAAGGCGCTGCGGATCTCCGCCGAGACGCTGTACGTCCGGGCCGGGATCCTCGACGCCGAGCGGGGCCGGGACGAGGTCGAGACGCGGGCCGTCCTCCTCGCCGACCCCACGCTGACCGAGCGTCAGAAGCAGGTGCTGCTCCAGATCTACGAGTCCTTCCGCAAGGAGAACGGTTTCGGCGGCCCCGAGGGCGGTGAGACGACCACCGGGACGTCCGAGGCGTCCGAGGAGGTTGAGGCGCCCGAGGCGACCGACACGGTCGGGGCGACCGGCGGCACCGACGGGGGCGACCGTGCGGAGGACGCCCCGGGCGGCGGTGCCGGGATACGCCGGAGCCGTACGGCCGGCGGCGGCACCTCCGCCGGGCGCCGCGGCTCCACCAGCAAGAACGGTACGTCCGCCGGGGGCCGCCCCCGCGCCGACGGCGGAAGCGACACCGGTCCGCGGCGGACGGCCGGCTGAGCCGGACCAGGGCGCCGGCCGCCCGCCGCGGACCACACGAACCCTCAGCCGAAACGAATCCGGGAGGACCATCACCATGGCCATCACCGACGACCTGCGCAAGACCTTCCGCAACCCGACCCCCCTCTACTTCGCGGCCGGCACCGCCGACCTCGCCCTGCGGCAGGCCAGGAAGGTGCCGGTCCTGGTGGAGCAGCTGCGCACCGAGGCCCCGGCCCGCATCGAGGCCGTCCGCAACACCGACCCCAAGGCCGTCCAGGAGAGGGCGACCCACCGGGTCCGGGAGACGCAGGAGACCCTGCAGGCCAAGGTCGGCGAGTTCCTCGGCTCGCTCGACACCGACCTGAGGAAGCTCGGTGAGACCGCCCAGGACCTCGCGCTGCGCGGGGTCGGGGTCGCCGCCGAGTACGCGGTCAAGGCCCGGGAGACCTACGAGAAGGTCGCCGAGCACGGCGAGCAGGCCGTGCGGACCTGGCGCGGCGAGGCCGCCGAGGGCATCGAGGACATCGCCGTGGCCGTCGAGCCGTCCGCCGGGCCGAAGCCCGCGCCCCGGCCCGAGCCGGTCGGGTCCGGGGACGGCAAGCCCGCCGGGACCGCCGCGACCGCCGGGACCGTGGGGACGCCGGGGACCCCGGGGCCCGCGGAGAACGGGTCCGCCGAGGCGAAGAAGCCCGCCGCCGCCAAGAAGGCTCCGGCGCGCAAGGCCACGCCCAGGAAGACGACCCCGCCCGCCCAGTGAGCGGCGGGGCGCGGCCGGCCGGCGGGACGGGCCGGGCACTCTCGCGGTGCCCGGCCCGTTGTCCGGATAGCCGGCCGGTGGTTGCGGGTACGGTTGCCGCGTAGGGACGAGCCGAGTCAGGTGGTGGACGTAGTGCTGATGCAGGGCTTCGCGGGGTTGATGTGGCTGTTGAGCATGGCCCTGATCCTTTTCAGCGGTTTCGCGCTGATCGACGCCGCCACGCGCCGTGAGGACGCCTACCGCGCGGCCGACAAGAAGACCAAGCCGTTCTGGCTGATCATCCTGGGGCTCGCCTTCGTGGTGAACCTGATCTTCAACGTCCTGTCGTTCCTGCCGATCATCGGTCTGATCGCGACCATCGTGTACATGGTCGACGTCCGTCCCGCCCTGCGCGGCCTCCCCGGCGGCGGGCGCAGCCGCAGGGGCTCCAGCAGCGACGGTCCGTACGGCCCGTGGAACGGCGGCCGGTAGGAACCGGTGGGGAGCGGGCGCCGGCCGGCGCCCGCCCGCCGGGCTACGGCGCGCGGTCCAGCAGCAGGACCGCCACGTCGTCCGTCAGCTCGCCGCCGTTGAGGTCGCGGACCTCGTTGACCGCCGCCCGCAGCAGTTCCTCGCCGCGCAGTCCCGCGGTGAGCTGCCGGCGGACCACGTCCACCATCCCGTCCTGACCGAGCCGCTCCCCGTCGTCCCCGACCCGGCCCTCGATCAGGCCGTCGGTGTAGAGCATCAGGCTCCACTCGGCGCCCAGCTCCACCTGCGTCCGCGGCCAGCGGGCGCCGGGCAGCAGGCCGAGGGCCGGGCCGTTGTCGTCGTACGGCAGCAGCCGCGCGGGCAGGCCCGGGCGGACCAGCAGCGGCGAGGGGTGGCCCGCCAGGCACAGGCCGGCCCGGCGGCCGTCCGGGGCGATGTCGACCGTGCACAGGGTGGCGAAGATCTCCTCGTCCGCGCGCTCGTGCTCCAGCACCTCCTGGAGCGTGCCCAGCAGCTCGTCGCCGCACAGCCCCGCCAGGGTCAGCGCGCGCCAGGCGATGCGCAGCTCGACGCCGAGGGCGGCCTCGTCCGGGCCGTGGCCGCAGACGTCACCGATCATGGCGTGCACGGTGCCGTCCGGGGTGCGGACGACGTCGTAGAAGTCGCCGCCGAGCAGGGCGCGGGAGCGGCCGGGGCGGTAGCGGGCGGCGAAGCGGAGCGGGGAGCCCTCCAGCAGCGGGGTCGGCAGCAGACCGCGTTCCAGCCGGGCGTTCTCCTGGGCGCGGAGCCGGCCCTCGGCGAGCCGCCGCTCGGCGGAGTCGGAACGCTTGCGCTCGACCGCGTACCGGATCGCCCGGCTCAGCAGGCGGCCGTCCAGTTCGTCGCGGACGAGGTAGTCCTGGGCGCCCACCCGCACCGCCTCCGCGCCGCGCTCGGCGTCGTCGGCCGCGGTGAGCGCGAGGACTGCGTGCCGGGGCGCCAGCTCCAGCACGTGCCTGAGCACGGCGAGCTCGTCGTCCCCGCCGCCCGCCCGGCCGGGCGCGGGCAGCGCCAGGTCCAGCAGGATGCAGTGGACGTCGTCGGTGAGCAGCCGCTCGGCCTCGGTGAGGTTGCGGGCGGTGCGGACGCGGATCGGCTTGCCGGCCTGGTCCAGCAGGTCCGGCACGATCGGCGAGCCGCCGGGGTCGTCCTCGATCAGCAGCAGGGTGAGGGGGGCGGGGGCGGTCGTCCCGGCCCGGTCCTGCGCGGGGCGCGCCGGGTCCGCGCCGTTCTCGGACGGGGCCGCCGCGTGCGGGGCCGCCGGGGCGGGATCGCCGTGCGGTGGTGCGGCCGGCGCCCGACCGCTTTCCGCGGCCGGAATCGCTCTCTGCCGCGGTACGGGTGCGGGCATGGTTCCGGGTTCCTTCCCTCCCCCCGAGGGCACGGTGGGGGCGAGGGATCTCGGCCCTTCCCCCGGTTCGTACCTCTGTGCGAGCGAGGGTGCCCCTTTTCGAACCGGGACGATAGCGGGTGACGGCGCCGCAGCGGAATGGCACGGCGCGTGTCGGCCGGCCGCCGGTCACTGTCATATGCCGCGTTTGCTACCGCAGTTGGACAGGCCGGAGACGCCGAGGGGGATGACGAACGTCACGCTCGCGGGGAAGGGACGGCGGGATCCGCGTGGAACGGGTCACGTGGGGCAGGTCACGCGGCCGGGGCAGGGAGGGCCCGGGCACGCGGCCCGGACCGCGCGGCCCGGGCGCGTGGGGACGGGCGCGTGGGGACGGGGCGCACGGCCCGGATCACGCGGTCGGGCCGTGCGGGAGGACGGCGCCGGCCCGCCGCTCAGTCCGCGTCCGGGCGCACCACTCCGAGGATCGGCATCGACCCGGCTCCCGCGATCGTCACCGTCCGCCCGGGGCGCGGGGCGTGCACGACGGAACCGTCCCCGACGTACATCCCGACGTGGCTGGCGTCGCCGAAGTAGATGATGAGGTCGCCGGGCCGCATGTCCTCGATCTCGACCTTCCTCAGCTGCCGCCACTGCTCCTGCGAGGTGCGCGGGACGCCCAGCCCCGCCGACGCCCAGGCCTGCGAGGTCAGCCCGGAGCAGTCGTACGCCTCGGGGCCCTCGGCGCCCCACTGGTAGGGCTTGCCGATCTGCGCGGTGGCGTACGCGACGGCCTTCTCGCCCCGCGCGCTGGCCCGGGCCCGGATCCCGTCGAGGACGCCGGAGCCCAGCCAGTCGGCCTGCGCCTGCCGGGCGGCCCGCTCCTCCAGCCGGGCCAGGCGCTCGCGCTCCTCCTGCTCCAGGTCCGCCTCGAGCTTCTCGGCCGCCTCGATCTGCTCCTCGATCTTCTTCTGCGCCCTGGCCTTGGCCGCGCGGCCCGCCTCCAGCCGGCGCCACTGCGCGTCGGCGTCCTCGGCGTACTGCTCCAGGTCCTGCTGCGCGCGGGTCAGTTCGCCGAGCAGCCCCCGGGTCGCGTGCTCGCCCTGGCGCACCAGGCCCGCGCCGTCCAGGAAGTCCCGCGGGTCGTCGCTCAGCACCAGGTGCGCCTCGGGCGGCAGCCCGCCCCCGCGGTACTGGGCGGCGGCCGCGGCGCCCGCGCGCTCCCTCAGGCCGTCCAGCCGCTCCCGGCCCTCGACGATCTTCTCGGCCAGCCGGGCGAGTTCGGCGGACTGCTTCCTCGCCTTCTCCTCCGCGTCGTTGTACTCGTCGGTGGCGACGGCCGCCGCGCGGTAGAGCCGGTCGAGCTTCTTGCGGACGGCCTCGAGCTCCGCGTCGGTGGCGGACGGGGCGCTCGCGCCCGCGCCCGGGGACGGCGGGGGGACGGGGTCCGCGAACGCCGTCCCCGGCGCCGCCAGCACCGCGACCGCGCAGACCACGGCCACGGCCGCCGCGGTCAGCCCGCGCCTGCTCCTGCGCATGACTCCGCCCCCCGACTGGTTAATCGTCAGTAACATCCGGTCGTCCGGGATGCTGCCACGTCGGTGCGCGGAGCGACAGGCCCCGTGCTCCCCGCTGTTCTCGTCCGGCATGGCGATCATCCTGCCGGTGTGACGAACGACTCACGGAGATCGTTCCCCCCGCCCCGCGTGTCGCGGCCCCCGCGTCGTCCGGGGGCCGGCCCCTCCCGGCGCCCGGAGCCCGGCCGCCGGGTCAGTGCCGGGGCGCCAGCGCCTCCCAGCGCACCGTGACCTCCCCCTGCCGCCACCGCGCCGGTCCGTCCGCCACCGGCCAGTGGGCCGCGAGGTCCCGCACCGCCCGGATCCAGCGCTGCCGGGCGCCGTACGAGGCGTAGGGCGCGGCGGCGGCCCAGGCGCGGTCGAAGTCGCGCAGGAAGGCGTGCACCGGCTCCCCGGGGACGTTGCGGTGGATGAGTGCCTTCGGCAGGCGTTCCGCCAGGTCCGAGGGGCGTTCCAGCGAGCCCAGCCGGGTCGCGAAGGTGACCGTGCGCGGTCCCTCCGGGCCGAGGGCGACCCACACGTGCCGGCGTCCGACCTCGTCGCAGGTCCCCTCGACCAGCAGTCCGCCGCGCGACCCCGTCGCCGGGTCGGCCGGCGCCAGCCGCGCGCACAGCCGCCGCCACACGGCGGCGACCTCCGCCTCGTCGTACTGGCGCAGCACGTTCGCCGCGCGGACCAGCAGCGGTCGTCCGGGGACCGGGATCTCGAAGCCGCCGTGCCGGAAGGACAGTCCGTCGCGCTCGTACGGCCGTGCGGCCGCGACCCGGGCCGGTTCGATCTCGACGCCCACCACGCGGGCGCGCGGCGCCGCGGTGCGCAGGCGGTGCAGCAGCTCGACCGCCGTCCAGGGGGCCGCGCCGTAGCCGAGGTCGACGGCGACGGGGTCGGCCGCGCGGCGCAGTTCCGCGCCGTGCACGGCCGTGATCCAGCGGTCCATGCGGCGCAGCCGGTTGGGGTTGGTCGTCCCGCGCGTCACCGTGCCCACGACGGGGGCCCTCCCGCCGGAACGCGGCCGGGGGGAGGGGGGGAGAAGCCGGGGGCGGGAGAGGGAGTCGGCGCGGGACCTCATGCGTACGAGGGTAGGCGGGGCCCCGGAGCGGGCCGGACGATCCGCCGGGGCCGCCGGGGCCCCGCGGCGCGGAAGCCGCCGCGACCGCCCCGCACCAGGCCCCCGCGTCCCGCCTCCCGCACCACGCCCTCCCCTCTCGAACGGTTGAGCGAAGGTCAGTAATGATTCGGCAAAGAACCGGCCCGGCGAGGGGGCGCCCGGAAATGGGATCGAAGTCCTGCGGCGTTGACCCCCCACGGGGCCGCAGGCCCCGCGACCGTCGTGCCCGCAGCGAGGAGGAACGCCACGTGAGCCAGTACATCGCGAGGCTCGGGCGGCGCTCCCCGGGGGCACCCCCGCGGCTGCGGCTGCACCGCAGGCAGCCCCGCCGCGTGGCGATGCTCTCCGTGCACACCTCCCCGCTTCACCAGCCGGGAACCGGCGACGCCGGCGGCATGAACGTCTACATCGTGGAGCTGGCGCAGCGCCTCGCCGCCCTCGACATCGAGGTCGAGATCTTCACCCGCTCGACCACCGCGGCCCTCCCGCCCGCCGTCGAACTCGCCCCCGGCGTCCTCGTCCGGCACGTCGACGCCGGCCCCTACGAGGGCCTCGCCAAGGAGGACCTGCCCGCCCAGCTGTGCGCCTTCACCCACGGCGTGATGCAGGCCTGGGCCGGCCACCGCCCCGGGTACTACGACCTGGTCCACTCCCACTACTGGCTCTCCGGCCACGTCGGCTGGCTCGCCGCCCAGCGCTGGGGCGTCCCCCTGGTGCACGCCATGCACACCATGGCCAAGGTCAAGAACGCCAACCTGGCCGACGGCGACACCCCCGAGCCCGCCGCCCGCGTCATCGGCGAGACCCAGATCGTCGACGCCGCCGACCGGCTGATCGCCAACACCGCCGAGGAGGCGGACGAACTCGTCCGGCACTACGCCGCCGACCCCGGCAAGGTCGCCGTCGTGCACCCCGGTGTGAACCTCTCCCGCTTCCGCCCCGCCGACGGCCGCGCCGCCGCCCGCGCCCGCCTCGGCCTGCCGCAGGACGCGCTGATCCCGCTCTTCGCCGGCCGCATCCAGCCGCTCAAAGCGCCGGACGTGCTGCTGCGCGCGGTCGCCGTCCTGCTCGACGAACGCCCCGAGCTGCGCGCGCGGATCTGCGTCCCCGTGGTCGGCGGCCCCAGCGGCAGCGGCCTCGCCCGGCCGGAGGGCCTGCAGAAGCTCGCCGCCCGCCTCGGCATCGCGGACGTCGTGCGGTTCCACCCGCCGGTCGGGCAGGACCGGCTCGCGGACTGGTTCCGCGCGGCGTCCGTCCTCGTCATGCCGTCCTACAGCGAGTCGTTCGGCCTGGTCGCCATAGAGGCGCAGGCGGCCGGCACCCCGGTGCTCGCCGCCGCGGTCGGCGGCCTCCCGGTGGCCGTGCGGGACGGGCACACCGGCTTCCTGGTCCGGGGCCACGACCCCGCCGCCTACGCGCGCGTGCTGCGCGACTTCGCCGACCACCCGCACCTCGCCGACCGGATGGGCGAGGCCGCAGCCCGGCACGCCCGGTCCTTCGGCTGGGACACCGCGGCCGCCGCCACGGCCGACGTCTACACGGCCGCGACGCAGGCGCACCGCCGTCACGTACGCTCCCACCATGGCTGACACGGAGGCGGAAGAAGCACAGCGGCGGGCGGTGCGGATCGTCGAGGACGTCCTGAAGGACGCCGAACTCGACTGGGAGACCCCCGCGTCCGGCGGTTACGTCGTGAAACTCCCCGGCACCCGGAAGCTGTCCACGACGGTCTCCCTGATCGTGGGCCGGCACACGCTCTCCCTCAACGCCTTCGTCATCCGCCGGCCCGACGAGAACGAGGCCGCCGTCCACCGGTGGCTGCTGGAGCGCAACCTCAAGCTCTTCGGCGTGAGTTACGCCGTCGACCCGCTCGGCGACGTCTACGTCACCGGCCGCCTCCCGCTGCCCGCCGTCACCCCGGACGCACTCGACCGCCTCCTCGGCCAGGTCCTGGAGGCCGCCGACGGCAGCTTCAACACGCTCCTGGAACTCGGCTTCGCCTCGGCGATCCGCAAGGAGTACGCCTGGCGGGTGTCGCGCGGCGAGTCGACCCGCAACCTGGACGCCTTCACCCACCTGCTGGGGCGCCCCTCGGACCGGTAGGCACGGGCGCCTGCCGGCCGGCCGCGCGGTAGCGGCCCGGCGTGACCCCGACCAGCCTGCGGAAGTGCCGGGTGAGGTGGGCCTGGTCGTAGAACCCGGTGGCGGCCGCGACCTCGCTCGGCGACCGCCCCCGCAGGAGCAGCCGGCGGGCCCGGCCCACCCGGCGGGACATCAGGTACTGGTGCGGCGCGATGCCGTAGGCGCCGCTGAACGCCCGCACCAGGTGGGCGGGATGGGCGGACAGCAGCGCGGCGGCCTCCCGCAGGACGAGCCCCTCCACGACCCGCTCGTCGAGCAGCTCGCGCAGCCGCCGCGCGAGGACGGGGTCCCGCCGGTGCGTCCCCGCGGTGTCCTCCCGGGACCGCAGGTGCGCGCGCAGCCGCTCCCCGACGAGGGTCAGCCGGCTCTCGGCCTCCAGTTCGTCGCCGGGCCGCACGAGCGCGGCGTGCACCTGTCCGACCCGCCGCCGCAGCAGGGGATCGCGCAGGTCGGGCCGGTCCACGGCGGCCCCGATGAGGTCGTCGGCGAGGTGGGTGCCGTCGAGGTAGAGCACCCGCTTGCGGAAGCCGTCGGAGGTGGCGGGGGAGCCGTTGTGGGGGACGTGCGGCGGCAGCAGGGACACGGTGTCGTGCGGGGTGCCGTGCTCGTGCCGGTCGAGGTCGTAGCGCACGGCGCCGTCGTCGACGATCAGCAGCGTCCAGGCGTCGTGGACGTGCATCGGGTAGGCGTATCCGGTGAAGCGGGCGTGGAAGACCTCCACGACGCCCGGGACGTCGGGCCGCCAGGCGGAGACGGTCCGCTCGGGACGCCCGGCGTGCTCTGCGGCCATGCAAACAACGTACAAGACGCCCCCGCGCCCCGGGCGGCAGTCTCACGGCATGAGCACGATGAGCACACGCTTCGACACGAAGATCGCCGTACTGCTGCGCGGGGACCTGGAGACCTGGCAGCGCCTCAACGTCACCGCGTTCCTGGTCAGCGGCCTGGGCACGCACCTGCCCGAGGTGATCGGGGAACCGTACGAGGACGCGGACCGGGTGTCCTACCTGCCGATGTTCCGCCAGCCGGTGCTGGTCTTCGAGGGCACCAAGGAGACCCTGGGGGCGGCGCACGCACGCGCCCTCTCCCGCGCCCTGCCGCGCGCGGTCTTCACCGGCGACCTGTTCACCACCGGCCACGACGAGGCCAACCGCGCGGCGGTCCGGGCCGTGGGCACGTCGGACCTGGACCTGGTCGGCCTGGCGGTGTACGGCCCGAGGAACGCGGTGGACAAGGTCCTGAAGGGGGCGCGGATGCACCCCTGAGACGGCGGGCGTGCCGGTCCCCGCCTCGCCCGCTCCTGCTCCACGGCCCCGGCTCCGTCGCCCGCCCGCCCGACCCGGTTCGTGACCGGCGAGCGCAACGGTGGCCCGGCGGGCGGCCGGACCGTATGTTGATCACCGCGGTGCCCGGGTGCTCCGGCCGCCCGGCCGCTCACGGGGGTGACGGGGCGGCTGCGAAGAAAGATGAAAAAAGACCGTGGTCGGATGTCGAGGAGCCGCTCCCCGCTCCGACCGAAGGGTGACAGCGCGCCGACGGGGCGCGCGGGACGGGGAGGACACCCGGGATGAAGTACGTCGCGATGATCTACGGCAACCAGGCCAAGTGGGACGCCTTCCCCGCGGAGGCGTGGCCGGAGGCGATCGCCCGGCAGGAGGCGTTCAACAGGAAGTACCGGGAGAGCGGCGAACTGCTCGGGGCCTACGGCCTCGCCGATGCCGCCGCCGCCCGGCTGGTGCGCCGCGAGGACGGCGTCCCGGCGGTCACCGACGGCCCGTACCTGGAGACCAAGGAGTACGTGGCCAGCTTCTACCTGCTGGACTGCGAGAGCCTGGAGCGGGCGCAGCAGATCGCCGCGGACATGCCGTTCGCCGATGCCGAGCCGGTGGAGCTGTGGCCGGTGCTCCACGAGTCCGCGGGAGACCTGTGAGCACCGTACGCCGTGAGGTCGAGGACCTGCTGCGCGAGCTGGCGCCGCAGGTCCTCGGCACGCTCGTCCGCCGCCACGGCGCCTTCGACCTGAGCGAGGACGCCGTGCAGGAGGCGCTGCTGGCGGCGGCCGTGCAGTGGCCCGACGCCGGCGTCCCGGACAACCCGCGCGGCTGGCTGGTCACCGTCGCCTCCCGCAGGCTGGCCGACCGGGTGCGCAGCGAGGCGGCGCGCCGCCGCCGGGAGGAGGCCCTGGCCCTGGCCACCCCGCAGTCCGCGCTGCTCGCCCCCGCCGCCGACGCCGTGCCCGCCACGGACCGGGACGACTCGCTGGCCCTGCTGTTCCTGTGCTGCCATCCCGTCTTGTCCGCACCGAGCCGGATCGCGCTGACCCTGCGGGCGGTCGGCGGCCTGACCACCGCTCAGATCGCCGCGGCGTTCCTGGTGCCCGAGGCGACCATGGCCCAGCGCATCAGCCGCGCCAAGGCGGCCGTCGGGAAGGCCGGCGGCACGCTCGCGCTGCCCGAGGGCCCGGAGGCCACCGAGCGGCTGGCCGAGGTCCGGCACGTGCTCTACCTGATCTTCAACGAGGGGTACACGGCCACCGGCGGTACGGAACTGACCGCGCCGGAACTGTCCACCGAGGCGATCCGGCTCACCCGGCTGCTGCACGGCCTCGTCCCCGAGGACGCCGAGACCGCGGGCCTGCTCGCGCTGATGCTGCTGACCGACGCCCGCCGCCCGGCGCGCACCGGTCCGAACGGCGAGCTGGTGCCGCTGGCCGATCAGGACCGTGACCGGTGGGACCGCTCGCTCATCGCCGAGGGCGTCGAGCTGGTCAGCCGCGTCCTGCCGCGGGGCCGGGCAGGTCCCTACCAGCTGCAGGCGGCGATCGCCGCCGTGCACGACGAGGCGGAGGACACCGGCACCACCGACTGGCCGCAGATCCTCGCCCTGTACGGCCTGCTGGAGCGGTTCGGACCGAACCCGGTGGTCACCCTCAACCGCGCCGTCGCCCTGGCCATGGTGCACGGTCCGGACACCGGCCTCGCCCTGCTGGCGGAGCTGGAGGGCGACAAGCGCCTGGCGCGTCACCACCGGTTGTTCGCCACCCGCGCCCACCTGCTGGAGCTCCGGGGCGACCGGGAGGCCGCCGCACACGCGTACCGCGAGGCCGCCCGCCGCACCGACAGCGCCCCCGAACGCCGCCACCTCACCGACCGCGCCCGCCGGCTGGAGGACCCGGCATGACCCGGCCCGAGCGCGTCGTGGCGCGTGACGGCCCCTCGGTATCCGGCCCACAGGTCGATCCCGGCCCCCGACGCCGGGGGCGTCGGCCCGCTCACCGCGGACCGGCCGCGGGGGTGGCCGAGAAGGTCTGACGGTGCCGCCCGGTGTCCGCCTCAGCGGTTCCGGCCACCGGACCGCACGCGGACGCGGCTGGTCAGGGTGAAGGCGCCGAGGGCCGCCGTCGCGCCGAGGCCGGTGGCCAGCGCGTCACCGGCGTACCGGCCCAGGTCCGGTCGCAGCAGGTCGACGGCCCCGAACAGGACGACGAACCCCACGAGGCCCGCCGCGACCGCGGCCGGCCAGACACGGTGACGCGTCCAGAACCACGGGGCGAGGACCACGCCCAGCAGGGGCGCGACCGTGAGACCCGGCTCGTCCAGGGCGGCGAACACGGCGTACCCCAGGCCACTGACCAGCCAGCAGACCAGGGCCACGAGCAGGGCCTCGCTCCAGGCGACGTGCCGGCCCGCCCCCGCCGCTCCGCGTCCCCCGCCCGACGGCGCCGACGGCTCCCGCGGCGGACGCGGATCACCGCGCATGACGACCCTTCCCCTCCCCCTGTCCCGGTCGCCCGAGCCGGCGCTGCCGAAGCCGCTCCACGGCGGCCACGAGGGCGACGACGGAGCCCATGAGCAGCCCGAGGAGCACGGCGACCGGGAACCCGTCGGATTCCCCCTCGGGCGCCGTCACCCAGAGGAAGAGCGTGCAGGGAACGGCCACGCAGAGACCGGCCCCGACCGGGTGACGGGCCACCCACCGCTGGAGCCGAGTCGGCTTTCGCCGCCCGCCCAGGGCCCGGTCCAGAGCCCAGAAGGCACGCACCAGGGACCTCCACCGTTTCTTCACACCGGAAGAATAGGTCAACTGCTCGACCACGACGGCGAGTACCGGTCCGAAGCTGTCCTGATCCCACCGTCCGGACAGCACCGCACCGCGCCGGGCTGACATGATCCGGCGCATGACGTCTTCGGTCACCGAGTCCTGGATCCGTATCGAGACGTGGCTCGCCGGGCACGCGCCGAGTACGTTCGCCGCGCTCGGACCACCCGCCGAGCACTCGGCCCTCGCTGCGGCCGAACGGGCCGTCGGCCGGCCCCTCCCCGAGCCGCTGAAGGAGTCCCTGCTGCGGCACGACGGCACGGGGTACCGCGATCTGCTGCCCCCGTTCTGGAAGCTGCTCGACGTGAAGGGCGTCGTCGACGCCTGGGAACTACGCACGAGGATCGACGGCGACGCCCCCGACGGCGGGGAGGAAGGGGACCCGGAAGGGGAGTACGGGCCGTGGTGGCACCCCCTGTGGACTCCCTTCGCCGCGGACGGAGCCGGTGACTACCTCGTCGTCGACCAGCGCGAGCACCGCCGCAGCGGACGGATCGGCGACGCCGACCACGAAACGGGCTGTTCGTTCCGGCCGCACCCCATGTGGGCCTCGCTCCCGGCCCTCCTGGAGGCGACGGCCACCGCCCTGGAAACCGGCGAGGTCGTGGACCACTACCGCCGTGTGGTGGTCGACGAGACCGAGCTGGACTGGGAGATCGTCTGAGCACCCGGTGAGGACCCCGCGAGCGCGCAACGCGCGACGGACGGCGGTGACCTACGCCGGCCCGAGGATCACGCGCCCGCACTCCTCCTGTTCTTCGGGGGGTCAGCGGCCCACCGGGCCCCCGCGGACGAGGAACCGGCGGGCCGGGAGGGCGGACGGCCACCGGGGTCCGGGCGACTCAGACCCGGTGCCGGCCTGCCTTCAACTCCCCTATGAACGCAGTCCAGGAGTCCGCCCCGAGGGACAGGGCAGGACCGTGCGGGGCCTTGCTGTCACGGACGGGGACGACGCCGGGGAATCCGTCCGCCACCTCCACGCAGTCGCCCCCCGCTTGATTGCTGTAGCTGCTCCTGCGCCAGGCGACGCCGTTCAGATCGGGACGGGACGTTCGCGCCACGGTAGCTGCCCTCCATCGCGGTCCGAATCATGCCGAGGGACATGAGCGGGGGCAGGGCCACTGCCCGCAGCCGATCGTAAATCACTTTGTAGCGACCGACGTTGTCCGGTTCCTCGATGAGTTGTCCGTAGTCCGAACCCTCCGTGTAGGCGACTTCCGAGCCGTCCGGAAGGGCCAGAATCGTCAGTGAGCCGCCCATCGCCTCGTGCCCGCCCTGGTCGAACGGCAGTACCTGCACGGTGATGTGGCGTTCCGTCGCCGTCTCGAGCAGTCGGTCCAACTGCCCTCGCATCACGGCAGAACTGCCGACCGGACGCCTCAGCACCGCCTCGTCCAGAATCACGCACAGCTCCGGTCGATCGGGTGAGCCGAGCCTTTCCTGTCGCCCCATACGAGCCGCGACACGCTCCTCCAACTGCTCGTCGCCGTCGAGCAGCGCGTCCAGGCTCAGGACCGCCCGTGCATAGTCCTCCGTCTGCAACAGGCCGGGCACCACATGGGCCGCGTACTGCCTGACGGACACCGCCCGCTCCGAGTACGCCATGAACTTGCGCGACCAGTCCGGGAAGGCCTCCCGGTACACGTACGGCCACAGGTCGACCAGCAGGTGGTCGGCGCCGAGGACGGCGTCCAGCGCCCGGGTCAGCTCCAGCGTCGGTTTCGCTCCCAGCGCCCGCTCGATCTGGGCGATCCGCGCGCCCACCACGTGGGTTCTCGCGCCGAGTTCGGCCTGGGTCAGTCCGGCCGCCGTACGGAGCCTGCGCACCCGCGCGCCGAACAGCGCGGCCATGGAGGTGCTGGGGTCGATTTCCTTGGCCAAGGCGTCACTTCCGTCCTTTAGCGACCGAAAGGTAATGCTGCGTCACCTTCCGAGCGTAGGGCGATCACGCGACTCTTGAGTACGGAACGTGACGACTCGTGCGCGCCGCGAGACGTCCCAGAACGCGACAGGCAAGGACGGGCACGCTGTGCTGACAGGAACGACCACCCCGGGCGACGGATCCGGACGGGACCCCGGCATCTCCCCACCACGCGAGACGAGCGCCCCGTTCGCCTCCACACCCCGTGGCGCGCGGCTCGCCCGGCGCCTCGCCGTGCGGTGCCTGGAGGAGTGGGGGCACCCGCCGGTCTCGGACCTGTCGTGCACGGTCGCCCTGGTCGTCGGCGAACTCGCCGCGAACGCCGTGCGGCACGGCCGCGTCCCGGGGCACGACTTCCGTCTCCGCGTCGGCCTCGACGAGGCGGCGGGCCTGGTGCGGATCGAGGTCGCCGACGCCGCCGCCGCGAAACGGCCGCCGACGGCTGCGCCCTCCGCGTGTCCCGACGGCGAGTCCGGCCGGGGCCTGCTCCTGGTGGACGTCCTGGCCGAGCGCTGGGGCTGGGAGCCCCGCGCGCCCGTGGGCAAGACGGTCTGGGCGGAGGTGCCGGTCGGCGGGGCCCGCTGACGCCCGCGATGACCGTCACCGGCCCCGGACGGATCCACTGTGCCGCGGCGGACGGCCGGCCGAACGGGGACAGGCGGGGACGGACGGCGGGCCCGTGCCGCGGACCTACGCCGTGAAGGCGTCCGCGTGCTCCGCGGCCCACCCGGCGAAGGTGCGGGCCGGGCGGCCGGTGACCTTCTCGACGGTGTCGAGGACCGTGCGGCCCGCCTCGGGCGTGTTGCCGTACACGTCGAGCAGGAAACCGATCACCTCCTCGGGCTGACCCGCCGCCCGCCACCGCGCGACGGCCTGCTCCTCGGTCAGCTCCACCAGGGCGACGTCCCGGCCGCGGGCGGCGGCGATCGCCGCCACCTTGTCGCCGACGGTCAGCACCTCGGGGCCGGTGATCACGTACTCCCGGCCGCCGTGCCCCTCCTCGGTGAGCGCGACCGCCGCGACGGCGCCGATGTCGGCCTCGTGGACCATGGCGCTCAGTCGGGAGACGAACGGTTCGCGGACCTCGTCCGCCGCCCTGATCCCGTCCGCCCACTCCAGGGCGTTGGCCATGAACTCGACCGGCATCAGCACGGTCCAGTCCACCCCGGCCTCGGCCCGCACGGCGTCCTCCAGCGGGGTCGGGCCGCCGCCGTTCAGCACGGTGACCCGGCGCACGCCGGCCGCGCGGGCCAGCTCCAGGATGCGCGGGCCGGTCTCCAGCGGGGTGAAGAGGGCCCCGCCGAAGGTGATCAGATGCAGCCCGGTGACGCCCTCCAGGGCCGGGGCCAGACCCGCGGGCTCGGTCAGATCACCCCGGACGACCTCGACCTCCGCCGGGAACGAGGCCCGCGCCGGGTCCCGGGTGAGGGCGCGCACCGCGTGACCGCGGGCGAGCAGCTCGGCGACGACCTGACGGCCGACGGTGCCGGTGGCACCGGTGACGAGAACCTTCTGCGGCTGCTGTGTCTTCTGCGTCTTCTGTGTCTGCTGTGCCCGTTGCGTCTGCGTCATGGGACGACCGTAGGAGGCCATGAGGTCGGATCCTGTCCGCTGGGGACCGGATCGGTCCTTCCCCTTCCCCCGGACGGGAACTCACCTCCCCTCCCCGGGAGTTCGATCAAACACGTTCCGCACGCGGCCCTTTGAGGACACCATGGGTGCATGCGCCGACGGACCCCCGACGCCGACTGGCTGGACGCCCCGGACCCCGTACTGGCCCTGGCCCAGGCGGAACTGGCCTTCTACGAGCAGGTGCGGAACGCGTCCCGCCGGTGGTACCGCATGACCGAGCTGGGCGCCCTCGCCACCGCCTCCTCCACCGTGGTGGCGGCGGGGCTCAGCGCCCCGGCCTGGCTGACGGCCCTCGTCGCCGGCGGGGCCCTGTTCTTCACCGGCTTCCGGCAGGTGTTCGGACACGGTCCCCGCTACGTCCTGGCGGCACAGTCGCACGAGGCGCTCCGCCGGGCCGTCAACCGCTACCGCCTGCTCCCCGCCGCCGAGCGCGACGAAAGGGCCCGGCAGGAACTCCTCGCAGCGGTCGAACGGGTGGGCGACGAGGAACTCCGCCAGTGGGTCGAACAACGGACCCAGACCTCCCCGACCCTCGGCTCGCTCCCGGGCGGCCCGCCCCTCCCCTGACCGTCCGCGCAGCTGAGGAGACGTACTCATGCGGGGCACGGTCCGGGACCGCATGCTGTCCCCTGTGCAGCGGGCGGCCGAGGGACGGCAGTCGGAACGGCGGGAGCGGCGGTGGGAATGAAGCGCACGACCAGGCCCTCGACCGGTCGGCAGGTGGGAGTCGGCGCGGCACTGCTCCTGCTCGACCTGTTGGTGATCGCCTGTCTGCTGTACGGCTACGGAATAACGGGGTGGGCCGACGGCTACGACTCCTCCGACCCACCGGACGCCCCCCGGATCGCCCAGCAGGCGATGTGGCTGCTGGCCGGGGGCGCGGTGGTCACGGGCGGCGGCCTGCTCGCCCGGGGATGGCCCCTCCCCGGCACGATCCAGCTCCTGTTCCTGGGCGGCGGAGCAGGACTGTTCGCCTTCCTCGCCGCACGGTGACGCACGACCGCAGCCCACCCGCCCGCCGCACCCACCACCTCGCGGCACACCACCCGGGTGCCCCGCACAGAACCCCGGCACGAAAACGCCCCTTGCCCGCACCGAAAGTACGGGCAAGGGGCATGACCACGGAACTTACTTCTTCTTGCCCTGGGTCTTACCGGGGATCTTGGTGACCTGCGTTTTCGCTGCTCAGAGACGGTAAGCCCGTGGGCCTGGTGGTCATTGTTGGTCGTCCTTGGCCACTGTCGAGTGACCTCGGGCGGCCCAGAGACGGCCCAGCTTCGGCGCGCTTGCCTGGCGGCCGGCACCTTCGACGCGCCCAGTCCGAACCTCAGCCGACGACAGCCCGCCACGATGGCGGGTGCGCCAATCGACCACGCACGCGTGTGCCTCGCTGCACCCCCGCCGGCCTCAGCCATGCTGCCTGTTTCGATGGTTACGTAGTGCCTGACGGCGGCGACCGGCCGAGTCCTCAGCTTGGGAAGCTGCGAGCACCTGCGACCGGTTCGGGCACTGACCTGGGTGAACGACCGAGGAGCGGCCTCACCGGGCTCGGCGGCTTTCACCGTGGTTCCCCGCTGTTCCCCGTTCGATCTGGTGCGCTTATGGTGCGGCCGTGGTGCGCGCCACGGCCGCAGCCTTTTGATCCGTGCTGGACACCGCCAGCCCTTCCGCGGTGAAGGCATGAAGCACGAACAAGGTCGACTCACATCGCCCCGCTCTGCTCTATCGTGATGCCCCAGGCGTCGACTAGGGGGTAGGGATGCTGAACGAGGCCTTAACAGCCGTGGCCGCAGCGGGTGGGACGGCCGTAGTCCAAGCGGCCGGCACAGACGTCTGGACGGTTGTACGCAGTCGGGTAGCAGCATTGCTGGGCCGTGACGCCGCGGCTGAGCAAACAGCATTGGCTCGATTGGATCGGACACTGGCTGACCTCCAGGAGAATCACCAGCCTGACGACGCCCGACGGGCCCGGCTCGTAGAGGCCTGGCGCACGCGATTCGAGGATTTCCTCGAGGATCTTCCGGCTGAAGACCGGGAAGACGCAGCACAGGCACTTCGAGACATCGCATCGCTGGGAGCTCTAGGCCAAGGCAGCACGTCTGCTGGTGATCGAGGGCTGGCGGTTGGCGGAGATCTCCATGTGCAAGCTGAGCGAGGGTCAGTCGCCAGCGGCGTACTGAACGTGGAAGGCGGCTTGAGCCTTGCAAACCCTCCATTTCCGGAGGCGGGCCAGGGCTGACCGTTTCCGGTAGTTCACAAGCCCCTGAAATCTCGGCTATAAATTCCGTGCTCGCAAGTAACGGTGGGCTAGCAGCCGGATACATTGGTCAGTTGTTTGTGTCGCCACAGTCAAAAACGGTGGATACACCCATCTTGATTGGTAGCCTTCCCAGAGAGGCCGACTGCTATCAAGAACGGAGTGCGAGCCAGCGACTATCCCAAGCTTTCGAATCGATAGACGCGGCACCGGAAGTCTGTTTGCTGGTTGGCGTAGGAGGAGTGGGAAAAACACAGATTGCTGCACGCTACGTTCGAGAGCGCTTGAGCAATCGATCAGTCGACGTGGTCGTCTGGGCCTCAGCCAGCAGCAGAGAGGCAATACAATCCTCTTACGCTAAAGCGATCAATGCGCTTACGGGAGCTGACATCAGTGATACGGAAAGTGCTGCGGCTAACTTCCTATCCTGGACCCATATCACTGACATGAAGTGGCTGGTGGTGCTGGACGATCTGTCTACACCGTCCGTAATAAGGGAACTGTGTCCGCCCTCAATCGGGAGCGGCAGGGTTTTGATTACGACTCGCCGTAGGGATGCCGCACTCGCTGGTGCTAAATGGCATCGCATCCCTGTAGAAATCCTCTCTACGGGAGAATCCGTAGAATATCTAACTCAAAAACTCGGGGCATTTGGGCTTTCCGTAGAATCCCGAGAGTTGGAAAACCTTGCAGAAGACCTGGGTTATTTGCCCCTAGCTTTGGCTCAGAGTGCCGCATATTTGGTCGATGCCGGTATGGAGTGCACCCAATACAGAGAATTGCTAGCAGATAGGCGAGGTTCACTGCGGGAGCTTCTGCCGGATGCGGAGAGCCTGCCGGACGATCATCAAGATATCGTGACGGCCACTTGGTCGCTCTCTATGGAAAAAGCGAACTCGCTTACGCCGCGTGGATTAGCCCGCCCGGTACTTGAGATTGCGGCTGTTCTCAACCCTAACGGCATCCCAAGGTTGACCTTCGAAACGGCTGCCATCAAAGAATATGTAAGCAGCTTCATGGACGCAAGTGAACAAAAGACGCTCATCGACGGTCATATTAATTCCGCTCTGCGCAATCTCCACAGGCTAAGTCTGATCGACGATGATGCCGGAGCGACGCCAGGCGCGGAAGTGCGCATGCACGCGCTCGTGCAACGAGCAGTCGTTGAGACTCTGAGTGAAGAAGCTTACGCGATTACCGTTCAGGTGGCCGCAGATGGTCTACTCGAGGCATGGCCGAGTGGTCCGATTCAGTCGGATTATGTACGGGCCTTCAGGTCGAACGCGGAGTTTATGCGAGATAATTCCTTGCCTCAGCTGCTATCCGACTATTCTCACGGAATTCTCGACAAGTATGGAGAAAGTCTGATGGCGGCTGGTCTTGCGTCAGCTGCGGTGGCCCATTTTGAGACGCTGCGTCGCGCCATAGAAGAGGACGATCCAACCCGTCCCGATCTCACTTATCTTAGGCTGTGTCTGGGGGATGCTCTCGAGGAGTCAGGGCGTATCGCCGAGGCGTTGACGGAATATCGAAAACTCCTCCATGACGAGCTGAAGCGTGATGACGGCGATGACGGGTGGGTGCAAAATATCCGCAGCTCCCTGGCTGAATGCCTGGGACGCGCTGGTGACGCAGAAGGGTCGGTGCGTGCTTTTGAGGAACTCCTAAAGGACAGAATACGGGTTCACGGCCCTGATGACGAACTGACCTTTGACACGCGCCGTCGCCTGGTGAGTGCACGAAGTCATGCTGGTGACATCGCTGGGGCAATTGCCACGTGTCAAGAGTTGCTGGAAGATGAGCTTCGGGTCAACGGGCAGGACCAAGCAGCTACCTGGCACACTCAAATTCACCTCGCAGAAGAGATTGGCGCCTCAGGCGATACAACTGCTGCGATTGAAATCCTAGAGAACATGCTGCGGCAAGTTAGTCGCCAGCATGGGGAGCATCACGAGGAAACCTTCTCGATTCGCCATCATCTGGCCCAATGGTACGCTGAGGATAAACGCTATGAGGAAGCCGTCAGCATCACGCGATCACTGGTGCACGACGAAGAGACCTCTTTTGGGGAAACACATCCGAGCGTTCTAGAACTCCTGGGCCATCTCGCCGATTACGTTGGACTCGCCGGCGATCCGCATCACGCCCTGGCGATTAGTCAAGATGTCTACGAAAAACATCTATTGGAACGAGGCCCTGAGCACCCGGAAACCCTGGATTCAAGAGGCCTAGTGGCACATTGGAAGGGCCGGTCAGGTAAGAAGGGCGAGGCTGCTCGTGAGTACGGCCAACTCCTCAAGGATTGTGAAAACGTTCTAGGGCCCGATCATCCTATGACCGTCAGGATGGTAAAGCTCCTCGCTTCAGCACTGCGAGATGTTGGCGATCTTCAGGGATCTCTGGCCGCCTATCAGCGTCTCGTCTCTGATAGAGAGAGAATCCATGGATCTGGTGATCCAAGGACGCTGCAATCTCGGGATTACCTTGCTTACCAGTTGCTTCTTTTGGGCGAGCGAGGGAGGGCCTTGGAAATGTTTAAGCGGCTGTACGTCGATCAAGTACGCCATCTAGGGGAAGATCATCCAGACAGCCTCCACACACGCGAACATATTGAAGACCTTGAGAGTTAGCCTTGCCTGCAATCGCTTCCCGCAGTGAAATGACAGGTCAGCGGAGCGGCTTTGGGGTGGCGCTGCTTTGGCGCGAGTGATCATGGCCCCGTAAGCTTCCGGCGCGTCGGGCGGTCTGTGGACCTGCCCGGTAAAGCACGACGTTGGGGCCGTGATCTTCGAGGCTCGCGCCGAAGTGGCTGCGTAAAGCCGTGGAGCCGACCGCCCCAGCCACGACGTACCCCTTCTCTGGCATCAGGTGGCTGATTGCTGTGCGCGCGGCACGGGCGCCGGCCGGGCTGGAGCGGGGCGGAGACAGGAGCGCAGGCCCGGCCGGGGGCCGGGCCGCGCGCGGTGAGCGGAGCGAGCCGCCTTGAACCAGTGGAGAAAGTTGTAACTCAGTCTGTGCGGTGGGGCTTGAAGCTGTGTGCACAGGCTGGGAGGTCGGCGTCCTGCCGGTGTGCGAGGGGCAGGAAGAGCACTGGGCGGATGGTCCAGGTGATGCGGGTGCTGGCGTGGGTGATGGTCACCGTGCAGGGTTCGGAGCGCATCAGGGCTCTGCGGGTCTCGGCGCGCTCTTCGTACAACCACGTCCACGCTTCGTCCGACGCGTCGGAGTCGAGTACGGGTGAGATGGTGCGGAGAGCGACGGTGACCCATCGGTCTGCCTGGGGTGCTGAGTACGCGTCGAACGATGCCAGGAGCGCCGGCCCTCCTGTGCTGGTGACTTCCTCGGTCCAGCATTCGCACCAGTAGCCGCGGGTGGGCCCGTTCATGGGGTCGCTCCCGCCGGGTAGGCCAGCAACACGTAGTGGGTGCTCTCGTCGTAGAGAGTGAGTTGGTAACCCGTGCCACCGGTCAGGTAGGCGAGGGCTCGTTCATGCTCGGCCTCGTCCGTCAACCAGTGCAGGCCCGGCCGTGCGTATGCGGCGTCGAGCTGGTCGGTGATGTGCTGCGTGCGCTCGCGTAACCAGCGCAGTGCCAGGCGTGGGCTCGTGGCGCCGTGTGATCCCAAGGGGATGGAACGGACCTCGTTCGACGGGTAGGCGGCGGCTCGGCACAGGTAGGGGAGGGGCCGGCCGCCTGTACTCAGCACTACGAGAGGAGCAGACATCAGCACGGGTGCCCTCCTGCCGGTCCGGCCTCGGTGAAGAGTTCCGCGGTGACCGTGTAACCGCCATGGCTGTCATGGACGACGACCCGGTGAGCGAGCGCGCTGACCATGCCCAGGCCCCGGCCGTGCTCCGCCTCCTGGCCCTGGTGCTCGACCTTCGGGGCCGTGCCGGTGCCTCCGTCGTCCGTGACGGACAGGGCGATCACCTGCGGGGAGACCGCGAGCGCCAGATGGAAGCTGCCGGATGCCTGGCCGCTGGCCGTGTGGAGAATCGCGTTCGCGCTCAGCTCGCTGACGATCAGCTCGGCGTCCTCGGCCAACGGCGATCCCCGCAGGATGTCGCGGGTCCAGCGGCGGGCCCTGCTGACCTCTTCCGGGAATCCTGGGCAACTGAGCCCCCAGACCCGGGCGCTACTCGTATACTCGTGCATACAAGTTCCTTCGTGCTGGTAGGCCGCCATGTGCAGCGGGTTCGGGCTAGACGAGTTTCACGCCGTCGTGGGCGCGGACGGCCGGCGGGGACGCCGCGTCGAGTGCGTCAAGCACACGGATCGCGTACGCCTCGTCGGTGAGTTCGATGACTTCTTCGCGGGTGGCCCAGCGCAGGGCGCGGGTCTCGTCCCCGGTGGTGGGAGTGCCGTCGGCCGCCTGGCAGCGGAAGACGAGGGAGACGATCAGGCCCGTCATGTTCTTGTAGACGCCGGTCAGGGTCGCGGGAAGCTCGATCTTGATGCCGGTCTCTTCGAGGACTTCGCGCTGGAGGGCTTCGGGGATGGTCTCCTCGCGTTCGAGGACTCCGCCCGGGGGTTCCCAGTGGCCGTTGTCGCGGCGCTTGATCAGGAGGGCCCGGCCTTGGTCATCGACGATGACCCCGGCGACGCTCACGGAGTGCGGGCGTTCTGTGCTCACGTTCCTCGGCCCTCTCGGCTGACTAGGCTCTCCACCGTAGCAACAAGACTCGCCCACTCGTCTAGATACCTAAAGGAGTACGCATGGCGTCTCTACCGAGCATTCTCGGCGGCCTCGACCCGACCAGTGATCGTGCGGTCTTCCGGCAGATCGCCGACCAGCTGCGCGAAGCCATCGACCGTGGGCGGTTCAAGGAAGGGGAGAAGCTGCCTTCCGAGGCTGAATTGGTCGAGCACTACGGGGTTTCCCGGATGACGGTCCGGAACTCCTTCTCAATCCTCCAAGGCGAGGGCCTGGTGCACGCCGAGCACGGCCGGGGCGTCTTCGTCCGGCCCCGGCCTCCGGTGCGCCGTCTCGCCTCCGACCGGTTCGCCCGGCGCCACCGCGAGCAGGGGAAGTCCGCGTTCATCGTGGAGGCCGACGCCGCCGGCAGTCACCCCACTGTGGACAGCCTGGAGGTAAAGGAGGAGAAGGCCAGCCAGGACATCTCCACCCGGCTCGGTTCCGTGCGGCGCGTGCTCGCCCGGCGTCGCCGGTATCTGCTCGACGGCCGGCCGGTCGAGTTCGCCACGTCGTACCTCCCGCTCGACATCGCCCGCGGGACGCAGATCGCTGAGCCCAACCCCGGCCCCGGTGGCATCTACGCGCGGCTCGAGGAACTGGGCCACCAGCTCGACCACTTCGAGGAGGAGATTCGGGCCCGGATGCCCTCGCCGTCCGAGGTGAAGACGCTGCAACTGGCCTCCGGCGTACCGGTGATCCACCTGATCCGTACCGCCTTCGACACGGCGGGGCGGGCCGTGGAGGTCTGCGACACGGTGATGGCGGCGGACGCGTACGTCCTCTCCTACCAGCTTCCGGCGACCTGATCGGCGGTGCGCGAGGCCACTTCCCCGGACTCGTACACACCGACACGCATACTCGTATAGACGAGTGGGCAAGTTGTGTGGCAAGGTGATCCCGTTCCCGGCGTCGTCGGGTTCGAAGGATGCATCTTGTCTAGACGAGTAGATGGGGAAAATCTTGCGCACCATCCGTGTGGAGACCTCGGCCGCAACGATCCTGCTGACCGAGGCGCCCGAGCCCAAGGTCCGCGACCGGCAGTCGGGCGAGATCGCGAAGGACGCCGTCAGCGGTGAGGCGCTGATGACCATCGGCGTCGTGTACATCGAGGAGGGAGAGTCGTCCCTGATCAAGGTGACCGTTCCGGAGAGCGGAGTGTCGGAAGGGCTCGCCCTCGGTGCTCCGGTCTCCCTGCCGGGTCTGATCGCCCGGCCGTGGGAGAGCGTGTTCAACGGCCAGCAGCGGCACGGCATCGCCTTCCGGGCCGCCGCCGTCACTCCGGCCACCTTCCCGGCCGCCGTGGGGGCGTCGGCCTGATGACCGACCTGGCAACGCTTCTGGAGGTGGGTGGTCCCCTCGCCGCGCTCGGTGGTGGGGCCGCCTACGCCCGGGCACGACACCCCGGCGCCTACTGGTCCACGGTCGGCTTACCGGTGTCCACGGTCCGGCTGCTCAGCTCCTACGGCTCCGTCATGGAGGCGTGCGGGCTGACCGTGGCCCCCTCCCGGCTGCGGGTCCTGGCGGTCAAGGCCACCACTCGCCGTGAGGTCCGGCCCGTGCCGCCGCGCCGGGGGATCATCCGGCCGACCACGACGGGGCTGCGGGTCCGCCTGCGGCTCGCTCCGGGGCAGGAACCCGCCGACGTGGCCGCCTCCGCCGAACGGCTGCGGCACGCCTGGGGTGTCCACGCCGTCTACGTGACCACGGTCAAGCCGGGCGTGGTCGAACTGCGGCTCGTCGGCTTCGACGTGCTGCGGCGGGTGCGCATGCCGCGCAAGCTCCGCCCGGGCCTGCTCCGGGTGCCGGTCGCGCTGCGCGAGGACGCCACTCCGTTCGTACGCGACTACCGCACCGTGCCGCACCAACTCACCCTCGGCGCCACGCTGTCCGGCAAGTCCATGTACCTGCGTCACCTCGTCGCCGGCCTCGCCCGTCAGCCCGTCGCCCTGGTCGGCATCGACTGCAAGCGGGGCGTGGAGCTGGCGCCCTTCGCCCCGCGCCTGTCGGCGCTCGCCACCGACCCGGAGCAGGCCGCCGAACTGCTGCCCGTGCTGATCAGGGAAATGGAGGACCGGTACGACCTGATCAAGGCCCGGCAGGGCATCGCGCCGGGCACGCCGGACGAGGAGATCACCTCTGACATCTGGGGTCTGCCCGAGCACGAACGCCCGGTGCCCGTCGTGCTGTTCGTCGACGAGGTGGCCGAACTCTTCCTCATCGCCACGAAGAAGGACGAGGAACGCCGGGACGAGATGGTCACCCAGCTCATCCGGCTCGCCCAGCTCGGCCGGGCCGCCGGCATCTACCTGGAGGTCTGCGGACAGCGCTTCGGCGCCGAACTGGGCAAGGGCGCGACCATGCTGCGGGCCCAGTTGACCGGCCGCGTCTGTCACCGCGTCAACGACGAAGCCTCCGCCAAGATGGCACTCGGCGACATCGCCCCCGAGGCGGTCGCTGCCGCCTGCGCCATCGCTCCCGAACGGCCCGGCCTCGCCGTGGCCGGTGACACCTCCGGCGGTTGGTCCCGCATTCGCACGCCGTACCTCTCCCTCGGCGACGCCGCCGAGACCTGTCGCGAGTCGGCCCACCTGGTCCCCGACCTGCCCGCGCTCAAGCCCTTCCGGCCCGACGTCCCCGTACGGCCGCCTGTCGAGACTCCGAGCCTGGTCGTGTGGCCCCGCCCGGTGACCGACTGACCCGCGCCCACACGCATCCCCGGTCGGCGTGACCGCCTCACGCCGTGTCCCTACCCCTCCCATGCCCGAACCCGGAAGGAGCCGCAGCATGCGCGCCCACCTGGCCCGCGTCGACGCGGTGCTCGTCCAAGCGGTCATCGCCGCCGCGCTGTCCTTCGCCCACCTGCACGACGTCGCCTCGGCGGCCGGACAGGACGGGTGGAAGGCGTGGGCCTATCCCGTCTCGGTCGACCTGCTGCTCGTCGCCGCCTGGCGCCGACTGCGGTCCGGCGACGCGAAAGCGGCCGGGTGGTGCTGGTTCCTGATCGCCCTCGCCGCGTCCCTGGGTGCGAACGTCGCCACCGCCGGACTGCTCGACCTGGACCACGTGCCGGCCTGGCTCCGCATCCTCGTCGCGGGCTGGCCCGCGGTCGCCTTCCTCGGCGGGACCCTCCTCGTCCACTCGTCGCCGAACACGCACGACGAGACCAGTGAGGCCGTGGGCCAGGAGACACCCGAGGACATCGAGGACCAGGAGGACGCGCCCGATCCCGCACCGGAACCCCCGGCGCCTCCGGCAGTCGAGTCGGCACCGGATCCGGCTCCGCCGCCGGTCGCCGTCCCGGCTGCCCTGGTCGAGCACGCCCGCAAAGTCGCCGCTGAGCACCACGCCCGCACCGGAACGGCCATCGACACCCCGACCCTGCGCGCCCGCCTCGGCGTCCCGCCGCCCATGGCCGACGCCATCGCCGCCCAGCTCTGAAAGGAGACCCACGTGAGCGCCAACCGCCGCTTCCGCTCCGTCACCCGCATCGGCCCCGTCCAGGTCGGCACGTCCTACGACGGCCGCGGCCGGGAGAAGCACACCGCCGCCTGCACGGCCCCGCGCTGCGGCTTCTCCGCCGACTACGACAGCCGCGCCGCCGCCGAACTGGCCGCCCGTACCCACCGCTGCCCCGTCCGCTGAAAGGACCCGCACACCGTGACCGTCAGCCTGCCGCTCGTCGTCCTCCTCGGCTTCTTCGCCTGGGGAGCGGTCAAGTTCCTCGGCGTCCGCACGTGGATCGTCGTCCTGATCGCCCTCTTCGGCTTCTGGCTCTCGGACACCTTCCTGGCCCCGGCCATCGAGTCCGGCACGCGCTCCGGCGTGGACATCGTCAACGGCTCACATGACTAGACGAGTAGGTAAGGAGAGCTTCGTCGTGTTCCTGCCCCAGTACCCCGACAGCCCGACGCCACCGCCCGCGCACCCCCACACCGTGGCCGACCAGGCGCCCGTGCGGCGGCCGGTCCCTCAGATCTCCGTCAGCACCGGAGCGGTCGCGGCCGTCCTCGTCGGCGGCGTCGTGCTGACCGCGCTCCTGGCCGCCGTCGCCGTCACGGCCGTCTCCGTGGCCGTCGCCGCCGTGGTCCTGCGCTCGCTGCTGCGCGACCCGCACCGCCGCTGACGCACCGGACCCCCGGGGCGGCCTCGATACCGCCAAGCATCCGCCGCCCCGGGGGACCGTCTCCCTCCAGCCGAACCAGAAGGAGAAAGCCATCATCACCCGCGCCACTCCGCCCCCGCTCCACGAACTCGGCGAACTGGCCGCCCTCGGCACCATGCCCGCACTCCTGCGCCAGCTCTCCGGCCTCGGCGGCTGCACGCACCCGATCCGCCTCGACGGCCACCGCACCGAGCACGACGTGAACACCCGCACCGGCGAGATCGGCAACGTCCTCCACCACCTCGACTCCTCCAGCCTCCCGGCCGGTCACCTCCTGGTCCGCTGCAACAACCGCCGCACCACCCGGTGCACGGCCTGCGCCGAGGTCTACCGCCGCGACACCTTCCACCTGATCACCTCCGGACTGCGCGGCGGCAAGGGCGTCCCCAAGCGCGTCGCCGCCCACCCGCGCGTCTTCGCCACCTTCACCGCCCCCAGCTTCGGCCCGGTCCACAACCGCCCCACCGGCCCGGCCGGCTCGGTCCGCCGCTGCCGCTGCGGCGCGCTCCACGACCAGGACGACCCCGCCCTCGGCACCCCGCTCGACCCGGACACCTACGACTACGAAGCCGCCGTGCTCTGGAACGCGCACGCCGGTCCGCTGTGGCGGCGCTTCTCCATCTACCTGCGCCGGGAGGTCGCCAAGCGCGCCGGCCTCACCCAGCGGGCCTTCCGCGAGCACGCCCGGGTGTCCTTCGCCAAGGTCGCCGAGTACCAGAAGCGCGGGGCCGTCCACTTTCACGCCGTTATCCGCCTCGACGGCCCCGAGGGCGGCGACACCCCGCCTCCCGCCTGGGCCACCGCCGAGCTGCTGACCGACGCCATCCGGGCCGCCGCCACCGCCGCCCGCGTGGACGGCCCGGTCATCGACGGCCGCGCCCACACCTTCGCCTTCGGCCGTCAGCTCGACGTCCGCACCATCCGCTCGGCCGACTTCGACGGCGGCCAGGAGCTGACCGAGCGGGCCGTCGCCGCGTACATCGCCAAGTACGCCACTAAGGGCGCCGAGACGGCGACGGGAGCTCTGGACCGGCCGCTGAGGTTCCTCGCCGAACTCGCCCAGCTCGACATCAGCGACCATGCCCGCCGGCTCATCCGCACCGCCTGGACCCTCGGCGCGCGTAAGGACCTCGAACACCTCCGCCTGCGGGCCTGGGCCCACATGCTCGGCTTCCGCGGCCACTTCTCCACCAAGTCCCGCCGCTACTCCACCACCCTCGGCGCCCTCCGCGACGCCCGTGCCGCATGGCGCCGCGCACAGGCCCTGGCAACGGACGGGACCGACCCGGACACGACCCTCGTCCTCGCGCACTGGGTCTACGCCGGAACCGGCCTCACCGACGCCGAAGCCTGGCTCGCCGAAACCCTCGAACCCGCCCCCGGAACGGAAGGAGAACCCACCCATGGGTAGCCGGCGCCTCGCTGTCGCGGAAGCGGCCTCCGAGCCGCGTGGTCTGCCGTCGCGGTACCTGACTCCTGACGACCTGGTGGCGATGTTCGACCTGCCCAGCGTCGAGACGGTCTACCAGTGGCGCCGCAAGCGCACCGGTCCCCGTGGCTTCCGGGTCGGCCGGCACCTGCGCTACGACCCTGCGGACGTCCAAGCCTGGGTCGAGTCCCTGCGGGAAGGGGCTGCCGCCTGATGGCCGGGCACATCCAGGACCGCTGGTACCGGACCGAGACCGGCCCGGACGGGAAGGTGCGCAAGGTCAAGACCGAGCGTTACGGGGCCGGCCTGCGTTACCGCGCTCGCTACGTCGGCCCGGACGGCACGGAGAAGTCCAAGAGCTTCCCCGACCGTCAGAAGCGGCTCGCTGATCAGTGGCTGGCGCACATCGAGGCGGACATGGCGCGCGGGCAGTACATCGACCCGCGCGCGGCCCGGATCACCTTCCAGCAGTACGCCGAACGCTGGGTCGCCACGCAGGGCGCCGACCCGAACACCCAAGCCTCGATGGAGTCGCAACTACGGCTGCACGCCTTCCCCTACCTCGGCTCACGTCCGCTCGGCTCCTTCCAGCCGGCACACATCCGCGACTGGGTGCGGCAGTTGCAGGAGAACGGCATCCGCGGGTCGTACGCCCGGACGATCTACTCCAACGTGCGCGCGGCGCTCAGCGCGGCCGTGGACGACGGCCACCTTCCCCGCAACCCGTGTGCGGCCCGGTCCGTCCGGCCGCCGACCGTCGACAACAAGCGCGTCGTGCCCTGGACGCCCGAGCGGGTCTTCGCCGTCCGGGCCGCCATGCCCGAGCGCTACCAAGTCATGGTCGACCTGGGCGGCGGCTGTGGGCTCCGCCAGGGCGAGATCCTGGGCGTGGCCGTCGACGCCATCGACTTCGAGTCGGACACGCTGCACGTGGTCCAGCAACTGAAGCTGAGCCGCAGCAAGGCCGTGTTCGCGCCGCCGAAGGGCGGCAAGCTGCGGGACGTGCCGCTCCCCGGCCCCGTCGCCGATGCGCTCCGGGCGCACATGAAGCGGTTCCCACCGGTCGAGATCACCTTGCCGTGGAAGGTTGCCGACGGTCCTCCGGTGACCAAGCGGCTGATCTTCACCGGGCCGCGCGGCGGGCACGTCTGGCGCACGTCGCTCAACGAGGAGGCATGGAAGCCAGCGCTGGCCGCGGCTGGTGTCATCCCCATGCCCAAGCGGGGCCGGCCATACGCCGAGTCCCGCGAGAACGGCATGCACGCGCTCCGCCACTTCTACGCGTCGTTGCTCCTGGACGCGGGCGAGAACATCAAGGCCCTCGCCGAGTACCTGGGCCACTCGGACCCGGGCCTGACGCTCCGCGTGTACGCGCATCTCATGCCGTCCAGCCAGGAGCGTACCCGCAAGGCGATTGCGGCCGTCTTCGCCTGACCCGCAGAAGGATGCACCTCAAACGCTCCATCCGTGAGCTTCCATCCGCGAGCTTCGGTCGATGAACTTTGGTCCGTGAACTTTGATTCGTGAACTTTGGTCCGCCAACAATGTTGCGACACGCAATTCTCCAACCGCAACATTTGGAATCACCATCCGTGAACTTTGGTCCATCGAAAGTTTTGCGACACGCAATTCTCCGACCATGGTATTTGGAATCACCATTCGTGAACTTTCGTCAGGCGACAATGTTGCGACACATAATTGTCGACGCCAGCCGCCCCGCCGGGTGGCTGGCCACCACCTCCCTCCCTCCCTCCCTCCCAGGTGGCCGGGTGGCCGGGCGACCGGACGGGAGGGCACGGAAAGAAGAATCGGAGTCAATATCGGCAAGTGCGCCGCAGCGCCCCTTCGAGGTGCTTAGCATGGCTGAGGTTGGCCATGCAGTCGGAATTATCGACCGATCCCCCCGGGGGGTACCCGCGGGGAATTTTGACTGCCGGGTGATCCGTGGTTAAGTTCTGCTCGCGGATTGGAAAGGCCGCCTCCGTTGGCCCGGAGGCGGCCCCGTCTCCATCCGTGTTCGGAAAACTTGGGAAGCTCCTCGACACGTTGGAGAACATAAGCATGCCACAATTCGGACTGAGAATCGACATTTGTCTTCGCGACCTACCGCTTTGCTTGGTCGGCGCGGCCGTGGCGGGGTCCCCCCACTGGGGGGACGTGCCCGCCGGGATCGCCGTACCGATGGCGCTGCTGATCGCCCTCGACATCCGCGTCCGCCGCTGGAGCCGCCGCACCTGACGGCCCAGGCACGGCCCAGGCGCATAGAAGAGCCCCCTCCTGACAGCAAAACCGCAGGTAGGGGGCTTCTTCCGGCGCGCTTACTTCTTCTTGCCCTGGTTCTTGACCGCCTCGATCGCGGCTGCCGCCGCCTCCGGGTCGAGGTACTTGCCGCCCGGGGTGACCGGCTTGAAGTCGGCGTCGAGCTCGTAGTACAGGGGGATGCCCGTCGGGATGTTCAGGCCCGCGATGTCCGCGTCCGAGATGCCGTCGAGGTGCTTGACCAGGGCGCGCAGGCTGTTGCCGTGGGCGGCGATCAGGACCGTGCGGCCGGCCAGCAGGTCGGGGACGACGGAGTCGAACCAGTACGGGAGCATCCGGACGACGACGTCCTTCAGGCACTCCGTCCGCGGGCGCAGCTCCGGCGGGAGGGTCGCGTAGCGCGGGTCGGAGAACTGGGAGTACTCGGCGTCGTTGTCGAGCGGGGGCGGCGGGGTGTCGTAGGAGCGGCGCCACAGCATGAACTGCTCCTCGCCGAACTCCGCGAGGGTCTGTGCCTTGTCCTTGCCCTGGAGGGCGCCGTAGTGGCGCTCGTTCAGGCGCCAGCTGCGGCTGACCGGGATCCACAGGCGGTCGGCGGCCTCCAGCGCGAGCTGCGCCGTGCGGATCGCGCGCTTCTGGAGGGAGGTGTGGAGCACGTCGGGCAGCAGGCCGGCGTCCTTGAGCAGCTCGCCGCCGCGCGTCGCCTCCTTCTCGCCCTTCGGGGTGAGGTTGACGTCCACCCAGCCGGTGAACAGGTTCTTCTCGTTCCACTCGCTCTCGCCGTGGCGGAGGAGGATCAGCTTGTACGGTGCGTCGGCCATGTGCCCGAGCGTAATCGAAGGCCCGCGCCCGTCGCGCGGGGCGCCCGCCGGTCGGACGGTTGACGGGATCTGTTAATCGAGTGGTCCCCGGACGCGGTCTCTTCGTAAGGTCTGCTTGCCGTCTCAGCCGCTTACATCCGGGGGGTCCCGTGTCATCCGTGTCGTCCGTCACCCGTGCGAGACGCGCGGTCCGCCAGACCGTCTCCGGGCTGCCCCCGGCGTTCTGGTGGCTGTGGACCAGCACCCTGGTCAACCGGCTCGGCGCCTTCGTCGCCACCTTCATGGCGCTCTACCTGACCCTCGACCGCGGCTACTCCGCCACCTACGCCGGTCTCGTCGCCGCCCTGCACGGCCTCGGCGGGGTGATCTCGTCGCTGGGCGCCGGGGTGATGACCGACCGGCTCGGGCGGCGGCCCACGCTGCTGGTCGCCCAGGCGTCGACGGCGGTGTCCGTCGCGCTGCTCGGGTTCGTGCACGACCCCGTCGCCATCGCCGGCGTCGCCTTCCTCGTCGGCATGGCCTCCAACGCCTCCCGGCCCGCCGTCCAGGCGATGATGGCGGACATCGTGCGGCCCGAGGACCGCATCCGTGCCTTCTCCCTCAACTACTGGGCCATCAACCTCGGTTTCGCCGTCTCCTCCATGGCGGCCGGGTTCATCGCCGAGCACAGCTACCTCGCCGGGTTCCTCATCGAAGCCGTGATGACGATGGTGTGCGCCGTCGTCGTGTTCGTGAAGCTGCCCGAGTCCAAGCCCGTGCGCGGCGGTGCGGAGGCGGCGCGGGAGGAGGCCGTGGGGCTGGGGACCGTGCTGCGCGACGGGCGGTTCATGGGGGTCGTCGGGCTGTCCTTCCTCGTCGCGGTGATCTTCCAGCAGGGCTCGGTCGGCCTGCCCGTCGCGATGGGCGCGGCGGGGTTCACCCCGGCCGACTACGGCATGGCCATCGCGGTCAACGGCGTGCTCATCGTCGTGCTGCAGATCCCGGTCACCCGGTTCATCGAGCACCGTGACCCCGGGCGGCTGCTGGTGATCTCCTCGCTGCTCGCGGGGTACGGCTTCGGCCTCACCGCCTTCGCCGGGTCGGTCGGCGTCTTCGCCCTCACGGTCTGCGTGTGGACCCTCGCCGAGATCGTCAACGCGCCCACCCAGACCGGGCTCGTGGTCCGGCTCTCCCCGGTGCACGGACGCGGGCGCTACCAGGGGATGTACACCATGTCCTGGGCCGTCGCCGCGCTCGTCGCCCCGCTGATGTCGGGTGCCGTGATCGACCGGTTCGGGGCCGAGTGGCTGTGGGGTCTGTGCGCCGTGATCGGCACGGTGGCCGGAGTCGGCTACGCCGCGCTGATGCGGCGACTGCCGGACGAGACGGCGACGGCGGCTACGACGGCGGCTACGACGACGACGACGACGGCGGCGGCGGCCGAGGCGGCGGTTCCGGCCGAGGGGACGGCGACCGGGAGGACGCCGGGCGGGGAAACGCCGGGAGGAAGGACGCCGGGCGGGGCGGCCGGCGCCCTCGAGGGGAAGCCGGAGGTCGGGGCCTCCTGACCGGCGCCCGAGGGGGACGGACCCCCGGCAGACGGAAGACCCGGCGGTCAGGGTCGCCGGGCCTTCCGTCCGTGCCGGTTCACACCGGCGTGTACCAATCTATACGGGCTGTGCGGGTTGCGGTGGTGTGCGCGGGTCCGCGCGTGTACGGCGGGTCAGCCGCACTGGCAGGGGCCGCCCGACTGGCACCCACAGCCGCAGCCGGAGCCGCAGCCGCACGCGGCGACCAGGGGCAGGTTCCTGGTCTCGGCGGGCTGCTCGGTCTCGCGCTCCTGCGCGGGGTCGGGTGACGTGCTGGGGGATTCGGCCATGGGTCCCTCCTCGAGACTGGTGCCTGTGCCCATTGGACGTCCGCCCCGCCGGGCGCATCAACGGCGCATTGAGGCTCGCGAGCGCCCCGGCCGACCCCTCGCGCGCGACCGGCCGGGCCGGGCACCCTCCGCGCCGATCGGGTCCCCGCGCCGATCGGGTCCCCGCCCCGCTCAGGACTTCGACCCGACCCGGCCCGGCCCGGCCCGACCCGGCCGGGCCCCGTCCCCGACCCGGCCGGGCCCCGTCCCGATCAGGCCCCCTCCGCCCCCGGCACGGTCTGGATCTCCGTCTGGAGGTCCGCCTGGATCTCGTCCGCGTGCTCGCCGGTGACCAGGTAGACGACCCGCTTGGCGACCGAGACCGCGTGGTCGGCGAAACGCTCGTAGTAGCGGCCCAGCAGGGTCACGTCGACGGCCGTCTCGATGCCGTGCTTCCAGCGGTCGTCCATCAGGTGCTGGAAGAGCGTGCGGTGCAGCAGGTCCATCGCGTCGTCGTCCTGTTCCAGCTGGAGCGCCAGGTCGACGTCCTTGGTGATGATCACCTCGGCCGCCTTCGCCATCAGGCGCTGCGCGAGCTGGCCCATCTCCAGGATCGTGGCGTGCAGGTCGCGCGGGACCGCACGCGACGGGTAGCGCAGCCGGGCGAGCTTCGCCACGTGCTGCGCGAGGTCGCCGGAGCGCTCCAGGTCGGCCGACATGCGCAGCGAGGTGACGACGATGCGCAGGTCGGTGGCGACCGGCTGCTGGCGTGCCAGCAGGGCTATGGCCCGGGCCTCCAGGTCGTGCTGGAGTTCGTCGACCTTCTGGTCGGCCTCGATCACGTTCTCCGCCAGCTTCAGATCGGCGTCGAGGATGGCCGTCGTGGCGCGCCCGATCGCCGAGCCGACCAGCCGGGCCATCTCCACCAGACCGTCGCCGATCGAATCCAGTTCCTCGTGGTACGCGTCCCGCATCAGGGTTCCTCTCATGCGTCTGTACAGGGGTTCAGGGGCCTGGGCTCCTGCGAGGTCCGGGGCCGGGTGCCCCGCCGCGGGACCGCGGGCCGCGCACTCCGCGCGGCCGGCGGTCGAACCCCACGCTCCCACGTTCCGTCCCCTGTGCGTCCGGTTCGGCCACCCCAAATGAACCATCCCTGGCTCCGAGGTGAACTCTGGGCGACGAGTGTTCGAGGTCGCCCTCCGACGGCTGTGGCCACCGCTCGCCCCATGCCTAACCTGGACGCATGGACGTGAACGCGGCGGTCGCCGCAGTGGCAGCGATCGCCGGGGTGCTCACCGGCGTCATCGCCATGCTGGCGGTCCGCTTCAGCGAACGCGAACAGCGGCGTCCCCCGCGCACCTCCCTGCACACCGACCCGGTCCTCCCGCCGGGGGTCGACACCGTCCTGTCCGTGCTGCGCTCCTCCGCCGTCGTCCTGGACGAGGCCGACGGCGTGGTCAAGGCCAGCTCCGCCGCGTACGCGCTCGGGCTGGTCCGGGGCGGCAAGCTCGCCGTGGAGCCGATGCTGCAGATGGCCCGCGACACCCGGCGGGACGGCGAGATACGGCAGGTCGAGCTGGACCTGCCCCGCCGGGGCACCGGGCGAGGCGAGCCCCTCGCGGTCTCCGCGCGGGTGGCGCCGCTCGGTTCCCGGCTCGTGCTGCTGCTCGTCGAGGACCTCACCGAGGCCCGCCGCATCGAGGCGGTGCGCCGCGACTTCGTCGCCAACGTCAGCCACGAGCTCAAGACGCCCGTCGGCGCCCTCTCGCTGCTCTCCGAGGCCGTCATGGACGCCTCCGACGACCCGGAGGCCGTGGAGCGCTTCGCCGGGCGCATGCAGATCGAGGCCACCCGGCTGACCAACCTGGTGCAGGAACTCATCGACCTCTCCCGGGTGCAGAACGACGACCCCCTCGAGGACGCCGAACCCGTCCGCGTGGACGAGCTGGTCGCCGAGGCCATCGACCGGTGCCGGCACGCGGCGGGCACCAAGGAGATCACCATGGCCTCGAACGTCCTGGCGCCCGAGGGGATCGACCAGGCCGGCACCACCGACCTGCACGTGTGGGGCAACCGCGGCCAGCTCGCCGCCGCGCTCGGCAACCTCGTCGAGAACGCCGTCAACTACTCGCCCGCCCGCACCCGCGTGGGCATCGCGGCCCGCAGGGTCGCCCAGCCCGGCGGGGACCTGATCGAGATCGCCGTGACCGACCAGGGCATCGGCATCTCCGAGAAGGACAGGGAGCGCGTCTTCGAGCGCTTCTACCGGGTCGACCCGGCCCGCTCCCGTGCCACCGGCGGTACGGGCCTGGGCCTCGCGATCGTGAAGCACGTGGCCGCCTCGCACGGCGGGGAGGTCACGGTGTGGAGCGCCGAGGGCCAGGGCTCCACCTTCACCCTGCGGTTGCCGGAGGCCGGAGCGGCCCGCGACCGCACCCGTCAGACGTCCCGCCGGGACGAGTCCTCCGGCCTCGACGGCGAGGCCGGGGGGTCCCACCTCTCATCCCCCCACTCTTCCGATCCATCCGCGTACGAAACGCTTCCCTCCCCGGAGGTCCTTCCGTGACCCGAGTGCTCGTAGTCGAGGACGAGGAGTCCTTCTCCGACGCCCTGTCGTACATGCTCCGCAAGGAGGGCTTCGAGGTCGCCGTCGCGACCACCGGGCCCGACGGGCTCGACGAGTTCGAGCGCAACGGCGCCGACCTCGTCCTCCTCGACCTGATGCTGCCCGGGCTGCCGGGCACCGAGGTGTGCCGCCAGCTGCGCGGCCGCTCCAACGTCCCCGTCATCATGGTGACCGCCAAGGACAGCGAGATCGACAAGGTGGTCGGCCTGGAGATAGGGGCCGACGACTACGTCACCAAGCCGTTCTCCTCGCGCGAGCTGGTCGCCCGGATCCGCGCGGTGCTGCGCCGCCGCGGCGAGCCGGAGGAGGCCGTCCCCGCGGCGCTGGAGGCCGGCCCGGTGCGGATGGACGTCGACCGGCACGTGGTCACCGTGGGCGGCACCAAGATCGACCTGCCGCTGAAGGAGTTCGACCTGCTGGAGATGCTGCTGCGCAACGCCGGCCGGGTCCTGACGCGCATGCAGCTCATCGACCGGGTCTGGGGCGCCGACTACGTCGGGGACACCAAGACGCTCGACGTCCACGTCAAGCGGCTGCGCGCCAAGATCGAGCCGGACCCGGGCGCGCCGCGGTACCTGGTGACGGTGCGCGGTCTCGGCTACAAGTTCGAGCCGTAGGGAGGCCGTGGGGGCGTGGGCGCCCCGGCGGCCGGGGCCGCGGAGGCGGTGAAGGGCGTCGCGGCACGGTGAAGGGCGGGACCCGCGCGGGTCCCGCCCTTCACCTGTGCGTCGTACGACCGGTCAGTGACCGGCCTGCTGGCTCGCCGAGGCGGCGTCGGTCGGGGTGCCCGACGGGGCGCCCGTGGCGCCGTCCGCCGGAGCCCCGGACTCCGTCGACCCGGTGCCGCCCGGCGTCTCGGAGCCCTCGTCGGCCGGCTCGCCGGAGGCCTCCGCCGACGGCTCCGCGCCCGGTGCGGCCGGGACCTCGCTCGGGCCCCAGCCGCTGAAGACGTGCTCGGCGGGGTAGACGAACGCGCGCAGGGTCACGTCACCGGTCTTGCTGAGGGTGAAGGTGACCTGCTGCGCGTTGCCGTCCTGGACGGCCTCGCGGCTGCTCGGCAGGACGGCGGAGGCGTTGCCCTCGCCGCCGAGGATGAGCGAACCGCCGGCCGGGATGGTCAGGCTGCCGCCCTCGGCGGGGGTGAGCTCGGCGCTCTTGCCGGTGCCGGGGAGGGTGATCGACTCCAGGGTCTGGTCGGTGCGGCCCTCGTTGAACAGGGTGGCGGCGATGACGGCCGGGCCCGTCGACTCGAGGTCGGGCTGGGTGACGACCGCGGCGTTCTGGATCTTGATGTCGCCGACGGAGGTGGATGCGTTGTCCGGCTGGATCTGCAGGGTCTGGGCGTTGTTGCCGGCCGCGCACGCGGAGAGCGAGGCGATCGAGAACGCGATGGCGGCGGCGGCGAGGGCGCCGCGTCGAAGGCTGCTGCTCACGGCGGCGGCAACTCCTTGACTCGAGCGTTGGCGGCCGGTAAAGCCGCCTTAAATGATCTGTCAGCGGCTTCAGGTTACCGAGCCGCCCCCGCGCGACCGCACCCGACCCTCCCCCAAGACGCATCCCGATCCCCGGGAGGGCGGCTTTCCCCCGGACGGCACCGTCGCGTTTCCCCGGACGGCACCACCGTGCTACGGGTCCCCTGCGCCGCGGACCCGTCCGCCGTCCGCGACCCGTGCGGTCCCCGTGGTCCTGCGATCCGCGCATCCCGTGTGACCCGAGGGGCTCATGTTGACTCGAGTGACTCACGGGTCGCTTTCGGTCCGGCATCCCCGGCCATTCCCATAAGCGGACCGGGCGCGTCGGGCGGCGCCTTCGCCATAGTCGTCCCCGCGCGTCGCGATAGCGGTCCCGCGCGTCGCGCATTTCCGTGGAGGAATGCTCCGGCGGCCCCGGAATTGATCACCGGGCCGCCCTTCTCCGCGGGGTGTGATCAATTCGGGATTCGGCCGGAACCCCGCTCGGCTCACCGAACGGAGTAGCGGAAGTCGCACACCTGGAACCGGACATATGGGGCTGTTCGGTCGCGTGTGCGCACGTTCCGAGATGCGCGGCGGGCGCGTTTCGCCTGCCCCGGAGAGCCGCTCCGACCTGCGAATATCCGCTTCCGTTCGGCGTCCGCAGCACGTTCCCGTCGCTGTTGTCAAGCCCCGAGAATGGCCCTGACCTGCGAAAACGCCATTCAGAAGACGCCGTATCCGTGTTACCCTGGATAGCCACGGAAGGGGTACCTGTCACATGACGTTCAAGGTTGGCGACACCGTGGTCTATCCCCATCACGGGGCCGCGCTGATCGAGGCAATCGAAACTCGCCAGATCAAAGGCGTGGACAAGACCTACTTGGTGCTGAAGGTCGCCCAGGGTGACCTGACGGTACGTGTGCCAGCGGACAATGCGGAGTTCGTCGGCGTGCGCGATGTGGTCGGTCAGGACGGGCTGGACCGAGTCTTCGAGGTGCTGCGCGCGCCGTACGCCGAGGAGCCCACGAACTGGTCCCGTCGTTACAAGGCAAACCTGGAGAAGCTCGCCTCGGGCGACGTCATCAAGGTCGCGGAAGTCGTGCGCGACCTGTGGCGCCGTGAGCGCGAGCGTGGACTCTCCGCAGGTGAGAAGCGCATGCTCGCCAAGGCGCGCCAGATTCTGGTCAGTGAACTCGCCCTCGCGGAGAACACCAACGAGGACAAGGCCGAAGCCCTGCTCGACGAGGTTCTCGCCTCCTGAGACCGAGGCGGAGCGTCGCTCGCTCAGCACTCAGCACACCGAAATGCCGCGGTGCCCGATGACGTCCTGGATGTCGCCGGGCGCTGCGGCATGTTCGTACCCGGACTCCGTGGGCCGTCGTGCCCGCGTCGCACTTGCGCCGCGCCGGGGAATGTGTCATCACTCACGTCCCGCCCCCGGTGTGCCGGGCCCCGGGCGGCCGGCCCGACCAGGGTCACGGAAGGGGCTGGTCGAGGCGTCGCGCCCGGCACCGCCCCCGCTCCGGGAGCGGGGGCACGTCCAGGCCATACCCAGCTAGGCCGAGCACACAAACCTGACAGGAACCGATGTCTGACGACCCTCTCCACCCGCCCCGGACGACCCTCGCGCCCGACCGTGCGACCGTCCGGACGGCGGCCGTGATCCCGGCCGCCGGCCGCGGCGTACGGCTCGGGCCGGGCGCCCCCAAGGCCCTCCGGGCCCTCGGCGGCACTCCCATGCTCATCCACGCGATCCGCGCGATGGCCGACTCCCGCGCGGTCTCCCTGGTCGTCGTCGTGGCCCCGCCCGACGGCGCCGCCGAGGTCAGGACGCTGCTCGACGCGCACGCCCTGCCCGAGCGCACCGACTTCCTCGTCGTCCCCGGTGGCGAGAGCCGCCAGGAGTCCGTGCGGCTCGGCCTGCGGGCGCTGCCGCCCGGCTACGACATCGTCCTGGTGCACGACGCGGCCCGCCCGCTCGTCCCCGTGGACACCGTGGACGCCGTCGTCGAGGCCGTCCGCGACGGCGCCGTCGCCGTCGTTCCCGTGCTGCCGCTCGCCGACACGGTCAAGCAGGTCGAGCCCGCCGGCACGCCGGGCGGGCCCGAGCGCGTGGTCGCCACCCCGGACCGGTCCCGGCTGCGCGCGGTGCAGACCCCGCAGGGCTTCGACCGGGCCACCCTGGTGCGCGCGCACGAGACGGTGACGGACGACGTCACCGACGACGCGAGCATGGTCGAGCAGCTCGGCCCGACCGTCGTCACCGTCCCCGGCCACGAGGAGGCCTTCAAGGTCACCCGCCCCCTCGACCTGGTCCTCGCCGAGGCGGTCCTGGCCCGCAGGAGGCTCAACGATGGCTTCTGAGACGACGGCTTCCGAGGCGCCCCCGCCGTACCCGCTGCCCCGGGTCGGCGTCGGCACCGACATCCACGCCTTCGAGGACGGCCGGGAGCTGTGGTGCGCCGGCCTGAAGTGGGAGGGCGAGGGGCCGGGCCTGGCCGGGCACTCCGACGCGGACGTCGTCGCGCACGCCGCCTGCAACGCGCTGTTCTCCGCCGCCGGGCTCGGCGACCTGGGGCAGCACTTCGGCACCGGGCGGCCCGAGTGGTCCGGGGCGTCCGGCGTGACGCTGCTGACCGAGGCCGCGCGCATCGTGCGGGAGGCCGGGTTCCGGATCGGCAACGTCGCGGTGCAGGTCGTCGGCCCCCGGCCGAAGATCGGCAAGCGCCGGGAGGAGGCCCAGAAGATCCTGTCGGAGGCCGCCGGGGCGCCGGTGTCGGTGTCGGGGGCCACGACGGACGGGCTCGGCTTCCCCGGCCGGGGGGAAGGCCTCATGGCGGTGGCGACGGCGCTGGTCGTGCGCGCGGGCTGACCGGCGGCCCGCCCCTCGCCCCGGGGCGCGCGGGACCGCCGCGCCGCACGGCGCCGGGCCCCCGCGGCACGGCCCGCGCACCGCCCGGCCCGCCCCCGGCGGGGCCGGGCGGGCCCCGTCCGCGGGCCGTGTCCCGGCGGCCCGGCGCCCGGGGCCCGCGGCCTCCGTGCGCGTCGAATCACCGGAAGGCGCCGGGCACGCTCCGGGGCCCACTACCCTGGAGGGGTGACTATTCGCCTGTACGACACCAGCGCCCGGCAGATCCGCGACTTCATCCCGCTCCGGCCGGGTTGTGTCTCGATCTACCTGTGCGGTGCCACCGTGCAGGCGGCGCCGCACATCGGGCACATCCGCTCGGGGCTGAACTTCGACATCATGCGCCGCTGGTTCGAGTACCGCGGCCTGGAGGTGACGTTCATCCGCAACGTCACCGACATCGACGACAAGATCATCGCCAAGTCCGCGGAGCAGGGCCGCCCCTGGTGGTCCATCGGCTACGAGAACGAGCGCGCCTTCACCGACGGCTACCGGGCCCTCGGCTGCCTGCCCCCCAGCTACGAGCCGCGCGCCACCGGCCACATCACCGAGATGGTCGAGATGATGCGCGGCCTCATCGAGCGCGGCCACGCCTACGAGGCCGACGGCAACGTCTACTTCGCCGTCACCTCGTTCCCGGAGTACCTGCGGCTGTCCAACCAGGAGCTGGAGAACCTCCTCCAGCCCTCCGGCGAGGGCGAGACCGGCAAGCGCGACCCGCGCGACTTCGCGATGTGGAAGGCGGCCAAGCCCGGCGAGCCGAGCTGGGAGACGCCCTGGGGCCGCGGGCGCCCGGGCTGGCACCTGGAGTGCTCGGCGATGGCGCACAAGTACCTCGGCACCGCCTTCGACATCCACGGCGGCGGCCTCGACCTGGTCTTCCCGCACCACGAGAACGAGATCGCCCAGGCCAAGGCCTACGGCGACGAGTTCGCCCGGTACTGGGTGCACAACGCCTGGGTCACCATGAGCGGCGAGAAGATGTCGAAGTCGCTCGGCAACAGCGTGCTCGTGTCCGAGATGGTCAAGCGGTGGCGGCCCGTCGTGCTGCGCTACTACCTCGGCACCCCGCACTACCGCTCGATGATCGAGTACAGCGAGGAGGCCCTGCGCGAGGCCGAGTCCGCGTTCGCGCGCATCGAGGGCTTCGTGCAGCGCGCCGCGGAACTCGCCGGCGGGCCGGTCGAGCCGTCCGCCGAGGTGCCGCCCGCCTTCGCCGAGGCCATGGACGACGACCTGGGCGTGCCGCAGGCGCTGGCGGTGGTGCACACCACCGTCCGGCAGGGCAACAGCGCGCTGGCCGCCGACGACAAGGAAGCCGCCGTGGCCCGGCTCGCCGAGGTCCGTGCGATGCTGGGCGTCCTCGGTCTCGACCCCCTCGACCCGCACTGGGCCGGCGGGGACGACCGGGGCGAGGACCTGCACGGCGTGGTCGACAGCCTCGTCCGCCTCGTCCTCGACCAGCGCGAGGCCGCCCGCGCCCGCAAGGACTGGGCCACCGCGGACGCCATCCGCGACCGGCTGGGCCAGTCCGGCCTGGTCGTCGAGGACAGCCCGCAAGGACCGCGCTGGAGCCTCGGCCCGCGCTGAGGACCACGGGGGCCCGGCGGCCCCCGTGACCGGCCGCGCCGCCCGGGGCGCCGGGCGGCACACCACGCAGACACACTCCCCACAGACACAACGCACGCACCCACCACTTCACGGAAGACGGATACCTCATGGCCGCGAACAACCGCCGCATGTCCGGCAAGAAGGGCGCGCAGGTCGGCAGTGGCGGCCAGCGGCGCCGGGGCCTCGAAGGCAAGGGGCCGACCCCGCCCGCCGAGATGCGCAAGGGCCACGCCAAGCAGCGCGCCGCCCAGGCGAAGGCGCGCCGCGCCCAGGGCCGCCCGCAGCAGCGGCGCGGCGGGGGCCGCTCGACGTCCGAACTCGTCGTCGGGCGCAACCCCGTCGTCGAGGCGCTGCGCGAGGGCGTGCCCGCCTCCACGCTGTACGTCCAGCAGTTCATCGACAACGACGAGCGGGTGCGCGAGGCGCTCCAGCTGGCGGCCGAGCGCGGCGGGATCAACCTCATGGAGGCGCCCCGCCCCGAGCTCGACCGCATGACGAACGGCCTGAACCACCAGGGTCTGGTCCTCCAGGTCCCGCCGTACGAGTACGCCCACCCCGAGGACCTCGTCGCGGCCGCCCACGACGAGGGCGAGGACCCGCTGATCGTCGCCCTGGACGGCGTCACCGACCCGCGCAACCTCGGCGCCGTCGTCCGCTCCGTCTCCGCCTTCGGCGGCCACGGCGTCGTCGTGCCCGAGCGGCGCGCCGCCGGCATGACCGCCGGCGCGTGGAAGACGTCCGCGGGGACGGCCGCCCGTACGCCCGTCGCCCGCGCCACCAACCTCACGCGCGCCCTGGAGGCGTACAAGAAGGCCGGGCTCGTGGTCGTCGGCCTGGCCGCCGACGGGGACGCCGGGATCGGCGAGCTGGACGCGCTCGACGGCCCGGTCGTCATCGTCGTCGGCAGCGAGGGCAAGGGGCTGTCCCGGCTGGTCGGCGAGACGTGCGACCTCCGGGTGCGGATCCCGATGCCGGGCGGCGCGGAGTCGCTCAACGCCGGTGTGGCGGCGGGCATCGTCCTGTACGAGGCGGCCCGGCGCCGGGGCTGATCCCACCGGGGGCGCGCGAAGCCCCTGAACGGGTGTGCGACCCCGTCGTCCGACCGGGGCGTTCCGGACGGTCCGGGCCAGCTTGACGCTGTCCGGACACTTCCGGCGGGTCAAGGCAGTGTCCTAACACCGTGTCACTCGGTTAGATGAGTGTGGACACCAGAACACCCCGCACACCCACGGGGGACCGCTCGTCGGGACTCGACGACGCTCCCGCGCTGAGCATGGTGAAGGTGCCGAGCGATCCGGCGCAGGTCATCGTCAATCACGCCAGCTTCCGCGTGCAGCTGGGCGCTTCGGCCCGGCCGCCGCGGACCGCGCGGTATCCGAGCGCCGTCGAGGAGACCGCCCGCATCCCCGTCGTCACCACCATGGGCGCGCCGGGCCGGGCCGCTCCCCGCCGCCGTCCCGTCGTCTGGAGCGGCCGGTCCGCCCCCGACGACACCGGCGCCCACCGGCTCCTCCAGGCCGTGCGGCGCGAGGGCGTCCGGCACGCCGACGAACCGCTCACCGACACCGGGGGCGCCACCCGGGTCATCCCCCGCCCGGGCACCGGTCACGACGCCTACGACGACGGCCCGGCCACCCAGCCCCTCGAGATCCCGTTCGTCGGCGCCCCGCGCGGGCCCGGCGACGGACCCCTGCTGCCCCCCGGGCGCACGGTCGGCAGCGCCTACGACGAACCCGACCACGACGGCTTCGGTCACACCGGCCACGACCGGTCCGCGTACGACGAGGACGTGTTCGAGGACACCGGCCGGCGCGGCAGGCGGCACGCCGACGACCCGGCCCGGCACGCCTACTACCCCGGCCGCCGGATGAACCTCGGCATCGTCCTGTTCCCGCTGCGGCTCTTCCTCGGCGGCATCTCCGTCTACGCCGGGATGGGCAAGCTCTGCGACCCCCTCTACTTCGAGGGCGGCGAGCGCGGCTCCATGGTCAAGTGGCTGAACACCCTGCACCCCTGGGAAGCCGCCGAGCCGCTGCGCCAGTTCGCCCTGGAGCACCCCGTCGGCTCCGGACTGGCCGTCGCCTTCCTCCAGATCGTCGTCGGCGTCCTGACCGCCCTCGGCTGCTGGCAGCGGGTGGCGGCCGCGGTCGGCGCGCTGCTCTCGGCGGCGCTGCTGGTCACCGTCAGCTGGAAGAGCGCCCCCGTCTACGAGACGCCCGACATCATCCACCTCGCCGCCTGGTCCCCGCTGGTCATCGCGGGCGCCCCCGTCTACTCCGTCGACGGCCGCCTCGCGAGCGGCGCCTGGCGCCGGCTCGGCCCCCGCGCCGACATCTGGGACCTGCGCCGCCACGTCCTGCGCCGCGGCGCCCTCGTCACCACCGTGGTCTGCGGGCTCGCCCTGCTCGTCGGCTCGCTGCTCGGCGGCGCCGTCCGCGACGCCGACCGCGTGGTCGTCCCGGGTCCCGGAGAGGCCCCGCGCAACGAACTCCCCGGCTCCCCGCTCCCGCAGGAGCCCGGTGAGTCGCCGAAGCGGCGCACCCCGCCGGCCTCCACCCCGCCCAGCCGGAGCGCCACCACCTCCGGCCCGACCGGTCCGTCCGCCGGGGCCACCACCCCGGGCGCCACCCAGGGCGCCGGAGCCACCACCGGCGCCCCCGGCCGGACCGGGGACGGCACCGGGCAGGTGCCGCCCCAGCAGTCCTCCCCGGTCGACCGGGCGCCGAGCACCAGCTCCGGCCCGACCTCGGGCGGCAGCGCCACCGGTAGCAGCAGCGGCACCCCGAGCGGCGACGGCGAAGGCGGCGGCGACGGCAGCGGCTCCTCCTCGGGAAGGCGGGGCCTCGTGGGCGGCCTCCTGGGGTAGGAACAGCCCGCACGGACGAAGGGGTTCCCGCACGGACCGAGGTGCGGGAACCCCTTCGCGTTGCCGTGAGGGCGCGTCAGCGGCCCTGCGCCGCCAGCTCCTTCGCCGCCTCCGTCAGGTCCTTCGCGGTGTCGATCGCCCGCCAGTAGGAGCCCTGGGGGATCGGGAACCCGGCCAGCCGGCGCTCCCGGGCCAGGTGCGGGAACGTGGTGCGCTCGTGGTCGCCGCGCTCCGGGAGCAGGTCGGCGAAGCCGGGGGAGAAGACGTACACGCCCGCGTTGATCTCGAAGGTCGACGGCGGGGCCTCGATGAAGTCGGTGATGTGGCCGAAGCCGTCCGTCCGCACCGCGCCCCACGGGATGCGCGGGCGGGCCAGGGCGAGGGTCGCGACGGCGTCCCGCTCGGTGTGGAAGTCCGCCATGTCGCGCAGCGAGAAACGGGTCCAGATGTCGCCGTTGGTGGCGTACCAGGGGCGGTCCGGGTACGGCAGGTGCGCGGCGGCGTGCTTCAGGCCGCCGCCGCGGCCGAGGGGCTCCGTCTCGACGGCGGTGGTGACGGCGACGGGCAGGTCGGCGGTCTCCAGCCACTCCTGCAGGACCTCGGCGAGGTGGCCGCAGGAGACCACCACGTCCGTCACGCCCTCCTCGGCGAGCCAGGAGAGCTGATGGCCGATGATCGGGGTCCCCGTGCCGGGGATCTCGACCATCGGCTTGGGCCGGTCGTCGGTGTACGGACGGAGCCGGGAGCCTTGGCCGCCGGCCAGGACGACGGCTTGGACGGGGCGGGACGCGGCGCTCGGATCGGTCATGGGCGGAACTGTACGTGGCGCTCCGCGAGCGGCCGGGACCGGTGGCCCGGTGAAGCCGGCGGCTCCTCCTCCGCACCGGCGCGGTGCGGCCGGTGCGGTGAGCCGCGGGCCCGGGGTCATGGGGTGCGGGCCCGGTGCGGGGAGGCGCGGGCCCGGGGGCGGGGTGCGGGCCCGGGGGCGGGCGGTGTGCTCAGCGGTGGGCGGTGACGACCCCCGACGCGAAGGAGGTGTCGCAGACCGGGCGGGCGTAGGACTGGGCCCTGGTGGGGCCGTACATCCGGACCGCGGCCTTGCCGAGGGAGCGGGCGATGGAGGCGCAGTGCTTCGCCAGCGAGGGGCGGTCGTCGACGGCCTGCTGGAGGTGGGTGAGCGCGACGCCCGGGTTCTCCTCCTGCAGTTCGGCCAGCAGCGCGTCGCGCAGCACGTCCTGCGGCGCGCGGGCGGCGGCACGCGAGGAGGCGCCGGGCGCGGAGGCGTCCGCGGCGGTGAGCACCGGGCTCGAGGGGGCCGTCCCCGACCAGTTGACCCGGGCGACCGCGAGGGTCCCGGAGAGCACCAGGACGACGGGCAGGACGAAGGCGAGGGTGCGGCCGATCCGGAGGGCGGGGCCCCCGCCGCGTCGCGTCTGAGGGTTCGTGGAGTGCTTCACGCGTGTGAGGGTAGCGGTAGGTAGCTGACCGCAAGCCTTGCGTCACCGGTTCGGGGGACGGGGGCGGGAGGTTTCGAAGGGGTGTGTTGACGCACGCTGCTCGAAATGTCCGCCGTGCCGGGGTACTTGTCGACAAAGGAGAGGGCCCCGCAGCGGCCTGCGGGGCCCTTCTTCATCATCCCGGGTGAATCTCCCCGGGGCCGTGTGCCCGGTCCGGTGCCTCAGTCGGAGAGGCGCGCGCCGGTCGAGGTCGAGAACACGTGGGTCTCGCCCGCCCGCGGCACGACGTGCAGCTGGCTGCCCTTCTCCGGGACCTCGCGGCCGCCGACGCGGACGACGACGTCCTTGGCCTCGCCGCCGATCTGCGCGGTGCCGTAGACGAACGCGTCGGAGCCCAGCTCCTCCACGACGTTGACGGTGACCTCGACGCCGAGGTCGGAGTCGGCGCCGGCCACGTCGAAGTGCTCGGGGCGGACGCCGACCGTGACGGTCTTGTCGGTGGTGGAGGCCAGCGCGTCGCGCTGGACCGGCACCACCGAGTTGCCGAACTTCACACCGCCGTCGGTGATCGGGACCTCGATCAGGTTCATCGCCGGGGAGCCGATGAAGCCGGCGACGAAGAGGTTCGCGGGCTTGTCGTACATGTTGCGCGGGGTGTCGACCTGCTGGAGCAGACCGTCCTTGAGGACCGCGACCCGGTCGCCCATGGTGAGGGCCTCGATCTGGTCGTGGGTGACGTAGACGGTGGTGATGCCCAGGCGGCGCTGGAGCGAGGCGATCTGCGTACGGGTGGACACGCGGAGCTTGGCGTCCAGGTTGGACAGCGGCTCGTCCATGAGGAACACCTGCGGCTCGCGCACGATGGCGCGGCCCATGGCGACGCGCTGGCGCTGACCGCCGGAGAGCGCCTTCGGCTTGCGGTCCAGGTACTCGGTCAGGTCGAGGATCTTCGCGGCCTCCTCGACCTTCTGCCGGATCTCCGCCTTGTTGACGCCGGCGATCTTGAGCGCGAAGCCCATGTTGTCGGCGACCGTCATGTGCGGGTAGAGCGCGTAGTTCTGGAACACCATGGCGATGTCCCGGTCCTTGGGCGGCAGGTGCGTGACGTCGCGGTCACCGATGCGGATGGCGCCGCCGTTGACGTCCTCGAGCCCCGCGAGCATCCGGAGCGAGGTGGACTTGCCGCAGCCGGACGGGCCGACCAGGACGAGGAACTCGCCGTCCGCGATATCGATGTCGAGGGCGTCGACGGCGGGCTTGGTGGAACCCGGGTAGATCCGGGTCGCCTTGTCGAACGTGACAGTGGCCATGGTGAACGGTCCCCTTCTACCGGCAGGAACGTGCCGGACGATCCGAGTAGGAAGGTGTTGCCACGACGGGTGTTCCGTTGTGGTGTAGTCCACAGGGGTGAACTGGCACAGGACGGTACCCGGCGTTCACCTGTCTGTCAGTAGTTCCGGGGCTGTGAATTTCGCGGAAACTTTCGGCCGTTGGGGTGACGGCCGCGTTGCGCGCGGATCACGGCCCGGCGGGCGCGGGCGTCACCGGCCGGCCGCGTACCGGTCCGCCAGCACCGCCACGGCCGCCGCGACCGCCTGCCGCAGCCCCGCCGGACCGAGCACCTCCGCCTCGGTGCCCAGCCGGAGCAGGTCGCCGGTCGCGATCGCCTCCGACTCGACGGACAGCTCCACCTCGACCCACCCCTCGTCGTCCGGCGGCCCCGCCTCCGCGAGCGCCCGGGTCCCCGCCGCACCGAACTGCATCGGCAGCAGCTTCTGCCCGCGCGGTGAGAGCCGCAGCCGGGCGGTGTCCCGGTGCAGCGCCGCCTCCAGGCGCCGGGCGGACTCCGTCCAGTACGCGGCCAGGTCGAAACCGGCCGGACGGGTGAACTCCTCGTCCGTCTCCTCCACCGCCTGGAAACGCGACACCCGGTAGGTGCGCACGGCGTCCTCCGCCAGCGCCGCCAGGTACCAGATGCCGCCCTTCAGCACCAGGCCCAGCGGGCACACCTCGCGGCGCACCTCGCCGCGCCAGCGCCGGTAGCGGGTGCGCAGCACCCGCTGCTCCCACACCGCCCGCGCGACGGTCTCCAGGTGCGGCACGGGGTCGGCGTCCCGGAACCAGGCCGGCGCGTCCAGGTGGAACCGTTCGCGCACCCGCCGCGCCTGCCCGGCCAGGGCGTCCGGCAGGGCGGCCTCCACCTTCAGCTGGGCGCTCGCCAGGACGGCCCCCAGGCCCAGTTCCCCGGCCGGTCCCGGCAGCCCGGCCAGGAACAGCGAACCGGCCTCCGCGTCGGTCAGCCCGGTCAGCCGCGTGCGGTACCCCTCCATCAGGCGGTAGCCGCCCCCGGGTCCGCGCTCCGCCCGGACCGGCACCCCCGACGCGCCGAGCGCCTCGATGTCCCGGTAGACGGTGCGCACCGACACCTCCAGCTCCGCCGCGAGTTCGGGGGCGGTCATCCGGCCGCGGTTCTGCAGCAGCAGGAGCAGGGAGAGGAGGCGGTCGGCGCGCATGCGGCCCATTCTCCCGCCGTACCTGACAGAGGGTGTCAGGTACGGCCGGGAGGGTGGACCCGCAGACCGGAACAGCAACGGAAGGGAACACCCGTGCCCACCACCCGGACCACCACCGGCCACTTCACCTTCGCCGACTGGAAGGAGGACCCCGTCACCCCGGAGGGCGCCCACCCCCGGCTCGCGCGCGCCACGGTCATCAACGCGTTCTCGGGCGGCATCGAGGCCGAGGCCACGGCCTGCGACTACGCGATCGCCTACCTGACCGGGACGACCGGCGCCTTCACCGGGATGGAACACGTCGGCGGCCGGGTCGACGGGCGTGAGGGGACCTTCGTCCTGGAGGAGCGCGGACGCTTCGAGGCCGACGGCACCGTGCACTGCACCTTCGAGGTCGTCGAGGGCTCGGGCACCGGGGGACTGACGGGGCTGCGCGGCACGGGCGGGTTCACCTACCGGCACGGGGAGACGGAGGTGCCGTACACCTTCGCGTACGAACTGGAGTGAGCGGGCGGGCCTCACTCCGCACGTGCGTGGCCCGGTGAAAGCGGCTCTGTGTACAGTGGACCAGCCTTCGCGCGTGCCGCGCGGTGCCTCCTTAGCTCAGCTGGCCAGAGCAACGCACTTGTAATGCGTAGGTCGTCGGTTCGAATCCGACAGGGGGCTCGGCTGGAACCCGGGCCGGGTCCTTCCCGGCCCGGGTTCTTCGTGCCCCGCGTGCCTGCCCCGCGTCGCACGTCCCGCGTCCCTCACGCCCCGCGGCGGCGCAGGCGGCGGGCGAGCTCCAGGTCGCGGTCGTCCAGGGGGCGGCCGTCCTCGATCTCCCACAGGCAGTTCTGCAGCACCCTCCCGTACGTCCACGCGCGGGCCCGCTCGCGGTCCAGGCCGAGGACGTCGGTCATGGCGTCGAAGCGCCACGCGACGTCGTCGGCGTCGAAGCGGTTGTCCAGGGCGGGCCAGAGGTCGAAGCCGGGGTCGCCGACCAGGGGCTTGGGGTCGATGGCGAGCCAGGGGGCGCGGTCCGCGGCCAGGACGTTCTCGTCGTGCAGGTCCCAGTGCAGGAGGCGGTCGCCGGGCTCGTCGGCGACCTCCCGGACGGCGGCCGCGCAGTCGGCGACGATCCGGCGGGCGGCCGGGTCCGGGATGTGCTCCAGGGCCCGGGGGGTCCGTTCGAGCAGGTCGCGGGCCTTGTCGCCGAGGTGGCGCACGCCCTCGGGGGCGGGAGCGGCGTGGAGGCGGGCGAGGAGGCGGGCGATCACCAGGACGGCCTCGTGGACGTCCGGGTGGTGCGCGAGCATGCGGGAGGCGTCGAGGCGCTCCAGGAGCAGGGTGCCGGTGGGCTCGTCGTGGTCCAGCAGGCGGACCGCGCCGTCGCCGTCCCACCGGCGCAGCGCGACCGGTTCGCCGTCCGTCTCCTCGTCGCGGAGCTGGAGCTTCAGCACCGCCGGCGTACCGTCCGCGCGGTCGACCGGGAGGACCAGGGCGCTCACGCCGTGCAGGGGCGCCCCGGTGACGCGCAGGTCCCAGCGGTCGAGGAAGGAGGCGGCCAGGCCGGGCAGGGCGGCGATGAAGGCCCGGCCGGCCTCCTTGTTGAACTTCTCCTGGAAAGCGGCGAGTTCCTCGGGAATGTGGATCACCCTCCGCACGGTAGCCGGGCGCGGTGGGCGGGGCACCCCCGTTTCACGGTTCCAGGACGACCTTTCCGGTCGTGCCCCGGTTCTCCAGGGCCCGGTGGGCGGCGGCGGCCTCGGCGAGGGGGAAGCGGTGGACGGCGGGGACGAGCCGGCCCGCGGCGGCCTCGGCGAGGGCGCGCAGTTCGAGGGTGCGGACGGGGTCGTCCCCGCCGGCCCGGCGCATCATCTCGGGGCCGAGGACGTTGAGGGAGACGCCCTCGACGAGGTAGGGGCTGCCGCTGCCGACGCCCTGGGACGACCAGCCGAACACGACGTGCCGGCCGCCCGGCGCCAGGAGGGCCACCGCCGTGCGGGCGACGTCGCCGCCGACGCCGTCGTACACGACGGTGACACGGCCCCGGTGGGCCTCGAGCCGTGCGGGCCAGTCCGGGTCCGTGTAGTCGACGGCGAGGTCGGCGCCGCCGGCCGCCACCCGGGCCGTCTTCGCGGGGCCGCCGGCCAGGCCGATGACGGTGGCGCCGGCGTTCTTGGCGTACTGCGCGAGGAGGGTGCCGAGGCCGCCGGCGGCGGCGGGGACGAGGACCACGTCGCCCGGGCCCGGCTCGGCGAACTGCACGACGCCCATCGCCGTGCGCCCGGTGCCGATCATGGCGACGGCCGCGGCGAAGTCCAGGCGCTCCGGGATCTCGTGCAGCCGGCCGGCGTCGGTGACGGCCAGTTCCGCGTAACCGCCGGGGGCGAAGCCGAGGTGGGCGACGACCCGCCTGCCGAGCCAGTCGGCGGAGGTGCCCTCGCCGAGGGCGTCGACCACCCCGGCGACCTCGCGGCCCGGGACGGTCGGCAGGACGGCCGGGGCCGGGGCGGGGCCCCGCAGGCCCTGCCGCAGGGCCACGTCCAGGAGGTGGACGCCGGCGGCCCGCACGGCGATCCGGACCTGTCCCGGGCCCGGCCGGGGGTCCTCGACCTCCTCGTGGGTGAGGTTCTCGGCCGGGCCGAAGGCGTGCAGACGGATGGCGCGCATCAGGGGTCCCCCCGGTGGGTCGGGTCGCGGCCGTGTCGCCGCCGTGACCCCACGGTGCAACCTCGAGCATGCTTCAGGTCAAGTCGGCGCCGGCCCGGGGGTGAAGGTCTTCGGGGAGCCGCCCGGGGAGGGCCTCCGGGTGCCCGCCGGCCCGGCCGCGCGAAGGCCCCGGGAGGTGACGTGCGCGCGGTCGCCGCGGGCCGGACGGACCGTCAGCGCCGCGGACCGGACGGATTGTCGGTGGCGGGGTGCAGCATGGGGGGATGGCGAGGAGAGCGGCGGGCGGCAGGGGAGTGAAGGGGGCGCGGCGGCCCGAGCCGGTGCTGCCCGCCCTGGAGCGGTTCGCGGGAGGCGGGCTGGAGCCGGACGGGGACTACGACGGGCTGGAGTTCCACGAGGCGGACCTCTCCGGGCAGAACGGCGCGGGGGCGCGCTTCCTGGACTGCGCGCTGACGGGGTGCGCGCTGGACGAGGCGCGGCTGTCCCGGGCGCGGGTGCTGGACTCGGTCCTCACCGGTGTCCGGGGGGTGGGCACGGACCTGGCCGAGGCCACCCTGCGGGACGTCGAGGTGACCGACGCGCGGCTCGGGGGGACGCGACTGCACGGGGCGGTGCTGGAGCGGGTGCTGGTCCGGGGCGGCAAGATCGACTTCCTGAACCTGCGCTCGGCCCGGCTCGAGGACGTGGTGTTCGAGGGCTGCGTCCTGGTCGAGCCGGACTTCGGCGGGGCCCGGCTGGAGCGGGTGGAGTTCGTGGACTGCGCGCTGAAGGGGGCGGACCTCACCGGCGTCACGCTGGTGGACGTGGACCTGCGCGGGGCCGCGCCGCTGGAGGTCGCACGGGGCGCGGACCGGCTGGCGGGAGCGGTGATCAGCCCGGCGCAGCTGCTGGACCTGGCACCGGTGCTGGCGGCGGAGTGGGGGATCCGGGTGGAGGGATGAGCGGGCGGCGGGAGAGGCCGTCCGTGCCCCGGGTCACGCCAGCCGGGGATAGCGGGCCTGGAGGGTCCAGACGGCCGGGTTCTCGCCGAGGTCCTCGTGCAGGTCGATCAGGTCGGCGAGGAGGTCGTGCAGGAAGTCGCGGGCCTCGCGGCGGAGTTCGGCGTGGGAGAAGGTCAGCGGGGGCTCGGTGGCCGGCAGCCACTCCGCCTCGATGTCCACCCATCCGAAGCGGCGCTCGAAGAGCAGGCGGTCGGTGGACTCGGTGAAGTCCAGCTCGGCCCGCTGGGGACGGGAGGCCCTGGAGCCCGCCGGGTCCCGGTCGAGGCGCTCCACGATGTCGCACAGCGCCCAGGCGAAGTCGAGCACCGGCACCCATCCCCAGGCCGTGGACACCTCGCGGTCCGACCCGGTGTCGGCGAGGTAGACGTCACCGCAGAACAGGTCGTGGCGCAGGGCGTGGACGTCCGCGCGGCGGTAGTCGGTCTGGGGCGGGTCGGGGAAGCGGTTGGAGAGGGCGTAGCCGATGTCGAGCACGGGGTGATGGTGTCACGACACGGCGGGCCCGCCCGCACGGGCACCTGGCCGGGGCCGGCGCCGCGCCTCCCTAGGATCACGGCGTGCGCCCCCACCGTCCCCACCGCTTCCGCCGCCCGTGCCGCTCCCGCCGCCCCCGCCTGCTCACCGCCGCCGTGACCGCCCTGCTCACCGCCGTCACGGCGGTCACGGCGACCGCGTGCGGCGGCGGCGTCGGCGGCGCTCCCGGCGCGAGCGGTGTCCGCGACCCGTACTTCCCGAAGGCGGGCAACGGCGGTTACGACGTCGTCCACTACGCCCTCGACCTCGCCTACGACCCCGGCGCCCACCACCTGACCGGCACCGCGACGCTCACCGCCCGCGCGACCCAGGACCTCTCCGCGCTGAACCTCGATCTCCAGGGCCTGGACGTCGAGGAGGTCACCGTCGACGGGGCGCCCGCGAGCCGGCACCGGGCCGGCCAGGAGCTGACGATCCGCCCGCGCCGCGACATCGACCGCGGCGCGCGCTTCCGCGTCGCCGTCCGCTACTCCGGCGCCCCCGTCACCGTCACCGACCCGGACGGCTCCGAGGAGGGCTGGCTGCGCACCGCCGACGGCGCGCTGGCCCTGGGGCAGCCGACGGGGTCGATGGCGTGGTTCCCCGGCAACCACCACCCCTCCGACAAGGCGACGTACGCCCTCGCGGTCACCGTGCCGAAGGGGCTGCGGGCGGTGTCCAACGGGGAGCCGGCCGGCGAGGAGACGAAGGGGGACCGCACCACCTACCGCTGGCGCACCGCCGAACCGATGGCGAGCTACCTCGCCACGCTCGCCGTCGGCAGGTACGACGTCCACCGCGCCACGACCTCGGGCGGCCTGCCCGTGCACACGGCGGTCGACCCGGAGCAGGCCGGGGCGAGCCGCGCGGTCCTGGCGCGGCTCCCCGAGGTGGTGGAGTGGGCGGAGCGGACCTTCGGCCCGTACCCCTTCTCCTCCACGGGCGCGATCGTGGAGCGCCCCGGGGACGCCGGGTACGCGCTGGAGACCCAGAACCGCCCCGTCTTCCCCGGCGCCCCGGCCCTCGGGCTGCTGGTGCACGAGATCGCCCACCAGTGGTACGGCGACTCCGTCACCCCGAGGACCTGGCGGGACATGTGGCTCAACGAGGGCTTCGCGACGTACGCGACGTGGCTGTGGGAGGAGGACCACGGCGGCGACACCGCGCAGCAGACCTTCGACGCGCTGTACGCGGGCACCTACTTCCGCGAGGCGGGGTCGGACGAGGCGCTCTGGTCGTTCCCGCCGGCCCGGCCGCCCGACGCGGCGCACCTGTCCGGCGTCCCGGTCTACCAGCGCGGCGCGATGGTCCTGCACAAGATCCGGCAGACGGTCGGCGACGGCCCGTTCCGCGCCCTGCTGAAGGGCTGGGCGCGGGAGCACCGCCACGGCAACGCGGACACCGGCGACTTCACGGCGTACGTGGAGAGGTCGGCCCCGGGGGAGGACTTCCGCGGGATCTGGGCGGACTGGCTGTACGGGGAGGGCAGGCCGGCGCGGCCCTGAGGGGCGCCGGGACCCTCCCGGGCGCGCGTCCGCCCCCGGCAGGCCGGAGCCCCCGGCCCGTCCTCGCGGTGACCGGGGGCTCTCGGCTCCCGCGGCGGCGGGACGATCCGGGTGGGCGTCCGTCAGACGTTCACGCCGAAGTCCTGGGCGATGCCGGCCAGGCCCGAGGCGTAGCCCTGGCCGACCGCGCGGAACTTCCACTCCGCGCCGTTGCGGTACAGCTCGCCGAAGACCATGGCGGTCTCGGTGGCCGCGTCCTCGGACAGGTCGTAGCGGGCGATCTCGGCGCCGCCGGCCTGGTTGACGATGCGGATGTAGGCGTTGCGCACCTGGCCGAAGTTCTGGCTGCGGTTCTCGGCGTCGTAGATCGAGACCGGGAAGACGATCTTGTCGATGTCGGCCGGGAGCGCGGCCAGGTTGACGTTGATCGCCTCGTCGTCGCCGGCGCCCTCGCCCGTGCGGTTGTCGCCGGTGTGGACGATGGAGTTGTCCGGGGTCTGCTTGTTGTTGAAGAACACGAAGTGGGCGTCCGAGTAGACCCTGCCCTGTGCGTTGACCGCGATGGCCGAGGCGTCGAGGTCGAAGTCCGTGCCGGTGGTGGTGCGGACGTCCCAGCCGAGGCCCACGGTGACGGCGGTCAGGCCCGGAGCCTCCTTGGTGAGCGAGACGTTGCCACCCTTGGACAGGCTTACAGCCATTGTTGGGAGTCCCTTCCCTCGTGTGCGTACTGGCCAGAAGCTGAAGCTACCGCCATCCCCTTGAACGCGGAGAGGGGGGCGCGGGGTTCCGGGTCCCTTTACTTTCTTTACGCGACTTATTCGGGTGACGTGGACCGGTCAGGGGCGGGAACATGGAGGGCATGTCCGGTCCCTACCCCGTCCGTGGCTCCGTCTCCCTGCCCGAGGCCGAGCTCATGTGGCGTTTCTCGCGGTCGTCGGGGCCCGGCGGGCAGCACGTGAACACCAGCGACTCGCAGGTCGAGCTCCGTTTCGACCTCGCGCGGACCCAGGCGCTGCCCGAGGCGTGGAAGCGGCGGGCGCTGGAGCGGCTGGCCGGCCGGCTGGTGGACGGCGTGGTCGTCGTCCGCGCCTCCGAGCACCGCTCCCAGTGGCGCAACCGCGAGGCCGCCGCCGTGCGTCTCGCGGCGCTGCTCGCCGAGGCCACCGCGCCCCCGCCCAAGGCCCGCAGGCCGACCCGCGTGCCGCGCGGCATCAACGAGCGCCGGCTGCGGGAGAAGAAGCGCCGCTCGGAGACGAAGCGGGGGCGCTCCGCGCGGGACTGGGGCTGACCCGGCGCCGGCCGGCCCCGCGGGCGGCGGATGCTCCTATGGATGTCAAGCGGCTTCGGCGAGGTCGCTTCGGGCGGTGTTGCGGCCAGGGTGCGTCATGCGGAGTGACCTCACGAGGACGCGG
>NZ_JBVITR010000019.1:0-32821 GCF_055574875.1 Streptomyces sp. NPDC034670
CCCCCCCCCCCCCCCCCCCCCCCCCCCCCCCCCCCCCCCCCCCCCCCCCCCCCCCCCCCCCCCCCCCCCCCCCCCCCCCCCCCCCCCCCCGCGGCAGCTCCCCCATCAGGATTCGAACCTGAACTTAAGGGACCAAAACCCTCAGTGCTGCCGGATTACACCATGGGGGATGAAACTCGACTAAACCGGACATTCGGTTGGGTTGCCGAGTCGGCTCCCAACACTATGCCGTACCAGGAGCCCTCGATGCGACGGTACAACTCGGCACTCCCGAGGACTTTGATCACGAGGCACCCGTGAGTCGTACGGCTTGTCCTTGCCCCCTTCCGCCCAGTACAGGCCGACGCCCACCGGGAACAGTTCGCGAGCCGACAGGGTGCCGACCGCCTGCCTGGCGGCCTCCTTGGTGCGTTGCCGCTCTTCGTCCCGGACGCGCGGTTTCACCTCCCACCCCTTGCGCGCAATGGCCGCGGCCTCCTCGGGGGTGCGCTTGCGCTCCGGCCTCGGCAGGTCCCGCACCCACAGCGGGACCGAACTCCGGGAGCGGCCCAGCTCGGCCTCGATCCGGTCGTACGTCCGCCCTCGGAGGCGCAGCTCCCGGGCCTCGGCTCTGAGGTCGTCCTTCGCGTTCGGGCGCTTCGTCCAGGCCGGCGGGGGCTCCCCCTTCACCAACTGGTTGAGGAGGTCGTTGTTGTAGATCCTCAGCTCGTTGCGGATCTGCCGGAGGCTGCAGCCCGCGCGTCGCAGGGCCACCGCCTGTTCGCGCAGGCCTTCGAAGTCGGCGTACTTGCCGGGTGCGTGCGTCACAGGCATACCGTCCGGGCGGAAGGGCCGCCTCCCTGCTCGAACGGTGGTCGATTCAGCAGTTCGAGGGATTCCGGACCGTATCGCATCCGAACGGTCACCCCCTGTGGCCTGGTCCGGAGGGGGAAACTCACCGGAGAAGCGGTAGGGGCCGCCCGTAGTCTGGGAGGCATGACCACGACGGGGGAAACGGACGTGACGGCCCGGGGCGGGCCGTGGTGGTGGGACAGGCGGCGCGGTGCCGCGCTGGACGTGGGGCTCGCGGTGGTGTCCGCCGTGGAGTGCGGTCTGGAGGGGATCCCGTTCGCGCGGGAGGCGGGGCTTCCGGTGGCCGTGGGGGTCGTGTTCGGCCTGCTGGTCGGTTCCGTGCTGCTGGTGCGGCGGCGGTGGCCGATCGCGGTGGTGCTGGTGGCGATCGCGGTGACGCCGGCGGCGATGGGTTTCCTGCTGGGGATCGTCGGTCTGTACTCGCTGGCCGCGTCGGAGGTGCCGCGGCGGATCATCGCCTCGCTGGCCGGGATGCAGCTGGTGGGGATGCTGATCGTGATGTTCGTGCGGGTGCGGCGGGACATCGCGCGGGAGGGCCTCGACGTCGGGGACTGGATGGTGCCGTTCGCGGCCGTCACGACCTCCTTGGGGCTGACGGCGCCCCCGTTGCTGCTGGGGCTGTACGTGGGGGCGCGGCGGCGGCTGATGGAGAGCCTGCGGGAGCGGGCGGACAGTCTGGAGCGGGAGCTCCAGCTGCTCGCGGAGCGGGCGGAGGAGCGGGCCGAGTGGGCGCGGAACGAGGAGCGGACGCGGATCGCCCGTGAGATGCACGACGTGGTCGCGCACCGGGTGAGTCTGATGGTGGTGCACGCGGCCGCGTTGCAGGCGGTGGCGCGGAAGGACCCGGAGAAGGCGGTGCGGAACGCCGCGCTGGTGGGGGACATGGGCCGGCAGGCGTTGACGGAGCTGCGGGAGATGCTCGGGGTGCTGCGGTCCGGTGCGGGGGGTGCCGGGCGGGAGCGGGCGTCGGTGCCGTTGGCGGCGGTGGGGGCGGCCGCCGCGGCGGCCGCGTCGCGGGCGGCGGACGGGTCCGGGGAGGGGGGCGAGGGGGCGGCCGAGGGTCCGTCGCTGTCGGAGATCGAGGAGCTGGTGGGGCAGTCGGCGGCCGCGGGGATGGTCGTGGACCTGTCGGTGGAGGGGGAGGTCCGCTCGTACGCGCGGGAGGTGGAGTCGACGGCGTACCGGGTGGTGCAGGAGGCGTTGACGAACGTCCACAAGCACGCGGCGGGTGCGAAGGCGTACGTGCGGCTCGCGCACCGGGTGTCGGAGATCGCGATGCAGGTGGAGAACGAGCCGCCGCCGGCGGCGGCGGCGTCGGCGCGGTTGCCGTCCGGGGGGAACGGCCTGGTGGGGATGAGGGAGCGGGTGTCCGCGCTGGGTGGGGTGTTCGTGTCGGGGCCGACGGAGGCGGGGGGTTTCCGGGTGTCGGCGGTGATCCCGGCGTCGTAGGTCCGCCGTGGTCCTTGCCGTAGGCCCGCCGTGGTCCCGCCGTGGTGCCGTCGTGGTCCGGCGCGGGGTGGTCAGTCGGCGGTGAGGCGTACGGGCTGGGTGCCGCAGACGAGGGCGGTGAGGGCGTGGTCGATGTCGGGGCCGAGGTACCAGTCGCCGGTGTGGTCGAGGGCGTAGACCCGGCCCTGGGCGTCGATGGCGAGGAGGGCCTGGGTGTCGGTCTCGGCGCCGAGGGGGCAGACCTGGGTGTCGAGGGCGCGGCCGAGGTCGCCGAGGGTGCGGGCCAGGTGGAGTCCGTGCAGCGGGTCGAGGTCGAGGGCGGCGGGGGCGACCTGGCGGCCGGGGCCGGTGGGGTCGATGCGGAGCCCGCCGAATTCGGCCCAGGCCTCGACGGCCGCGGGGAAGACGGTGTGGCGGTGTCCGGCGGGCGAGGTGTGCCCGCGCAGGGTGTCGGCCCAGATCTCGGCCTGTTTGATGTCCCAGCGGCCGGGTCGCCATCCGGCGGCGCGCAGGGCGGCGTCGACGGGTACGGCGAAGCGGGTGGTCGAGGTGCGGTCGGTGTGCATCTGGCCTTGGTTCGTCGGTGGTCGAGGGGGGTGGGGCCGGTCAGCCGTCGGCGGTGGGGTCGACGACGCGGACGCCGAAGTGGGCGCTGAGCGCGGTGCAGGCGCGGCAGGGGGCGGCGAAGCTGCCGTGCAGGGGGTCGCCGTCCTCGCGGATGCGGCGGGTGGTGAGTTTGGCCTGTTTGAGGGCTTTGCGCGCTTCGCCGTTGGTCATGGGTTTGCGCGCGGCGCGTTTGCTGCGTGCGGCGTCGGCGGCGGCGATGTGCCGGGAGATGAGGAGGGTCTCGGCGCAGCGGCCGGTGAAGCGGTCGCGCTGGGCGCTGGTGAGGGCGTCGAGGAAGTCCTGGACGAGGGGGTGCAGGGTGGGGGGTGTGTCGCCGCGGGCGGCGGTGCCGGTGAGGGTGGTGCCGCGCACGGAGAGGGCGGCGGCGACGGTGGGGAGGATGCCGTCGCGGCGGTGGATCAGGAGGGGTGCGTGGAGGCCGTCGGCGGCGCTCCAGCCGATGCGGGGGTCGCCGGAGCGGGGGACGCCGGACGAGCCGGTGCGGGTCCCCGTTGGTGTCGCGTTCATGATCATCATTCCCTCCCGAGCATCCCCTCGGAGATCACAGAGTGCCAAATGCCGTGACCGATGCGGAAGCTGGGGCGGGCGACACGCCCGGGTTTGGGCGGGCTGTCACGGGAGGGTGACGGTTGGTCACGGAAGCGGAGGGGGCGGGTCACCGGTGCCGGTGACCGGTGTCCCCGTACCGCATAGGCTGTCGGCACCGCGATCCGTGCGGTGACCGCGCGGTGGTGCGTGCGGGACGCCGCGGGGGTCGCGGCGGTGAACAGTCGAGACAGACGTGACAGTCGAATACGTTCCGTGACGGTCCGGAGGGGGCCGGTGGGGGCGTACAGAGTGCCGCAGGGGGCAACCGCCATGACGACAGGTCGGCTCGGGCAACAAGCCGCGCCGCCGAACGCGGCCTATGCCGGGCAGGTCGTGCACTTCCCGGATCCGGTGCGGGCGGCCCGTCACCCGAGAGGGGTTCGGGTGGACGAGCGCGGTTACCCCGACTTCTCGCCCTACGCGCGGGCGGTCGCGGAGATCGCGGACCCGCCGGAGGGCTTCGGCGTCGACGAGCTGCGGCTGACGGACTACGTGTCGGCGAACGCGGCGCTGGCGGCGAGCGGTCACGAGCTGTGGGACACGGTGCCGGCGGTGGCGACGCCGCACGGCTGGACGTGGCACCACGTGGTGGGGGCGCGGCGGCTGGAGCTGGTGCCGGTCGAGGTGAAGGCGCTGCTGCGGCACCACGGCGGGGTGGCGACGGCGGCCGTGGACCAGGGCAAGCGGGGGACGCGGCCGTTGCAGGAGACGCGTCCGGCGCACTTCGGGCTGCCGAAGTCGGGGGTGGCGGTCACGGAGGCGCAGGTGCTGGGGGTCGAGGAGGACCTCGGGTACCGGCTGCCGGGTGCGTACCGGTCGTTCCTGAAGGCGGCGGGCGGGTGCGCTCCGGTGGGGACGGCGCTGGACGCGGAGCTGGGGCTGCTGGTGGACCAGCCGTTCTTCACGGTGCGGGACGAGGCGGCGGTCAACGACCTGGTGTACGTCAACAAGTGCCTGCGGGACCACCTCACCAAGGACTACCTGTGCGTCGCCTTCGTGCAGGGCGGGCTGCTGGCCGTGAAGGTGCGGGGCGACCGGGTGGGTTCGGTGTGGTTCTGCGCGTACGACGACGCGCGGGACGTGGATCCGTCCTGGTCGCCGGCCGAGCGGGTGGAGCGGCTGCTGCTGCCGTGCGGGGACGACTTCGACGCGTTCCTGGCGCGGCTCGCGGGCTCCCCGCCGGAGTTGGAGACGGTGGCGAATCTGATGGTGGACGGCGGGTTCGCGCGTGCCGTTCCGGTTTCTCCCGCGGGAGGGTGAGCGGTAGCGATGGTGACGTTCGCGCAGGCGCAGGAGCGCGCGGAGGAGTGGGTCAACGGGGACGTGCCGGCGTACCAGCACCGTGAGGTGCGGGTGCGGGAGTTCGGCCTCGGGTTCGTGGTGTGGGCGGAGGACCGCGCGGACGGACCCCGTTCGGACGGGGGTGCGCAGCGGCTGGTGATCGCCCGGGACAGCGGCGAGGCGACGCTGTGGCCGGCGCTGCCGGTGGGCGAGGTGATCCGCCGGTACGAGGAGGAGTACGGCCGCGACGGTACGGCGCCCGAGCCGGCGCCGGCGCCGGCGGCGCGGGTGGATCTGAACCAGACGTCGTTCCTGCTGAGTCCGCCGGAGTGGTTGCAGGAGGCGGCGGACCGGCTCGGGATTCCGGACCGGCGGGGGGAGGGCGCGGGTCCGGCGGCGCCGGCGGGCCCCTCCGGCCCGTCCGCCTCCCCTGCCGCCGCCCCTTCCTCCGGTCCGTCCGGTTCTTCGGTTTCCGCCGGGTCGTCCGGTGGTTCCGGTTCGTCCGATGGTTCCGGTTCGTCCGGTGCTGCCGAGCCGTCCGGTGCGCCGGGCGCGTCCCCGGGGCCGGGGAGCGGGACGGCGTGGCCCGCCGCCGGGGGAGGCGACTCCTCGGCGGGTGCCGGCGGGCCGGCCGGGGCGACGCCGTGGACCGGTACGGACACCAACGCCGACGCCGGCGAGGACCGCTCCGTGCCGCTGCCGGAGACCGTGTTCGCGCCGCCGCTGGGCGAGTCCGGCGACGACGCTCCGCCCGCGGCGACGCCGGACGCCCAGACGGCGCTGATGTCGGGCGGCAGCGGGCTTCCGCCGACCGCTGTCGCGCCGGCGCTCCCGGACCCCGGGGCGCCGGCGCCGCCGGGCGGTCCGCGGGGAGCGGACGCGCCGGGGACGCCGCCCGCCGGTGTGCCCGCCACGCCCGCGCCGGGCGCACCGCGGGGCAGCACGCCGCCCCCGGCCGCGCCGGGCGCGCCCGAACGGCCGCTCGCGGCGCGTGCCGGGGACACCGCCGACGCCGCGACCGGCGAGGCGACGCCGCCGCCGCGTCGTGGCCCGGCCCCGACGCCGCCGCCCCCGCCCGCGGCCGCGCCCGGCGCGCCGGGCGCTCCGGCGGGCGGCGGGTACGCGCCGACGCAGGCGGTGTCGGCGCTCGGCCCCGACGGCCCGCAGCCGCCGGACGGTGCGACGCCGCCGCCCGGTTCCGCGACCCCGCCTGCCCCGAACGCGCCCGGCGGCACGCCGCCCGGTGGTGTCCACCACGCCGCGACGATGCTCTCCGGGCCCGGCGGGACGGGGCCGGGCGCGCCCCCGCCGCCGCCCGGCGCCCCGGCCGCACCCGGCGCTCCCGGGGGGCCGCAGCCTCCCGGTGCGCCGGGGGGTGCGCGCGGTCCCGTGCACCACGCGGAGACGGTGCTGGCCGCGCCCCCGGTGAGCGGCCCCGGTGTGCCTCCGCCGCCGCGGACCCCGGGCGTTCCGGGCCCGCCCCCGCCGCCGGCCCCGCCCGGCGTGCCCGGCGGGGCTCCCGGGATGCCGCCCGGCGCGCCCGTGCCCGGGCAGCCGCCGGCGTACGGGTATCCGCCGCAGCCGGCCGGCCCGCCGACCGTCGGCCCCGGCTACCAGGCCGTGCTGCGCTACCGCGCGCAGGACGGTTCCGAGCAGCAGCTGATCCGGCGTTCGGCGCCGGGCACGCCGCACCCGGAGTGGCAGATCTTCCACGAGCTGCGGGCCATGAACGTGCCGCAGGACCAGGTGCTGGAGCTGCACACCGAGCTGGAGTCGTGCGAGCTGCCGGGGGCGTACTGCGCGCGGATGATCCGGGAGCAGTGGCCGCAGGCGCGGATCACGAGCATCGCCCCGTACGGCACGGACCATGCGAGCCGGCAGCAGGGCATGCAGCAACTGCTGGCTCACCAGGGTGAGTTGCACCAGGTGGCGGACGGTCCGGCGCGTCCGGCCCCGGTGCGCGCGCCGTTGCCGCCGGTGCCGCCGGCACCGCCGGTCCCGCCGGAGGGCGTGGCCCACGAACTGGCGGCGGCGTTCGGGCCGGGGGTGTTCCGGTTCGAGCAGGCGGCGGTGTCGCGGCAGGGGGTGCCGCCGATCGTGGCGCACACCCTGGTGGTGGCCGGGCTGCCGCTGGACATGGGCCCGTTCTTCTGGGCGCAGGCCCAGCCGGGCCGGCCGGTGCCGACGCTGGCGGAGCTGGCGGCCGAGCGGGGGGTGCGGCCGGCCTCGGACGCGGGCTCGTACCTGGTGCTGGGCAGCGACTTCGGCAAGGCGGTCTGCGTGCAGTACGGCACGGCGCACATCGTCGCGGTGCCGGTGGAGGCGGGGCCGGGCGGGGCGCCCGTGCCGCCGCAGTTCGTGAACACCGGTCTGCCGGAGTTCGCGCGCTGCCTGGCGCTGCTGGGACGGATGTGGCGGCTGCGGTACGGGCTGAACCAGGAGCAGGCGGGCCGCTGGACCGTCGACTTCCAGGCCCAGCTGGCGGCGCTGGACCCGGCGGCGCTGGGGTCGCCGGAGAGCTGGTGGTCGGTGCTGCTGGAGCAGATGTGGGACGGCCTGCTGTGAGCCGCCGCTGACCGCGCGCCCGGTGGGCGCGGAGGGCCGGGCCCGGTCGTACGGACGACCGGGCCCGGCTTTTGCGTGCCCTCTTCGCGGAGTGTCGCGTTGTGAACCCTCTGGTGCGATCCACCAAGATGTGCGCGAATCATCCCATTTCTTGCTCGGTCGTCGTGCTGGGCTTCGGGTCCGTCCGGTGAAGAGGGGTTCCAGGATGAGCAGCGCGTCGGTGGAGTCGCAGGGCTTCGAGGTCGTGCGGGGGCGTGGTTACCGTCCCCTGCAGGTGATCGCGTACATCGACGCCCTCTGCGCGGAGCGCGACGCCGCCTGGGAGCGGGCGGCACGGCTCACCGTGCTGGCCCGTGAGATGGAGGAGGAGCTGGAGCGGCTGCGGGAGCGGGTGGCGGAGCTGCCCCCGCAGACGTACGAGTCGCTCGGGGAGAGCGCGCGGCGGCTGTTCGAGCTGGTCCAGGAGGAGGCGGCGGCCGTGCGGGAGGAGGCCCGCCGGGAGGTGCAGCGGATCGGGGACCTGGCGCGGGAGGAGGCGGCCGGTGTGCAGGAGGCCGCGCGGGCGTACGCCGACACGGTGCGCGCCGGGGCCGACGAGGACGCCCGGCAGCGGCTGCTCGAGGCCCGCGCCGAGGCCGACGGGATCCGGGTCGCGGCCCGGGCCGAGGTGAAGGAGCGGCGCGCGGAGACCCTGGGGGTGGTGCGGGAGGCGCGCCGGCGTGCCTCCGAGGTGCTGGCCGAGGGGACCCGGGAGCAGCAGGAGCGGCTGGCCGAGGCCGAGCGGGAGGAGGACGGCCGGATGGCCGCCCTGGAGGCCCGTCACGCGCAGGAGGTGGAGCGGGCCGAGGGCGCGCTGGCCGAGGCGAGGCGGGTCTTCGCCGAGGCGGAGGAGTGGGCCCGGGGCCGTCAGGAGGAGGCGGAGCAGGAGGCGGCCCGGGTGCTCGCCGAGGCGCGGGTGAGCGAGGAGGGCATCGGGCGGGAGACCGAGCGGGTGCTGCGCGAGCACGCGGAGGCGCGGGAGACCGTCCAGGCGCACATGGACCACGTGTGCGCCAGCCTGAGCGCGCTGACGGGGCGGATGGTGGAGTGAGGGCGGCGTGAGCGCCGGGGTCTTCGCGGGAGGCTCCGGGGATCCCCTGCGGGACGGCCGGGTGCGGTCCCGGGGTCTCCTCCGTGCCTGCCTCCCGCGAGGATCCGGCCACCCTGCCGCTTCGTTCGGCCGCCGCTGTTCCTCCGCTCCGCTCCGGCCGGGGACCGCCGTGCCGGGCCGGAGCGGAGCGGAGCCCGCGGGGCGGGGGAGCGGTCCGGTGCCGGCGGGGCGCACCGGCGTCACCGGCCCGCGGCCCGCGCGCCGTCGCGGCGGGCCGCGCCCGCGGACCGGCCGGGGCGGTCCCCGCCGTGCCGGTGTCAGGGGTGCCGGCGGACGTGGAGGGCCCCGGGGCGTCCCTCGACCGTGAGGTCCCGCACGCGGGTGAAGCCGTTGCGGGCGAGGACCCTCGTCGACGCCGGGTTGTCCGACGTCGTGACGGCGGTCAGGGCGGTGAGGCCGTACCGCGTCGCCGCCAGGCGGCAGACCTGCGCCACCGCCGCCGTGGCCACGCCCCGGCCCGCCGCGCGTTCGCCCACCCGGTAGCCGAGTTCGGCGGAGCCGTCCGCCGCGTCGACGAGGTTGACCCGGCCCACCAGGCGGCCTCCCCCGTCCAGGACGACGTGGAAGTGGCAGGTCCCCGCCTCCTGTTCGGCGAGGAGGGACGCGTGCCGGGCGGCGAAACCGGCCGGGGTGAAGTACGCGTCCCCCCGGTCCGGCACCGAGCGGGCGAAGTACGCGCGGTTGTCGTGCTCGAAGGCCAGCAGGGCGGGCGCGTGCTCGGCGCGGAGGCGCTCCAGGGTCACCATGGCGGCAGCATAGGGAGCGCGCCGGCCCGCGGCCGGGGCGCCGGCCGGTCCGGGTCTCCCGCGCGGCGCCCCGTGCCCTCGGCGCGGCGCCGCCGTCCGGAACCCCTCCCCCGTGACCGCCCGCCCGTGCCGGACGGCTGCGCGCTTGACCCTGACGCGGCGTGAGGGTGGAGGCTCGGGGGGCGCCGGTGGACGGAGCCGACCCCGAGAAGGGCTCCGCCCACCGGAGGAGGGCCCCTAGGGGTACCTCCGTACTACGGCTCGGGGAGGGGTCGTACCGGCGGAGGACGAGACGGGCGGCAGCCGTCCTTAACCTGGTTTTACGCCGCTGGGGGGCGGCCGGGCACACCGGCGGGGGTGGGGTTTTCCCCAGGGAAGGACTGCGCTGGGCACCAGGGCGCGGCGCCCTCCCCGCCGCCAGACTGGACACGTCGTACCGCACCGCACGAAGCGGCCGTCGAGCACGACGGCGGCCGCCGGAACCTTGCTTCTCATTTCCTGACCGACATAGGAGACTTACCGTGACATCGGCTGTGACCATTCCCAGGCACGGGGGTACTGGAGGGCCTACGGCCGTTGCCGCGCGGGCGCGGCAGGTCGTGAAGGCGTACGGGTCCGGCGAGACCCGGGTCGTCGCCCTCGACCACGTCGACGTGGACATCGCCCGCGGTCGGTTCACCGCGATCATGGGCCCCTCGGGGTCCGGCAAGTCCACGCTGATGCACTGCCTCGCCGGGCTCGACACCGTGACCAGCGGTCAGATCCACCTGGCCGAGACCGAGATCACCGGCCTGAAGGACAAGAAGCTCACCCAACTGCGCCGGGACCGGGTCGGGTTCATCTTCCAGGCGTTCAACCTGCTGCCGACGCTGAACGCGCTCGAGAACATCACGCTGCCCATGGACATCGCCGGCCGCAAGCCGGACCAGGCGTGGCTGGACCGGGTGGTGGAGACCGTCGGCCTCGCCGGGCGGCTGAAGCACCGGCCGACCCAGCTGTCCGGCGGCCAGCAGCAGCGGGTCGCGGTGGCGCGGGCGCTGGCGGCCCGGCCGGAGATCATCTTCGGTGACGAGCCGACCGGGAACCTCGACTCGCGCGCCGGCGCCGAGGTGCTGGGCTTCCTGCGCCGCTCGGTGGACGAGCTGGGCCAGACCATCGTGATGGTCACCCACGACCCCGTGGCCGCCTCCTACGCGGACCGGGTGCTGTACCTCGCCGACGGCCGCATCGTCGACGAGATGCACCAGCCGACCGCCGAGCAGGTGCTGGACCGCATGAAGGACTTCGACGCCCGGGGGCGCACGTCATGACCGTCCTGAAGACCTCGCTGCGCAACTTCCTCGCGCACAAGGGGCGGATGGCGCTGTCGGCGGTGGCGGTGCTGCTGTCGGTGGCGTTCGTGTGCGGGACGCTCGTGTTCACGGACACCATGAACACGACGTTCGACAAGCTGTTCGCGGCCACCTCGTCGGACGTCACGGTGAGCGCCCAGGACGCCTCCGACAGCGGCGAGACCACCTCCGGCAACGGCAGGCCGCCGGTGATGCCGGCCTCCGTGCTCGCCGACGTGCGGAAGGTGGAGGGGGTGGAGTCGGCCGAGGGCGCGGTGTTCTCCACCTCGGTGACCGTCGTCGACGCCGACAAGGACAGCCTCTCGCCCACCAGCGGCGCCCCGACCATCGTCGGCAACTGGAACGACCTCGACGCCCGCACCATGGAGATCACCTCCGGCGCCGCGCCCGGGGAGCCGGACCAGATCATGGTCGACGCCGACACCGCCGACAAGCACGGCCTGGGGCTCGGTGACGAGATCGGCGTGATCACCGCGGTCGGCACGCACACCGCGAAGGTCTCCGGCATCGCCGACTTCACCGTCACCAACCCCGGTGCGGCGATCTTCTACCTGGAGACCGGGACCGCGCAGCGGGTCCTGGTCGGCGAGCGCGACGTCTACACCAACGTCCACGTCACCGCCGCGGCCGGCGTCAGCGACGCGCAGGTGAAGAAGAACGTCCTGGCCGCGCTCGGCGGCGACTACAAGGTGCAGACCGCCGCGGAGACCGCGGAGGCCAACCAGAAGGACGTCGAGGACTTCATGAACGTCATGAAGTACGCGATGCTCGGCTTCGCCGGGATCGCCTTCCTCGTCGGCATCTTCCTGATCATCAACACCTTCTCCATGCTGGTCGCCCAGCGCACCCGCGAGATCGGCCTGATGCGCGCCATCGGCTCCTCCCGCAGCCAGGTCAACCGCTCGGTGCTGGCCGAGGCGCTGCTGCTCGGCGTCGTCGGTTCGGTGCTCGGCGTCGGCGCGGGCGTCGGGCTCGCGGTCGGGCTGATGAAGCTCATGGGCCTGATGGGCATGGAGCTGTCCACGAACGACCTCACGATCGCCTGGACGACCCCGGTGACCGGTCTGGTGCTGGGGGTCGTCGTCACCGTGCTGGCCGCCTACCTGCCCGCCCGGCGGGCCGGGAAGATCTCCCCGATGGCCGCGCTGCGCGACGCCGGGACCCCGGCGGACGGCAGGGCCGGCCGGATCCGGGGCGCGGTCGGCCTGGTGCTCACCGGCGCCGGCGGCTTCGCCCTGTACCTGGCGGGGACCGCGGACAAGGCCGCGGACGGCTCCCTGTGGCTGGGCCTCGGCGTGGTGCTGTCCCTGATCGGCTTCGTCGTCGTCGGCCCGGTGCTGGCGGGCGGCGTGGTCCGGGTCCTCGGCGCGGTCCTGCTGCGGGCCTTCGGACCCGTCGGGCGGATGGCCGAGCGCAACGCCCTGCGCAACCCGCGCCGCACCGGCGCGACCGGCGCCGCGCTGATGATCGGGCTCGCGCTGGTGGCGTGCCTGTCGGTGGTCGGCTCCTCCATGGTGGCCTCCGCCACCGAGGAGCTCGACAAGACGGTCGGCACCGACTTCATCGTCCAGAACGACACGGGCCAGCCGATCGTCCCGCAGACCGTCGAGGCCGTGCAGGCGGTGCCGGAGCTGGAGCGGGTCACCCGCTACAAGTGGACGGACGCCGACTTCACCACGCCCGACGGCAGGACGACGAAGGACACCTCGATCACGGCGGCCGACCCGACGTACGCGACCGACCTGCGGGTCGAGACGGTCGCCGGGGAGCTCGCCGACGCCTACCGGCCCGACTCGATGTCCGTCCACGAGGACTTCGCGAAGGAGCACGGCATCGAGGTCGGCTCGAAGGTCGAGGTCGCCTTCGAGGGCGGCTCCACGGGCACGCTGACGGTCCGGGCGATCACCAGCAGCGAGGCCGTCGTCGACGCCGGCGCGATGTACACGTCCATCGACACCATGGCCGCGTACGTCCCGGCCGACCGGATGCCGCTGGACCAGCTGCTCTTCGCCTCGGCGAAGGACGGGCAGGAGGAGGCCGCGTACCGGGCGCTGAAGGACGCGCTGCACGACTACCCGCAGTACACCGTGCGCGACCAGACCGACTACAAGGAGGCGCTGAAGGACCAGATCGGCCAGCTGCTGAACATGATCTACGGCCTGCTGGCCCTGGCGATCGTGGTCGCGGTCCTCGGCGTGGTGAACACCCTGGCCCTGTCGGTGGTGGAGCGCACCCGGGAGATCGGCCTGATGCGGGCCATCGGCCTCTCGCGCCGGCAGCTGCGCCGCATGATCCGCATGGAGTCGGTGGTGATCGCGCTCTTCGGCGCCCTGCTGGGCCTCGGACTGGGCATGGGCTGGGGCGCCACCGCGCAGCAGCTGCTCGCCCTGGAGGGCCTGAAGGTCCTCGACATCCCGTGGCCGACGATCATCGGGGTCTTCGTCGGGTCGGCGTTCGTGGGTCTGTTCGCGGCCCTGGTCCCGGCGTTCCGGGCCGGCCGGATGAACGTCCTGAACGCCATCGCCACCGAGTAGCCGCCGCGCACGGGGGCGCGGGGAAGCGTCCGGCGCCGGGAGGTCCCGCGGGATCTCCCGGCGCCGGGGCGTGCGACCGGCCCGCCCGGCGGGTGGGGCGGGGCCCGTCCGGGGCCGGAACCGGGGGGCCGGGGACAGGACCGGAACGGGGGTCCGGGGGCAACGCCCCCGGTGGTCCGGGGCGCCGTCCGGCGACCGGCCGGCGGACGTCGTCCACGGCCCCGGCGCCGGCGAGCGCGGCGTCGTACGCTGGACACCCCCGGCCCGCAGTGCGCGTCGGGCCCGTCGTGTTGCACACCCCCGGACGGAAAGCGCCCCGAATGAGCCTGCACGGTCTGCTCGACGCCGTCGTCAAGGACACCGCCCTCGCGGAAGCGATCTCGGCGGCCTCCGACGGCAACCGCATGCACGTCGACCTGGTCGGCCCTCCCGCGGCCCGCCCCTTCGCGGTCGCCGCCCTGGCCCGGGACACGGGCCGCACCGTCCTGGCGGTGACGGCGACCGGACGCGAGGCGGAGGACCTGGCCGCGGCGCTGCGCTCCCTGCTCCCGCCCCAGGGGGTCGTGGAGTACCCGTCCTGGGAGACGCTGCCGCACGAGCGGCTCAGCCCCCGCAGCGACACCGTCGGCCGCCGGCTGGCCGTGCTGCGCCGCCTGGCCCACCCCCGCCCCGACGACCCGGAGACCGGCCCGGTCTCCGTCGTCGTGGCGCCCGTGCGGTCCGTGCTCCAGCCGCAGGTCAAGGGCCTGGGTGACCTGGAGCCCGTCTCCTTGCGGACCGGGCAGGGCGCCGACCTCGGCGACGTCGTCGAGGCGCTCGCCGCCGCCGCGTACACGCGGGTGGAGCTGGTCGAGAAGCGCGGCGAGTTCGCGGTGCGCGGCGGCATCCTCGACGTGTTCCCGCCCACCGAGGAGCACCCGCTGCGCATCGAGTTCTGGGGCGACGACGTCGAGGAGATCCGCTACTTCAAGGTCGCCGACCAGCGGTCCCTGGAGGTCGCCGAGCACGGCCTGTGGGCGCCGCCGTGCCGCGAGCTGCTGCTCACCGAGGACGTCCGGGCCCGCGCGCGGGCCCTCGCCGAGGAGCACCCCGAGCTCGGCGAACTGCTCGGCAAGATCGCCGAGGGGATCGCCGTGGAGGGCATGGAGTCCCTCGCGCCGGTCCTGGTGGACGACATGGAGCTGCTGCTGGACGTGCTGCCCGAGGGCGCCATGGCGGTGGTCTGCGACCCGGAGCGGGTGCGGACGCGGGCCGCCGACCTGGTGGCGACGAGCCAGGAGTTCCTGCAGGCCTCCTGGGCGGCCACCGCGACCGGCGGGGAGGCGCCCATCGACGTGGACGCGGCCTCCCTGTGGTCCCTCGCGGACGTCCGGGACCGGGCGCGCGAGCTGGGCATGATGTGGTGGTCGGTGTCGCCGTTCGCCGCCGGCGAGGAGCTCGACGGGGACACCCTCAAGCTCGGCATGCACGCCCCCGAGACCTACCGCGGCGACACCGCGCGGGCGCTCGCCGACACCAAGGGCTGGCTCGCCGACGGCTGGCGCACGGTGTTCGTCACCGAGGGCCACGGCCCGGCCTCCCGCACCGTGGAGGTGCTGGGCGGCGAGGGCATCGCGGCCCGCCTGGCCGCCGACGGCGGGAGGACGGGCGCCCTCGGCGCGATCACGCCGTCCGTCGTGCACGTCGCCTGCGGCTGCATCGACCACGGCTTCGTGGACCCGGTGCTCCGGCTCGCCGTGCTCACCGAGACCGACCTGACCGGCCAGAAGGCCTCCGGCCGCGAGGGCGCCCGGATGCCGGCCCGGCGCCGCAAGACCATCGACCCGCTCACCCTGGAGGCGGGCGACCACATCGTCCACGAGCAGCACGGCGTGGGCCGCTACATCGAGATGGTGCAGCGCACCGTGCAGGGCGCGACCCGCGAGTACCTGGTGGTGGAGTACGCCCCCGCCAAGCGCGGCCAGCCCGGCGACCGCCTCTACATCCCCACCGACCAGCTGGAGCAGATCACCAAGTACGTCGGCGGCGAGGCCCCCACCCTGCACCGGCTGGGCGGCGCCGACTGGACCAAGACCAAGGCGCGGGCGAAGAAGGCCGTCAAGGAGATCGCCGCCGACCTGATCAAGCTGTACAGCGCGCGGATGGCGGCGCCCGGACACGCCTTCGGCGGCGACACCCCCTGGCAGCGGGAGCTGGAGGACGCCTTCCCCTACGCGGAGACGCCCGACCAGCTCACCACCATCGCCGAGGTCAAGGAGGACATGGAGAAGTCGGTCCCCATGGACCGCCTGATCTGCGGCGACGTCGGCTACGGCAAGACCGAGATCGCGGTGCGGGCCGCCTTCAAGGCCGTCCAGGACGGCAAGCAGGTCGCCGTCCTGGTGCCGACGACGCTGCTGGTGCAGCAGCACTTCGGCACGTTCAGCGAGCGGTACGCGCAGTTCCCGGTGAAGGTGCGGGCGCTGTCCCGCTTCCAGACCGACACCGAGGCCAAGGCGGTCCTGGAGGGCCTGAGGGACGGCTCGGTGGACGTCGTCATCGGCACCCACCGCCTGTTCTCCTCGGAGACGAAGTTCAAGGACCTGGGCCTGGTCATCGTCGACGAGGAGCAGCGCTTCGGCGTCGAGCACAAGGAGCAGCTGAAGAAGCTGCGCGCCAACGTCGACGTGCTCACCATGTCCGCCACCCCGATCCCGCGCACCCTGGAGATGGCGGTCACCGGCATCCGCGAGATGTCGACGATCACCACCCCGCCGGAGGAGCGCCACCCGGTGCTCACCTTCGTCGGCCCCTACGAGGAGAAGCAGATCGGCGCCGCCATCCGCCGCGAACTGCTGCGCGAGGGCCAGGTCTTCTACATCCACAACCGCGTCGAGTCGATCGACCGCGCGGCGGCCCGGCTGCGCGACATCGTGCCCGAGGCGCGCATCGCCACCGCCCACGGCCAGATGTCGGAGTCGGCGCTGGAGCAGGTCGTCGTCGACTTCTGGGAGAAGAAGTTCGACGTGCTGGTGTCGACGACGATCGTCGAGTCCGGCATCGACATCTCCAACGCCAACACCCTGATCGTGGAACGCGGCGACACCTTCGGCCTGTCCCAGCTGCACCAGCTGCGCGGCCGGGTGGGGCGGGGCCGGGAGCGCGGGTACGCCTACTTCCTGTACCCGCCGGAGAAGCCGCTGACCGAGACCGCGCACGAACGGCTCGCGACCATCGCCCAGCACACGGAGATGGGCGCGGGCATGTACGTGGCGATGAAGGACCTGGAGATCCGCGGCGCCGGAAACCTCCTGGGCGGCGAGCAGTCCGGGCACATCGCGGGCGTCGGCTTCGACCTGTACGTGCGGATGGTGGGCGAGGCGGTCGCGGACTACCGGCGGCAGCTGGAGACCGGGGAGATCGAGGAGGAGCCGCCGCTCGAGGTCAAGATCGAACTGCCCGTCGACGCGCACGTCCCGCACGACTACGCCCCCGGCGAGCGGCTGCGCCTGCAGGCGTACCGGGCGATCGCCTCCGCGAACTCGGAGGAGGACGTCAAGGCGGTGCGCGAGGAACTCGTCGACCGCTACGGCAAGTTGCCCGAGCCGGTGGAGAACCTGCTGCTGGTGGCGGGGCTGCGGATGCTCGCCCGGGCGTGCGGCGTCGGCGAGGTCGTCCTGCAGGGCAACAACGTCCGCTTCGCCCCGGTGGAGCTGCGCGAGTCGCAGGAGCTGCGCCTCAAGCGCCTCTACCCCGGCTCGGTCGTCAAGCCGGCCGCCCACCAGGTGCTGGTGCCGCGTCCCAAGACCGCGAAGGTGGGCGGCAAGCCGCTGGTCGGCCGCGAACTGCTCGGCTGGGTCGGGGAGTTCCTGACGTCGGTCCTGGGGTCGTAGGGCGCCGCCCGGCGGCGCCGCGGCGAGAGCGCGGGAAGCCGTCCACGGGGAGGGTCCCGTGGACGGCTTCCCGGGGTGAAGGCGGTTCCGCTCGGCCTCGGGCCGACGTGGGGCCTACGGCTGGTCGGGACGGTCGCGGTCCATGCCGAGGCGCCGCTCGGCCTGCTGCTGCCCGGTGTCGACCTGTTCCTCGTACGTGCCGCCGGTCCTCTCGTTGATCTTCCGTTCCGCGGTGTCCGAGGCCTGCTTGGCCTTGCCGCGGGCCGTCTTGTTGCTCTTGAGCTTGTCGAAGATACCCATGCGGAGCTCCTTCGGAAGGTGACTCAGGACCGACGATACGCGGAGGACGGGAGGAATGCCCGTTTGATCACCATATGGTCTGGACCTTTCGCCCGTTACGGTGGAGCGGACTTTGCCGGGCATTCCGCGGCCCGTGCGGGGGCAGGCGACAGGGGAGCAGAGGGAGGACGCCGTGGTGGGGTACGGGAAGCGGGGCCGGGGGACACGGCGCACCGGGGCGGCGGTGTGCGCCGCCGCCGTCGTGCTGCTCACCGGCTGCCAGGGGCTCCAGGAGGAGGGGACCCCGGCCGGCCGCGAGAGCGCGGACGCCGCCGCGGACGGGCGGGCCGTCAGCCCGCTGGACAACCCGGACGGGACGCAGCCGGGCCTGGCGCCCGTGACGGGCGAGGACGACCGCGCCGAGGCGCGCGAGGTCATCGGGCGGGTGCCGACGAAGGGGCGGGGGCCGAGGACGGGCTACGACCGGGACGAGTTCGGGTACGCGTGGATGGACACGGCCGACGGGGTCCCGCTCGCGAGGAACGGGTGCGACACCCGCAACGACGTGCTCCGGCGCGACGGCCGGGACCTCCGCTTCCGGTCCGGCTCCGACTGCGTGGTCGTCGCCATGACCCTGGCCGACCCCTACACCGGCAGGACCGTCCAGTGGCGCAAGCAGGAGGCGGCCGAGGTGCAGATCGACCACGTCGTGCCGCTCTCCTACAGCTGGCAGATGGGCGCCTCCCGCTGGCCCGAGGCCAAGCGGGAGCGGCTGGCCAACGACACCCTCAACCTGCTCCCGGTCGACGGCCCCGCCAACTCGGCCAAGGGGGACTCCGGTCCGGCGGCCTGGCTCCCGCCGAACAGGTCCGTGCGGTGCGCGTACGCGGTCCGCTTCGCCCAGGTCGCCGTCAAGTACGAGATGCCGGTGACGCCGGCCGACAAGCGCATGATGCTGGAGCAGTGCGGCGGCTGACCGGCGGCCGGACCGCGCGAACCCGTTTCCCCGAGCCCGGGCCCCGCCCTACGGTGGCGCCCATGGAATTCAAGATCTCGAACCTCGCGGACCGCCCCCACATGACGCAGCCGGTGGGGGAGATGCCCGACACCTGGCCGCGGTTCGTGATCGAGGACCTCGTGGGCGCCGCGTACTTCCCGCGCATCGCCGCGGAGCTGCCCGAGTACGTGCTGTTCGCCGAGGACGACCGGGGCGAGGTCGTCGCCACCGCCCACAGCGTGCCGTTCGCCCTCGGGGCCAGGGGCGGCGGGCTGCCCGCGCGCGGCTGGGACGCGGTCCTCCTGTGGGCCTTCTCCGACCTGCGCCGCGGTGTCCGCCCCGACACCGTCAGCGCGATCTCGGTCTCCGTCGCCCCGCACGCCCAGGGCCGCGGACTGTCCGCGCTGATGCTCTCCGCGCTGCGCGACAACGCCCGGGCCCGCGGCTTCGGCGAGGTCGTCGCCCCCGTCCGCCCCAGCGCCAAGCACCTGGAACCGCACACCCCCGTCGAGGAGTACGCCCGCCGGGTGCGCCCCGACGGCCTGCCGCGGGACCCGTGGCTGCGCGTCCACGCCCGGGCCGGCGCCACCCTCGCGTCCGTGGCGCCGGCCTCCATGACCGTGTCCGGCGCGCTGGAGGACTGGCGCCGCTGGACGGGCCTGCCCTTCGACACCGACGGCGACGTCGAGGTGCCCGGCGCGCTGGTGCCGGTGCGCTGCGAGGCGGAGCGCGGGTACGCGGTGTACGTCGAGCCCAACGTGTGGATGCGGCACGCCCTGTGAGCGCCCCCGGGACGGCCGACCCCGGCCGAGCCCTTCCGGGCCCGGGCGGGACGACCGGTACGACAACGGTTCGGTACAACCCGGACCGGTTGTCCCCGGGGGCCTATACGCTCGGACTTCGACCGAGTACTGCCACGCGCACACTCGCCCCCGTCCCATCGGCTACAGCGGTCCAGGAGCAGTCATGTACGGCCACGGCGCGCCGCCCCCTCGCAGCGAGGCAACGGTCATCACCCTGCGCGTGCTGTTCACCGCCGTCGGCGTGCTCTGCTGCGGCCTGCTGGCCTGCGTGCCGCTGTTCCGGATCGCGTTCCTGCGGGGGCGCGCGGGCGACTGGGCGCTGGCCTGGGTGAGCATTCCGCTGTCGATCGCGTGCCTGTCCGTGATCGGCGCGCTGCCGGAGACGGACCCCCGGACCGACGTGGCCCTGGCGGTGGTCCTGCTCCTCGGGGCCGCGTCCAGCGCGTACTTCCTGATCGTGGACATCCGCTTCCACCAGCAGCTGCGCCGCCACCCGGGCCCCGTGCCGTTCCCGCCCCACGCCGCGACGATGCCCGCCTCGGGCCTCCCCGCCGCCCCCTACGGCTACCCGCAGCCCGGGGCGCCGTACGCGACCACCGCCGTGCCGCAGCAGCCGCAGGCGCCCCACACCCCGGCGCCCCGGCCGCCCGTGCCGCACCCCGCGCCCGGGCCCCGCGACGCCGCGCCCGCCGGTCCCGTACCGCCGGCGCGGCCCCCCGCGCCCGCCCGGATCGACCAGGTGCGGGCCGAACTCGACGAACTCAGCGACTACCTGCGCCGGCAGGACGGGCAGCACGGGCAGCACGGCGGCCCCGAGAGCGGAAGGTGACCGTGACGGCGGGACGTGTCGTCGCCGGCCGCTACGAACTGTCCACGCTCATCGGGCAGGGCGGCATGGGGCAGGTCTGGACGGCCTACGACCGGCGGCTGGACCGGCGCGTGGCGGTGAAGCTGCTGCGCCCCGACAAGGTGGCCGGGCAGGAGGCCGGCGAACTGCGCCGCCGCTTCGTGCGCGAGTGCCGGGTGACCGCGCAGGTCGACCACCCGGGCCTGGTCACCGTGCACGACGCGGGCAGCGAGGGCGAGGAGCTGTTCCTCGTCATGCAGTACGTCGACGGCGCCGACCTCGGCGACCACCTCGCCGAACACGACCCGTACCCGTGGCAGTGGGCCGTGGCGGTGGCCGCGCAGCTGTGCGCCGTGCTGAGCGCGGTGCACGCCGTGCCGATCGTCCACCGCGACCTCAAGCCGCGCAACGTGATGGTGAACCAGGACGGCACGGTCACCGTGCTGGACCTCGGGGTCGCCTCCGTGATGGACAGCGACACCACGCGCTTGACGCACACCGGCTCGCCCATCGGCTCGCCCGCCTACATGGCCCCCGAGCAGGCGATGGGCGGCGCGGTCGGCCCGTACACGGACCTGTACGCGCTCGGTGTGCTCCTGCACGAACTGCTCAGCGGCGACGTGCCGTTCGCGGGCTCGACCGCGCTCGGCGTGCTGCACCGGCACCTGTACGAGCCGCCGCTGCCCGTGCGCCGGATCCGCCCCGAGGTCCCCGAGGCGCTGGAGACGCTGGTGCTGCGCCTGCTCGCCAAGGACCCGCAGCACCGCCCGGACTCCGCGCAGGAGGTCTACGAGCACCTGGCGCCGCTGCTGCCCGCGCGGGGCACGCCCACCGGGGCGCCCCTCGACCCCACCCGCCCCTTCCTGCGCCCGCACGCGCCCTGGCCGGACCGGGCGCGCACGCCCGCGCCGCAGCCGGCCCCCGCCGCGCCGCCCGCGCCGGTGGCGGAGAAGGCCGACGTCGCCGCCGCCGTCGACGAGGTCAAGCGGCTGCTCGGCGAGGGCCGGATCACCCAGGCCGTCGACATCCTCGGCGCGATCCTGCCCGTCGCCGCCGAACAGCACGGCGAGCACTCCCCGGTGGTGCGCACCCTGCGCAAGCAGTACGCGGCCACCCTCCTGGACGACGGCCAGTACCGGCGCGCGCTGCCCGAACTGCGCCGCCTCGCCGACGAGCGCGCCGCCGAGGCCGGCCAGGCCGACCCGCAGTCCCTGCGCTACCGCTACGAGGCCGCCCAGTGCCTGGAGCAGCTCGGCGACCCGGCGGCGGCGCTCGCCGAGTACCGGGCGCTGCTGGGGTACTACGAGAACCGGTACGTGGCCGCCGGCGACCCGCAGCTCGCCCACGACGTCCGCCGCCGCATCGGCCACCTCCTGCTCGCCCTCGGCGACCGGGCCGCCGCGCACGACACGCTGGTGCGGCTGCTGCACGACGTGGAACGCCTCCAGGGCCCCGGGCACCCGATGGCCGCCGAGGTCCGGCGGACGCTGCAGTGGCTGGGTCAGGTGCGCTGACCCGGCCCGGCTCCGCGGCCGTGGGGGCGCGGCGGTGCCGGAAGTCCCCGTGAATCGTTGGTCGAATGGGTTGGCCAGAGCTTGGCCGATGCCTACCATCGATCACCGCAAGACTTTGTGCACCGCCGCACAAGCTCTCCTCGGGAGGTTTCCTTGCACCGCCGCCGTCGCACCGCGTTCCTGCTCACCGCCGCGATCGCCGCGGCGGCACCCCTGCTCACCGCCTGCGGGAACGACGCGCATCCGGGCGCGGCGGCCGTCGTCGGCGACCAGCGGATCACCGTGTCGCAGCTGGAGAACCGGGTCGAGGAGGTCCGCGAGGCCCAGCGGGCGGCCGTACCGGACGAGGCCCAGTACGCGCAGGCCATCGCCCGCACCGGCAGCCTCACCCGGGACACCCTGCACGGCATGGTCCTGGACCGGGTGCTGCGGCACGCCGCGCGGGACGCCGGGGTGAGCGTCACCCCCAAGGAGGTCCAGCGGATGCGGTCCGGGCTGGAGGAGCAGGCCGGCGGCGCCGAGGCGCTCGAGGCGGCCTGGCTCCAGCAGTACGGCGTGCCCCCGCAGCGCCTGGACGAGAACCTCCGGCTCCAGCTCGAGGCCCGGAAGCTCGCCGAGCGGCTCGGCACCGAGACCGGCCGGCCCGAGTTCTGGGCGGCGCTGTCCGAGGCGGGCAAGGACCTCGGCGTCGACCTCAACCCGCGCTACGGCACCTGGGACGCCGAGAGGAGCAGCCGCGTCGACGCCGGGCCCCCGTGGCTGCGGGACGTCACGGCGGAGGCGAACGGACAGCCCATGTGACGCCCGGACCGGTCCGCCGGCCGCCCCTCGGACGACGTCCGGGGCGGCCGGCGGCGTGCGTTAGTTTCGGATCGTGAACGCAACCAGCCGCGCACCCCGCCCCGAGGCCGGCCCCGGCCGCATCGTCCTGCTCACCACCAGCCACCGGGTGGCGCCCGGCCTGCTGTCCTGGCCCGCCTGGCAGACCCTGCACGCGGCCGACCGGGTGCTGTGCGCGGACGGCGCCCACCCGCAGCTGCCCTACCTGCGCGAGGCGGGGATACCGGTGGAGGAGGCGTCCCCGGCCGCCCGGGAGCTGGTGGACGCCTGCGCCGGCGGGCGGACGGTGGTGGTCGTGGCCACGGGTGAGGGCGAGCCCGCCCTGACCGACGGGCTGGCGCGCCTGGCCGGGACCGGCGGGGTCCGGATGCCCGAGCTGGAGCTGCTGCCCGCCTCCTACGACCTGCCGGGCGCCCGGCTGCTCGACCTCGTCCAGGTCATGGACCGCATCAGGGCCGAGTGCCCCTGGTCGTCCCGGCAGACCCACCGGGGCCTGGCGAAGTACGGCATCGAGGAGGCGTACGAGCTCGTCGAGGCCATCGAGGAGGGCGACCGGGACGAGCTGCGCGAGGAGCTGGGGGACGTCCTCCTCCAGGTCGTCTTCCACGCCCGGATCGCCGAGGAGCACCCCGAGGAGCCCTTCTCCGTCGACGACGTGGCCGGCGGCATCGTCGCCAAGCTCGTCCACCGCCACCCCCACGTCTTCGGCGACGCGACGGCGGACACCCCCGAGGAGGTCAGGGAGCACTGGCTGCGCACCAAGGCGGTGGAGAAGCGGCGCACCTCGCTCACCGAGGGCGTCCCCCTCGGCCAGCCGGCCCTGGCGCTCGCCGCCAAGCTCGCCTCCCGGGTCCGCACGGCGGGCCTGGAGGTCCCCCTGCCCCGCGGGGAGGGCGTCGGCTACGAGCTGCTCGCCCTCGCGGCGCGGGCCGAGGCGGAGGGCGTCGACCCGGAGGCGGCGCTGCGCGCGGCGGCCCGGGCCTACCGGGACGCGGTCCGGGCCGCCGAGGGCGCGGGGGAGTAGACCGCGGCGCCCGGACCGGACCGCCCGCGCGCCGCCGGATACGGTCGGGAGGTGACCGATCAGCACCCGTCCCCGACCGAGAACGCCGCCCCCGAACTCTTCACCCGGGAGTTCGCGAGCGACCCGTACCCCGCCTACGCCTGGCTGCGCGAGCACGCGCCCGTGCACCGGACGCGGCTGCCCAGCGGGGTCGAGGCCTGGCTGGTCACCCGGTACGCCGACGCCCGGCAGACCCTCGCCGACCCCCGGCTCTCCAAGAACCCGGCGCACCACGACGAGCCCGCGCACGCCAGGGGCAGGACCGGCATCCCCGGTGAGCGCAAGGCGGAGCTGATGACGCATCTGCTCAACATCGACCCGCCGGACCACACCCGGCTGCGCCGGCTGGTCAGCAAGGCGTTCACGCCGCGCCGCGTCGCCGAGTTCGCGCCCCGGGTGCAGCAGCTCACCGACGGGCTCGTCGACCGGTTCGCGGCCACCGGCTCCGCCGACCTCATCCACGAGTTCGCCTTCCCGCTGCCCATCCACGCCATCTGCGACCTGCTCGGCGTGCCCCGGGAGGACCAGGACGACTTCCGGGACTGGGCGGGCATGATGATCCGCCACCAGGGCGGCCCGCGGGGCGGGGTCGCCCGGTCCGTGAAGAAGATGCGCGGCTACCTCGCCGACCTCATCCACCGCAAGCGCGCGGCCCTGCCCGCCGAGCCCGCTCCCGGCGAGGACCTCATCTCCGGTCTCATCCGCGCCTCCGACCACGGCGAGCACCTCACCGAGAACGAGGCCGCCGCGATGGCGTTCATCCTGCTGTTCGCCGGCTTCGAGACCACCGTCAACCTCATCGGCAACGGCACCTACGCCCTGCTCACCCACCCCGAACAGCGCGACCGCCTGCAGAGGTCGCTGGCGGCCGGGGAACGCGGACTGCTGGAGACCGGAGTCGAGGAACTGCTGCGCTACGACGGCCCGGTGGAGCTCGCCACCTGGCGGTTCGCCACCGAGCCGGTCACCATCGGCGGACGGCGCATCGCGGCCGGCGACCCGGTCCTCGTCGTCCTGGCCGCCGCGGACCGGGACCCCGAGCGGTTCGCCGACCCGGACGTGCTCGACCTCGGCCGGCGCGACAACCAGCACCTGGGGTACGGCCACGGCATCCACTACTGCCTCGGCGCGCCGCTGGCCCGTCTGGAGGGCCAGACCGCGCTCGCCGCCCTGCTGACCCGCCTGCCCGACCTCCGGCTCGCGGTGGACCCCGCCGAGCTGCGCTGGCGCGGCGGGCTCATCATGCGCGGACTGCGCACCCTGCCGGTGGAGTTCACCCCGCCGGGGGCCTGACCCGGGGACCCGGGGCGCCGCCCCGCGGCGGTTCCGCGCTCCCCGGGGGCGGACCAGCGCAAACATGACACACGTTCATCTCCGTAATCTTCACGTGATCTGTGCGGCATGAACTTGTGACAAGTGATCGTCTGCGGATACGTTCACCCATCAAGCGTGGCGTCCCGACTCCGTCCGCCGCGCCGGTAACTGCTGTCTTGTGAAAGGTCTCCGCATGCTTTCCGGGAACGGTCGGCACCGTCGCCCCCGCCAGGCTCCGGCACTCCTCGTCGCGGCCGGAGTGACCGGCTCCGCCATCGCGATCCCGCTCCTCGGCGCCGGCAGCGCCAGCGCGGCCGACGGTGCCACCTGGGACCGGGTCGCGGAGTGCGAGAGCGGTGGCTCCTGGAGCCAGAACACCGGCAACGGCTACTACGGCGGCCTGCAGCTGACGCAGGACGACTGGGAGGCGTACGGCGGGCTCGCGTACGCGCCGAGCGCCGACCAGGCCAGTCGCGGCCAGCAGATAGCCGTGGCCGAGAGAATCCTCGCCGACCGGGGGGTCGGCGCCTGGCGCACCTGCGGGCTGACGGCGGGTCTGGAGCAGGGCTCCGCCCCGGCCGGCACCGGCGCGGGCGGGACGGAGGACTCCGGACCGGGCGCCTCTACGCCCGCGTCGCCGTCCCCGTCCGCTCCCGCGGACCCGTCCGCATCGCCGGACGCCGGTGAGCCGTCCGCTTCCGCCCCGCCGTCGTCCGGCCCCGCGGCGGGCGCGGGGGGCGCGGCCGGCGTGTCGGGCGAGCCCGGCCGGACCCCCTCCGCTTCGGGCACCCCGAAGAGTGACGAGTCGGACAAGTCAGGACAGTCCGAGGGTTCTTCGGAGTTCACCGAGGGCGCCGGCACCGGCCGTCACCGCGGCATCGGCGCCGAGGAGGCCGCGGGCGGGGAGCGCACGGCCGAGGCGTCCGGCCGGCACGCCTCGCGCGGAGCCGACGCCCCCCGCGACGCCGCCGACGGCTCGTACACCGTGCGTTCCGGCGACAGCCTCTGGTCCATCGCCGACTCCCTCGAGCTCGAGGGCGGATGGCGCGCCCTCTACGCGAAGAACGAGCAGGCCGTCGGTGCCGACCCGAACCTCATCCTGCCCGGTCAGGAGCTTGAGGTCGGGGTCGGACCGGATGAGGGGTGACGTCCGAAAGAGTGGATGTGCGGCGGTAGTTGGTGTCGCGGTTCGGGCTGAATGTCCGAGTTAAAGATGATGAGAGATAGATCTCAGAAGTCCTGATCGTCTTTGTCATTCCGTTGATCCCGTGTCTACGGTCGTGATCGCTCGCCACCGCGGGCCCCGACTGCCGCCACGCCGAATCCTGCCAGCGGCAGCACGGGAACAGTCGTCGCACTCATGCGCCGCAGGCAGGAGCGGGGGAACCAAGGTAGGCGCCGGACCCGGAGGTTGACACCGGATCCGGCTCGGGGTGAAGCCGCGTCCCGCGAGGGACGCGGCCGGGCAACTCAACCGGCCCGAACCCGACAGCTCACCTCGTAGGCGTCGGTGAGGGGATCCATCCATGCTGTTTTCCGGCAAGGGCAAGCACCGTCGTCCGTCCAAGGCCACCCGCGCCATCGCCGTCGCCGGCGTCACCGGCGCCGCCGTCGCCGCCCCGCTGATGGCGGCCGGCAACGCCTCCGCCGCCACCGCCTCCGAGTGGGAGGCCGTCGCCCAGTGCGAGTCCGGCGGCAACTGGTCCATCAACACCGGCAACGGCTACTACGGCGGCCTGCAGTTCTCCGCCTCCACCTGGGCCGGCTACGGCGGCACCAAGTACGCCGCCACCGCCGACCAGGCCACCAAGGCCCAGCAGATCGAGATCGCCGAGAAGGTCCTCGCGGGCCAGGGCAAGGGCGCCTGGCCGGTCTGCGGCAAGGGCCTGTCGAACGCCTCCTACAACGGTGGCGGCTCCACCCAGTCCCAGGGCGGCGGCTCCGCGCAGAGCCAGAGCCAGAACCAGGGGCAGAGCCAGAACCGGAGCCAGAGCCAGGGCCAGGGCCAGGCTCAGAACCAGGGCGCCGGCTCCACCGAGACCCGGGAGACCGAGCGGAAGGCCTCCCGCTCCGCCGAGCGCCAGTCGGCGAAGAAGACCGTCACCACCCCGACCGGCGAGAAGGTCAAGAAGGGCGACGGCGAGTACAAGGTCGTCAAGGGCGACACCCTCAGCTCGATCGCCGAGGAGCACGACGTCAAGGGCGGCTGGGCCAAGCTGTTCGAGCTCAACGACGACGTCGTCGAGGACGCCGACCTCATCTACCCGGGCCAGCAGCTGCACCTGAAGTAAGGGCGGCGGCCTTTGGCCCCTCCTCCCCGCCCCGGCGCGTGTCCCCCGCACGCGCCGGGGCGGGGTTTTTCACGGGCCCGCGAGGTCACGGTTTCCTCCCCGTTGCCGGAACGTGCTTTGTTCCGTCAGGAAACAATCTAAGCTCGGTTCCGTCCGCGGGACGGGCGACCGGATGCCGATCGCCCGGAGCCGGTTAGGCTCGGTCTCGCAGAGCCACCGCGGCCCTGCCCACTCGCGTCACACCCATGAAGGAGATGCTCGTGCCGTCCATCGACGTCGTCGTAGCCCGGGAAATCCTGGACTCCCGAGGCAACCCCACGGTCGAGGTCGAGGTCGGCCTCGACGACGGCAGCACGGGTCGTGCCGCCGTCCCGTCCGGCGCCTCCACCGGCGCCTTCGAGGCCATCGAACTCCGTGACGGCGATGCGGGCCGTTACCTCGGCAAGGGCGTCGAGAAGGCCGTCCTGGCCGTCATCGAGCAGATCGGCCCGGAGCTGGTCGGCTACGACGCCACCGAGCAGCGCCTGATCGACCAGGCGATGTTCGACCTGGACGCCACCGACAACAAGGGCTCGCTCGGCGCCAACGCCATCCTCGGCGTCTCGCTCGCCGTCGCCCACGCCGCCTCCGAGGCCTCCGACCTGCCGCTCTTCCGCTACCTGGGCGGCCCGAACGCGCACCTGCTGCCGGTGCCGATGATGAACATCCTGAACGGCGGCTCGCACGCCGACTCCAACGTGGACATCCAGGAGTTCATGATCGCCCCGATCGGCGCGGAGACCTTCTCCGAGGCCCTGCGCTGGGGCACCGAGGTCTACCACACCCTCAAGAAGGTCCTGAAGGGCAAGGGCCTGGCCACCGGTCTCGGCGACGAGGGCGGCTTCGCCCCGAACCTCGGCTCCAACCGCGAGGCCCTCGACCTCATCCTCGAGGCGATCAAGGAGGCCGGCTACACCCCCGGCGAGCAGATCGCCCTCGCCCTCGACGTCGCCGCCTCCGAGTTCTACAAGGACGGCTCCTACGTCTTCGAGGGCAAGGAGCGCACGGCCGCCGAGATGACCGAGTACTACGCCGAGCTCGTCGAGGCGTACCCGCTCGTCTCCATCGAGGACCCGCTGTTCGAGGACGACTGGGAGGGCTGGAAGACCATCACCGCCAAGCTCGGCGACAAGGTCCAGCTCGTCGGTGACGACCTGTTCGTCACCAACCCCGAGCGCCTGGCCCGCGGCATCGAGGAGGGCGCCGGCAACGCCCTGCTGGTCAAGGTCAACCAGATCGGCTCGCTGACCGAGACCCTGGACGCCGTCGAGCTGGCCCAGCGCAACGGCTTCAAGTGCATGATGTCCCACCGCTCCGGCGAGACCGAGGACGTCACCATCGCCGACCTGGCCGTCGCCACCAACTGCGGCCAGATCAAGACCGGCGCCCCGGCCCGCTCCGAGCGCGTCGCCAAGTACAACCAGCTGCTGCGCATCGAGGAGATCCTCGACGACGCCGCGGTGTACGCCGGCCGCAGCGCCTTCCCGCGGTTCCGCCCCGCGGACCAGTAGGCCCTCCGGGTAAGGGCCGAGTGCCGTACCCGTGGGCAGCGTCGTACGTACGTCCCCGGACCCGGTCCCGTACCGTGTCCGGGGACGTACGCGCGTATGACACAGGACATGGGAACGGGAGGCGGGGGACATGGCCGTGAAGGACCGGGACCGTTTCTCCACCGCGACCAGGATCCGGCTGATCGGCGAGCAGACCGCGGCCCGGGTCTACCGCTCGCAGACCAAGCGCCAGGCCCGCCGCTCCCGGCTGACCGGCCGCGCGGCCCTGCTCGCCCTGGTGGTCTGCTCCCTGGTCGTGGCCCTCGCCTATCCCATGCGGCAGTACGTCTCCCAACGGTCCGAGATCGCCGACCTCCGGCAGGAGCAGGAGGAGGCCCGCCGGCGCGTCGAGCGACTGCGCGACCTGAAGGCGCGCTGGCAGGACGACGCCTACGCCGAGCAGGAGATCCGCCGGCGGCTGCACTACGTCATGCCCGGCGAGACCGGCTACATCGTGATCGACCCGGACCGGGCCGATCCCTCGCGCACCGACCGCCGGGCGGCCGACCGCCCCTGGTACGCCAACGTCTGGGACGGCGTCGACAAGGCCGACGCCGCCGGCCGGTGAACCCACCCGCGCAACCCCCCGGAAGAACCCCGGAAGCCCGCAGAGCCCGGGACATCGCAGAAAGACAGGTCATGGACACGCCCCCGCCCCCGACCCCGCGCACCGAGCCCACGGACGCGGACGTCGAGGCCTTCAAGCAGCAGCTCGGCCGGCCCCCGCGCGGGCTGCGGGCCATCGCGCACCGCTGTCCCTGCGGACAGCCGGACGTCGTGGAGACCGCGCCGAGGCTGCCCGACGGCACCCCCTTCCCGACGCTCTACTACCTCACCTGCCCCCGGGCCTCCTCGGCGATCGGGACGCTGGAGGCGAACGGCGTGATGAAGGAGATGACGGAGCGGCTGGCCACCGACCCGGAGCTGGCGGCCGCGTACCGCGCGGCGCACGAGGACTACATCCGGCGCCGCGACGCGATCGAGGAGCTGAAGGACTTCCCGAGCGCGGGCGGCATGCCCGACCGGGTGAAGTGCCTGCACGTCCTGGTCGCCCACTCGCTGGCCGCGGGGCCCGGGGTCAACCCGCTGGGCGACGAGGCGCTAGCGATGCTGCCGCGGTGGTGGGACAAGGGCCCCTGCGTGACCCCCGCCGGGGACGCCCCCGCCCCGGCGCGGCGGGAGGACGACCGGTGACCCGGGTCGCCGCCGTCGACTGCGGCACGAACTCCATCCGGCTCCTGGTGGCCGACGCCGATCCGGTCACGGGCGAACTGACCGACCTGGACCGGCGGATGACGATCGTGCGGCTCGGCCAGGGCGTCGACCGCACGGGCCGGCTGGCGCCCGAGGCGCTTCAGCGCACCTTCGCCGCCTGCCGCGCGTACGCGGAGGTCATCAAGGAGCACGGCGCGGAGCACCTCCGCTTCGTGGCGACCTCCGCCTCCCGCGACGCCGAGAACCGCGACGAGTTCGTGCGCGGGGTGCTGGACGTCCTGGGCGTGGAGCCCGAGGTGGTCACCGGCGACCAGGAGGCCGAGTTCTCCTTCACCGGCGCCACCAGGGAGCTGGCCGGCCGGGCCGATCTGCACCGCCCGTTCCTGGTCGTGGACATCGGCGGCGGCTCGACCGAGTTCGTCGTCGGGGACGACCGCGTCCGCGCCGCCCGCTCCGTCGACGTGGGCTGCGTGCGGATGACCGAGCGGCACCTGGTGCGGGACGGGGCCGTGACGGATCCGCCGACCGAGGAGCAGATCGCGGCGATGCGCGCCGACATCGAGGCCGCCCTCGACCGCGCCGAGGAGGCGGTGCCGCTGCGCGAGGCGCGCACCCTGGTCGGCCTGGCGGGCTCCGTCACCACCGTGTCGGCGATCGCGCAGGAGCTGCCCGCGTACGACTCGGCGGCCATCCACCACTCCCGGGTCTCCCGCGACCGCGTCCGCGAGATCACCGACTGGCTGCTGCACGCCACCCACGCCGAGCGCGCGGCGGTGCCCTCCCTGCACCCGGGCCGGGTCGACGTGATCGGCGCCGGGGCCCTCGTCCTCCTGGCGGTCATGGAGCGGATCGGCGCGGCGGAGGTCGTGGTCTCCGAACACGACATCCTGGACGGCATCGCCTGGTCCCTGGTGCCCGGCCCGCGCTGACGGGCCGGGGCGGGCCTCCCGGTGACGGCGCCCCCGCCGTGGGCGTCGTCACCGGGCGCGGTCGGTCGGCGGGCCGGGTGCGGCGGGGGCGCCGGGCCGGTCCGCGCCGCCGGGAACGGTCCCCGGACGAGCGGCCGGAACGGCGGACGAGCGGGTCCGGCGTGCGGTTCCGGGCGGCTCGGCGCGGGACGGCCGGGAAAGTTCGTGAAGTTCTTCACAAGGAATCGGCCCCGGGAGGTCGGAAAACAGGGCCACAAGGACCCTTTCGAGGGCTCAGTGGCCCTTTGAACACGTTCAGAAGGTGTGGTATGCGGCCTTGCGGGCGTCTGCTCGAAGGGGGTGGAAAACGCTCCCGTGATCGGTCCGACCGGGCAGAGGGCCAGCTCGGGCGGCATTGACAACGGATCATGAGGTGATCCGGTTCCCGTTGCGCACCATGGCATGGATCACAAAAGCGGGGGAGTGTAGCACAGGCCCTGCCCAAGCTTGTGAAGGGGCGCACGATCCACCCCCCTGAGGCGGGTGGATACTCGATGGCATGAGCACCACGGAGCGTCCCAGGATCCTCGTAGTAGGCGGTGGGTACGTAGGCCTGTACGCAGCTCGGCGCATCCTGAAGAAGATGCGCTACGGAGAGGCGACCGTCACCGTCGTCGACCCCCGGTCGTACATGACCTACCAGCCCTTCCTCCCGGAAGCCGCCGCCGGCAGCATCTCCCCCCGGCACGTCGTCGTCCCGTTGCGGCGCGTGCTCCCCAAGGCGGAGGTCCTCACCGGCCGGGTCACCACCATCGACCAGGACCGCAAGGTCGCCACGATCGCCCCGCTGACCGGTGAGGCGTACGAGCTGCCCTTCGACTACCTGGTGATCGCGATGGGCGCGGTCTCCCGCACCTTCCCGATCCCCGGCCTCGCCGAGCAGGGCATCGGCATGAAGGGCATCGAGGAGGCCATCGGCCTGCGCAACCACGTCCTCGAGCAGCTCGACAAGGCCGACTCCACCACGGACGAGGAGATCCGGCGCAAGGCGCTCACCTTCGTCTTCGTGGGCGGTGGCTTCGCCGGCGCGGAGACCATCGGCGAGGTCGAGGACATGGCCCGGGACGCGGCCAAGTACTACCGGAACGTGTCCCGCGAGGACATGCGCTTCGTCCTCGTCGACGCCGCCGACAAGATCCTCCCCGAGGTCGGCCCCAAGCTCGGCAAGTACGGCAAGGAGCACCTCGAGAGCCGCGGCGTCGAGGTCTACCTGTCCACCTCGATGGAGTCCTGCGTCGACGGCCACGTGGTGCTGAAGAACGGCCTCGAGGTCGACTCCAACACCATCGTGTGGACCGCGGGCGTCAAGCCGAACCCGGCGCTGGCCCGCTTCGGCCTGCCGCTCGGGCCGCGCGGCCACGTCGACACCGAGCCGACGCTCCAGGTCAAGGGCACCGACTACATCTGGGCCGCGGGCGACAACGCCCAGGTCCCGGACCTCGTGGGCCGCGACGCCGGCAACGAGAACGCCTGGTGCCCGCCGAACGCCCAGCACGCCCTGCGCCAGGCCAAGGTCCTCGGCGACAACGTGATCTCCGGCATGCGGGGCTTCCCGCAGAAGGAGTACCGCCACGCCAACAAGGGCGCGGTGGCGGGCCTCGGCCTGCACAAGGGCGTGGCGATGATCGTCGTGGGCAAGATGAAGATCAAGCTCAAGGGCCGGCTCGCCTGGTACATGCACCGCGGCTACCACGGCATGGCGATGCCGACCTGGAACCGCAAGATCCGCGTCTTCGCCGACTGGACCCTCGCCACGTTCCTCAAGCGCGAGGTCGTGTCGCTCGGTGCGATCGAGTCCCCGCGCGAGGAGTTCTACGAGGCCGCGAAGCCGGCGCCGGCGCCCGCCGCGGCCGAGCCGGCGAAGACCGGGGAGAAGGCCAAGGCCTCCTGACCCTCCCGGTCACCGAACGCCCCCAGGGGCCGCCCGCCATCCGTGGTGCGGGCGGCCCCTTCGGCGTCGTGCGGTGGCGTGCGGCGTCGTGGGGGGGGGGGGGGGGGGGGGGGGGGGGGGGGGGGGGGGGGGGGGGGGGGGGGGGGGGAGGGGGGGGGGGGGGGGGGTGGGGGGGGGGTGGGGAGGGAGGGATA
>NZ_JBVITR010000019.1:32831-79270 GCF_055574875.1 Streptomyces sp. NPDC034670
CCCCGCTGTGGTGTGCTTTTCTCGGTGGCTTTCGTTCTTGCCCCCTTCCCCCCCCCCCCCCCCCCCCCCCCCCCCCCCCCCCCCCCCCCCCCGCCGGGGGAGTGAACCCCGGCCCCCGCGGCGGCGTTTTGCCCAGTCGTGACGCGTGCCGAGGACTGCCGACCGCCCCGCGGGTGTTTACGTGGTGACGACATTCCGGGATTCCTCGTCACGGAGGTGTGCACCATGTCGGACGCCGCGCCGCGGCTGAAGGGCCTCTTCGAACAGCTGCTGGACGCCCCCCTCCCCGTGCGCGTCCGCGCCTGGGACGGATCGCAGGCCGGCCCCCCGGGCGCGCCGGTCCTGATCGTGCGCAACCGGCGCGCCCTGCGCCACCTGCTGTGGAAGCCGGGCGAACTCGGCCTCGCCCGCGCCTGGGTGGCCGGCGACCTCGCCGTCGACGGCGACCTGTACACCGCCCTCGACCTGCTCTCCGGCCTCGTCTGGGAGCGCGGCGACGACGCCCGCACCCTCGCCCAGAGCCTGCGCGACCCCCGGTTCCGCTCCGCCGTCCGGGGGCTCTTCGTGCTCGCCGGCCCGCCGCTGCCGCCCGCCCCGCCCCCCGAGGAGGCCCGCCGCCCCCGCCGCGGGCTGCACACCCGGCACAGCGACCGGCGCGCCATCAGCCACCACTACGACGTCGGCAACGACTTCTACGAACTCGTCCTCGGCCCGTCCATGGTGTACTCCTGCGCCTACTGGTCGGCCCCGCCCCCGCGGGGCACCCTCGAACAGGCCCAGCACGACAAGCTCGAACTGGTCAGCCGGAAGCTCGCCCTGAAGCCCGGTCAGCGCCTGCTGGACGTCGGCTGCGGCTGGGGCTCCATGGCCGTCCACGCCGCCCGCGACCACGGGGTGGACGTCGTCGGCATCACCCTCTCCCAGGAGCAGGCCGCCCACGCCCGCAAGCGCGTCGCCGAGGAGGGCCTGACCGACCGCGTCGAGATCCGCGTACAGGACTACCGGGACGTCGCGGACGGGCCGTACGACGCCGTCTCCTCCATCGGCATGGCCGAGCACGTCGGCTCCGAGCGCTACCTGGAGTACGCCACCGCCCTGCACCGCCTCCTCAGGCCCGGCGGACGGCTGCTGAACCACCAGATCGGCCGGCGCCCGCAGCGGGACGAGTCGGCGTACGACCTGGACCCGTTCATCGACGCCTACGTCTTCCCCGACGGGGAGCTCGCCCCCCTGGGCACCACGGTGTCCCTGCTGGAGCGCTCCGGGTTCGAGGTGCGCGACGTGGAGTCGCTCCGCGAGCACTACGCGCTCACCCTGCGCCGCTGGGTGGCGAACCTGGAGGCCGGCTGGGACCGCGCGGTGGGCCTCGCCGGTGCCGGCCGGGCCCGCGTCTGGCTGCTGTACATGGCCGCCTGCGCGCTGGCCTTCGAACGCGGCGGCATCGGCGTCAACCAGGTCCTGGCCGTGAAGATCCCCGAGTCCGGCGCCTCCGGCCTCCCCCTGCGCACCCGCACCTGGAACTGACGGCGCACCACCCGCGCGGCCCACGGCCCCGCCGCACGCCGACGGGCCCCGTTCCGTCCACCGGAACGGGGCCCGTACCGTCCCCGGGCGCGCGCGTGCGCCGCCGCGCCGCTACTCCGCCTTGATCGCCTGCAGCATGTTCAGCCGGGCCGCCCGCCGGGCCGGCCACAGCGCGGCCAGGACGCCCACCAGCGCGGCCAGCAGCAGGAAGACCGCCATCCGGCCCCACGGCAGGACCAGTTCGTACGTCTCCATCCTGGTCCCCAGCAGCTCACCGGCGGCCCAGCCGAAGAACACGCCCAGGCCGATGCCGAGCACCCCGCCGAACAGGGAGATCACCAGGGACTCCAGGCGGACCATCCGCTTCACGCCCCGGCGGTCCAGACCGATCGCGCGCAGCATGCCGATCTCCTGCGAACGCTCGAACACCGACATGGCCAGGGTGTTGACGACACCGAGGACCGCGACGACCACCGCCATCGCCAGCAGGCCGTAGACCATGTTCAGGATCAGGGTGAACATCTGCGCGATCTCGTTGGAGAGGTCCTTCTTGTCCTGGACCTTGATCGCCGGGTTGGTGCCGAGTGCCTTCTCCAGCCGGTCCTGGACCGCGTCGGAGGCGCCGCCGGAGGTCTTCACCATGACCAGCATGTCGGCCGGCTCCGGGTTGTGCGGGGCGAGGGTCGCGAGGTCGATCAGGATGCCGCGGAACATCTCGTTGGACTCGTAGACCCCGGCGACCGTCAGCTCCTGCTTCTGCCCGTCCTCGTAGGCGACGGTGAAGTCCGAGCCGGCCTTCCAGCCGTACGAGGTCGCGGTGTCCCGGTCCACGACGACCCGGGTGCCGCCGATCTCGAAGGCGCCGTCCTCGACCTCCAGCTCGGTCAGCTCGCCGAACGTGCCGCCGTCGACGCCGGTCAGGAACTCGGTCTCGCCGTCGATGCGGGAGGGCGCGTTGCGCATCGGGCTGGTGGCGGTGACGTCGCCGGCCTCCTTCAGCTTCCGCTCGACGTCCGGCGAGAGCTGGTTGCCGTTCGCCATGGTGACCACGTAGTCGGCCTCGATCGCGGCGGCCGCCATCTTGTCGATGGACTTCTGCAGGCTGCCCGCCATCACGGTCATCCCGGTGATCAGGGTGAGGCCGATCATCAGCGCGGACGCGGTCGCCGCGGTGCGGCGCGGGTTGCGCACCGCGTTCTGCCGGGCCAGCTTGCCGGAGACCCCGAAGAGGCGCAGCACCGGGGCCGCCGCCGCGATCAGCGGGCGGGACAGCAGCGGGGTCAGGACGAACACGCCGATGATCAGCAGTACCGCGCCGAGGCCCATGGGGGCCTGGCCGTCGGAGCCGTCCATCCCCGTGGCCGCGAGGACCACCGCGACACCGGCCGCCGAGAACAGCGCGCCCAGCGTGTTGCGCAGCACCAGCGACTTGGTGGTCGCCCGGGCGTGCACGGCGCTCATCGCCGCCACCGGCGGGATCTTCGCGGCCCGCCGGCCGGGCAGCCACGCGGCGAGCATGGTGACCAGGATGCCGACGGCGAACGCGGTGGCGACGGTGCCGGGCGAGATCACCAGCGGCCCGTCGGGCACGGTCGCCTCCAGCGCCCCCATCAGCGAGCGCAGTCCGGCGCCGATGCCGATGCCGGCGACCAGTCCGGCCACGGCGGCGACCGCGCCGACCACGAACGCCTCGATCAGCACCGACCGCGTCACCTGCCGGCGGGAGGCGCCGACCGCCCGCATCAGCGCCAGCTCCCGGGTGCGCTGGGCGACCAGCATGGTGAAGGTGTTGGTGATGATGAAGGTGCCGACGAACAGCGCGATCCCGGCGAACACCAGCAGGCCCTGCTTCATGCCGCTCATCGAGGAGGCGATCATCCGCGCCTGGTCGTCGGCGAGCTGCTGCCCGGTGGTGGTCTCGACGGTGTCGGAGGGCAGCGCCTTCTCCAGCTGCGCCCGCAGCTCGGCCTCGCTGACGCCGTCCTTCGCCTCGACGGCGATCTCGTCGAAGGCGTCCGCCTTGCCGAACAGCTTCTGCGCGGTCGCCGTGTCGAACAGGGTGAGGCTGCCGCCGGCCGCGACGTTGCCGTCGTCCGTGGTGAAGACGCCCGTGACGACCGGCTCCAGGACGGGGCCGTCGACCGAGAGCCGCACGGTGTCGCCGACCTCGTAGCCGGCGCGCTCCGCGGTCTCGGAGTCGATGAGGATCTCGCCCTCGCCCTTGGGCGCGCGGCCCTCGACCAGCGGGTAGCGGGGGTCCTCGGCGCCCCAGTAGTTGCCGCCCTGCGACTGGAAGCCGCCGCCGACGAGCTTGCCGTCCTTGTCGGCCATGGCGGTGAAGCCGGTGACCACCCCGATGGCCCGCGCGGCGCCCGGCACCCGGGCGCTCTCCTCGACCAGGGCGGGGGTCAGCGCGTGGTACGCGCCGACCCGGTCGCCCTCGGCGTCCTTCCACCGGGGGGTGACGGCGACGTCGACGTGGTCGAAGCCCTTGGCGGACTGCTTCTGCAGGGCGTCGGAGAGGGTGTTGGTGAAGACCAGGGTTCCCGACACGAAGGCCACGCCGAGCATCACGGCGAGCACGGTCATCAGGAGCCGGGCCTTGTGCGCGAACACGTTGCGCAAGGCGGTACGGAGCATGGGTGTCTTCTCGAGTCCAGACGTGGGAGGGGGAACGGCCGCGGAGGGGGCCGTGGTGGGGGCCGGGGAGGGGTCAGCTGGTGCGGCCCTTGGCGTCGAACCGCTTCATCCGGTCGAGCACCGAGTCGGCCGTGGGGCCGTCCATCTCGTCCACGATCCGGCCGTCCGCCAGGAAGACCACCCGGTCCGCGTAGGCGGCGGCCACCGGGTCGTGGGTCACCATGACCACCGTCTGCCCCAGCTCGCGCACGGAGTTGCGCAGGAAGCCCAGCACCTCGGCGCCGGAGCGGGAGTCGAGGTTCCCGGTGGGCTCGTCGCCGAAGACGATGTCCGGGCGGGACGCCAGCGCCCGGGCCACCGCGACCCGCTGCTGCTGGCCGCCGGACAGCTGCGCGGGCCGGTGGCTCAGCCGGTCCGACAGCCCGACCATCCGGATCACGGTGTCCAGCCACTGCCGGTCCGGCCTGCGGCCCGCGATGTCCATCGGGAGGGTGATGTTCTCCAGCGCCGTCAGCGTCGGGAGCAGGTTGAACGCCTGGAAGATGAAGCCGATCTTGTCCCGGCGCAGCCTGGTCAGCTGCTTGTCCTTCAGCGGGCCCAGCTCCGTGTCGCCGATGCGCACGGAGCCGGAGGAGAAGGTGTCCAGGCCGGCCACGCAGTGCATCAGGGTGGACTTGCCGGAGCCGGAGGGGCCCATGATCGCGGTGAACTCGGCCTGCCGGAAGTCGACGGAGACCCGGTCCAGGGCGACCACCTGGGTCTCGCCCTGGCCGTAGATCTTCGACAGGTCCGTGGCGCGCGCGGCCACGGCGGTGGTCCGGTCGGCGGTGGGTGCGGTGGTCACGGGATGGGTGCTCCTGTCAGGACGGCGTGTGCTCGGAAGGGCTCCCGCGGGAGCTCCCGGAGGAACTCGCGGAGGAGTTCCCGGAGGCGCTCGCGGAGGAGTTCTCGGGGGACGTGCACCATCGTTCCGTCCGTTTGCCGCCGTGCAGTCAGCCGCTGCTCCGGTTCCGGGGGGAGACTTCGGGCGGACCGCCGGGGGGCGTGTCATACCTGGGGATGAGGGCGGACCCCGAGTGCCGCGGTGGCGGGAACGGGTGGAGTGCCCTTGTTCGGACGGTGAAATTCCGTCAATCCGCGTGCGCGGACGGTCACCGCACGCAAGGCTGTCGGTACGCGCTGACGGCGCGTTCCCGGTGCTGATGCTCCCTCAGGAGCCAATAAAATAAGACAAGATCGGTCCATCCCGCCGCCGCGCGGCGAGGGGCCCCGATAGGCTCGGAAGCTCGAAGCGGAGCCCATGGCCTGCCCGGATGGTGGAATGCAGACACGGCGAGCTTAAACCTCGCTGCCCCTGAGCGGGCGTGCCGGTTCAAGTCCGGCTCCGGGCACCACCACGCCTCCCGTCCCTGATCACCGACGACGTCCCGGCCGCGGCCCGGGCGCGCGTCGCTCTTCACGCGTGCACACGCCCGGCTGCCGGCCCGCCCTTCCGGACGACGGCACGGGCCGGCCGTCCCGCACGGGCGGCCGCGGACCGTCCCCTCCCCGCCCGTGACCGGCCCCGCGCAGGCCCCGACCGCCGCGCCCGCCCGCGGGACGACCGGGAGCCGACCGCCCCGCCGGTCACGGGGGCGCCCCGCTGCCCGGACGCCCGGAGCGGACCGGGAGCGGCGCGAGCCCCGAGCCGTCCCGGGGCGGGGCGGGGCGCCGCCGTGCTGTCGCCGTCCGGGCGCGGCGAGGCGGACCGGACCGAGCCGTGCGCGGGCGCCGGCGCGTCCCCGGGCAGGGGGCCTCCGCCCGGCCGGTGCGCGCCCCCCGCCCGGCCCGGCGCCGGACGTCCCGGGCCCTCGCGCGGTCGTCCGGTCGGGTGAGGGGCCGGCAGGACGTGCCGCCGGCCGGGCGGCCGGCCCCACCGGGCCGGACGGGTGGTCTCCGCCCGGTACCGGACGGGTACCGGACCGGTCATGGTTCGGTGCCCGCTGATGAGGGGAATCACGAAGCCGCGTAGCGTGTTGCGCAGCACCACGAGGGAAAGATCCTCCCCAAGCATTAGGGTCATTCCTTTGCCTACCCATTACTCTTGAGCCAAGGCCGCACTGTGCGGCCATGGAGGAGTGAAATGAGGAGCAGAAACCCGGTCTTCTCGCGACGGGGGTTCAGCCGCGACAACGGCTACGCGGGCTTCAACACCGCGCCGCAGGCCGGGGGCCCCGCTGTCGCCACCCAGGGCAACCCGTACGCGCAGCCGGCGGCGGGCAACCCCTACGCGCAGAACCCGTACGCGCAGAACCCGTACGCGCAGCAGGATCTGCAGCACGGCGCGCCGCCGCAGGCCCCGGCCACCACCGGCCGGATGACCATCGACGACGTCATCGTGCGCACGGCGAGCACGCTCGGCCTGCTCGTCCTGACCGCCGCGCTCTCCTGGGCGCTGCTGCCGGTCGACGACGCCAACATCGGCCGGTCCTACGGCATCGCCATCGGCGCCGCGCTGATCGGCATGGTCCTGGCGCTCGTCCAGTCCTTCAAGCGCAAGCCCTCGCCGGCGCTGATCCTGACGTACGCGGCGTTCGAGGGCGTCTTCCTCGGCGTCGTCTCCAACGTCGTCGACAACCGCATCGCCGACGGCGCGGCCATGCAGGCGGTGCTCGGCACCATGGCGGTCTTCGCCGGTGTGCTGGTGGCCTACAAGGCGGGCTGGATCCGCGTCAACCGCCGCTTCTACGGCTTCGTGATGGCGGCCGCGCTCGGCTTCATCCTGCTGATGGCCGTGAACCTGCTGTTCGCGGTGTTCGGCGGCGGTGACGGCCTCGGCTTCCGCAGCGGCCCGCTCGGCATCGTCTTCGGCGTCGTCGGCATCATCCTCGGCGCCTGCTTCCTCGCCCTGGACTTCAAGCAGGTCGAGGACGGCATCGCCTACGGTGCCCCGCGCGAGGAGGCCTGGTTCGCGGCCTTCGGCCTGACGCTGACGCTGGTCTGGCTCTACCTGGAGTTCCTGAGGCTCATCGCGATCCTCAACAGCAACGACTAGCCGGCCGCACGGCGGGCGCCGACACGCGCGAGGGCCCCGGGTTCGCCCGGGGCCCTTCGTCGTGCCCGGCGGGCGGAGCGAGCGCGCCCGGCGCCGCGACCGGAAGGTTCGCGCGCGGCCCCGCGCGGGTCGTGCGCGTGGACGATCGCCCCGGCGTGCCCGGGCGCGCGCGTGTTGGCGACAGTCCCGCCGGGCCGCGTACGCTCGCCGCGTGGTTGATACGACGCCCCTCACCCGTGCCGTGGATCATTTCGCCGACCGCCTGCGGGCCGCGCCGCAGAGCCGGCTGCAGCGGGGCGCGGCCGCCGAGGCGCTCGCCCTGGCCAGGGAGCTGGCGCGGTGGACGCAGCGCGTCGAGGAGCCGGGCACCGAGCCCCGCGAGATGCCCGACGCCGGGATGTTCGCCTCCGCCGACCAGATCACCGTCGCCGGCCACGACCTGGCCCTCGTCCTGACGTCCGAGGACGAGGTGGAGGAGGCGACGCGGCTGGTGGAGGAGGCACAGAAACGCGCCGGCGTCTGACGGCGTCCGGCACGTGAGCGGCCGGGCGGGGACGGGGCGGCGGGGGCCCGGGCCCCGGACGGGTCCCTAGAGGGACGCGATGACGCGGTCCGCCAGGATGTAGACGTTCCCCCCGCCGCAGGAGAAGGTCAGCGCGTACGCCCCCGAGACGCCCGAGCCGCCCAGCAGGAACGGGGTCTCGCCCGCCCGCAGGGCCGCGGCCAGGCGTTCGGCGGTCTCACGGTGGCCCGGGGTCATGCACAGCGTCGTCCCGTCGGCGAACACGTAGACGTCCAGCGTGCCCAGCGGACCGGGGCGGACGTCGGTCAGTTCCACCCGGGAGGCGGCCAGCTCCTCCAGCACGGCCACCGTGCGCTCGTGGTCGTCCACCACCGGCGACGGGTTCGGCACGAAGTCCGGGTGCGAGGGGTGGCGGCGGCGGGCCGCGGCCAGCTCCGGGGAGTCCCCGGGGTGCTCGTCGGTGTCGGCGGCCGGCTCGCCCACCGGCTCCAGGCCCGCGAAGTCGGACTGACGGGGCAGGAACAGCTCACTGTCGGGCAGGCCCAGCAGGGAGGAGGGCGCGTCGGACGCCTCCCGGGCCTCCTGCGCGGCCCAGAAGGCCCGCGCCTCGGCGAGTTCCCGCTCCCGCTCCTCGGCGAGCGCATCCGCCACGGCCGCGCGTATCTCGTCGGTGCCGGCGCGGGCGGAGGGAACGAGCCCGCGCGCCGCGGCGGCGCGGTGCTCGGTCAGCTCGGTGTGCAGGGCCGCGACCTGTCGGCGCAGCACCATGATGCTGCGCAGGACCGCGACGCCCACGGCGCCGGTGGCGGCCGTGGTGATCAGCAGGGCGATCGGCATGGCGCTCACTGACGTACTCCCGGTTCAAAGTCGACCCCCCGACTTCCTACATCAGCTTGAAGGGCGGACTAACCATCTGTCAGTGCGTAACGTCACCAAACGGACGGGGGTGTGGCGCCGGGCGCGGCGAGCGGACGTCCCTGACCTGCGGGGATCCCCCCGGCGGGGGAGATAGGTCACATCCTGGGGGAGATTGGATCACGGAACGGCCCGGACCCCCGGAACGACCGGGAGCCCGGGCCCACGCCTCACGGACCGTGCCGCGACGGCTACGGTGCGGCCGGGGGCGGTCAGCTCAGGCGCTCGATGACCATCGCCATGCCCTGGCCGCCGCCGACGCACATCGTCTCCAGGCCGAACTGCTTGTCGTGGAACTGGAGGGAGTTGATCAGCGTGGCGGTGATCCGGGCGCCGGTCATGCCGAAGGGGTGGCCGACGGCGATGGCGCCGCCGTTGACGTTCACCTTCTCCAGCGGGATGCCGAGGTCGCGGTAGGAGGGGATCACCTGGGCGGCGAACGCCTCGTTGATCTCGACCAGGTCGATGTCGTCGACGGTCAGGCCGGCGCGGGACAGCGCCTGCTTGCTCGCCTCGACCGGGCCGAGGCCCATGATCTCCGGGGAGAGGCCCGAGACGCCGGTGGACACGATCCGGGCCAGCGGGGTCAGGCCGAGCTCGCGGGCCTTGGTGTCGCTCATGATGACGAGCGCGGCGGCACCGTCGTTGAGCGGGCAGCAGTTGCCGGCGGTGACCAGGCCGTCGGGGCGGAAGACGGGCTTCAGGCCGGCCACGCCCTCCATGGTGACGCCGGGGCGGGGGCCGTCGTCCTTGCTGATCACGGTGGAGTCGGGGAGCGTCACCGGGGTGATCTCGCGCTCCCAGAAGCCGTTCTTGAGGGCCTCCTCGGCGAGGTTCTGCGAGCGGACGCCGAACTCGTCCATCTCCTGGCGGGTGACGCCCTTGAGGCGGGCCAGGTTCTCGGCGGTCTGGCCCATCGCGATGTACGGGTCGGGCAGCAGGCCGTCCTCGCGCGGGTCGTGCCAGGTGGAGCCCTCCGACTCGGCGACGGCGGCGGTGCGGGCCTCGGCCTCGGCGAACAGCGGGTTGCGCGTGTCCGGGAGGCTGTCGGAGTTGCCCTTGGCGTAGCGGGAGACCGTCTCGACGCCGGCCGAGACGAAGACGTCGCCCTCGCCCGCCTTGATGGCGTGCAGGGCCATCCGGGAGGTCTGCAGCGAGGACGAGCAGTAGCGGGTGACGGTGCAGCCCGGGAGGTGGTCCATGCCCATCTGCACGGCGACGATCCGGCCGAGGTTGTTGCCCTGCTCGCCGCCGGGCAGACCGCAGCCGAGCATCAGGTCGTCGATGTCCTTCGGGTCCAGCTCGGGGACCTTGGCGAGGGCGGCCCGGACGATCGTGGCGGTCAGGTCGTCCGGGCGCACGTCCTTCAGGGAGCCCTTGAAGGCGCGGCCGATGGGGGAGCGGGCGGCTGAGACGATCACGGCTTCGGGCATCACGGCTCCTGAGGGAGGGGGCGGCGCGCAGCGCCTCGTCGGGGGGTGGTGACCGGGCGACGGGGCGCACCGGGTCGGACAGGGCTGCTTGGGAAGTTACCCGTACGTATGCACGGGGTCACGGGTCCGTCGGTGTGAGATGGGCCGCAACTTTCTAAGCGCTTGCTTTCCCGTGCCGCCGGGCGGGCGGGACCACCCGGCGGCACGGCTCCCCGCGGCTACGACGGCTGCGTCGAGGGCTCCGGCTCCGGCACCGGCAGCCGGCGGCGCCTGCGGCGCTTGAGCAGGGCCCATGGGCCGCGCGGCCCCGCGGGCATCGCGGCGGTGACCTCCGTGCCGGCCTCCGACGCGGCCTCGGCCGCCGCCCGCGCGACCGGGAGGAAGCCCTCGCGGCGGGCGGCGTCGGGACGCTCCTCCTCGGCCGGCCACAGGCCGAGGGCGGCGCAGACGGTCGGCAGCACCGCCATCGCGGCCGTGGCGTACCCCTCCGCGGAGGGGTGGTAGTTGTCCGGGCCGAAGAGCTCGCGCGGGTTGGCGGCGAACTCCGGACCCAGCAGGTCGCCCAGCGACACCGTGCGCCCGCCCTGCTCGACCACGCCGATCGTCTGGGCCGCCGCCAGCTGGCGGGAGGCCCGGCGGGCCAGCCAGCGCAGCGGCTGCCGGACGGGCTCGATCGTGCCGAGGTCGGGGCAGGTGCCGACGACGACCTCCGCGCCGGCGGTGCGCAGCCGACGGACCGCCGAGGCCAGGTGGCGCACCGAGCGGGTGGGCGGCATGCGGTGGGTGACGTCGTTGGCGCCGATCATGATCACGCAGATGTCGGGCACCCGGGACGGGTCCGCGAGGGCCAGGGTCACCTGGCGGTCCAGGTCGTCGGAGCACGCCCCCGGCAGCGCGACCGTGCTCAGCCCCACGGGCCGTTCCGCGAGCGCGGCGACGCCCGACGCCAGCAGCGCGCCCGGCGTCTGCCCGGCCCGGTGCACGCCCTGGCCCGCGGCCGTGGAGTCGCCCAGCATCGTCAGCCGCAGCGCCGGCTCGCCGGGCACCGTGTAGGCGGCGCCGTACAGCCCGTCCGCGTTCGGTACGTGAGGAGCCACGCCGTTGCCCACCCGGCGCCGCGCCAGCTGGGCCTGGGCGACCAGCAGGCCCACGGTGGCCGCGCCGGCCAGCCCGATGCCCCCGCCGCCGTACGCCGCGCCGGCCGCGATCCGCCGGGCCGTCCTCGCCCTCGCCATGCTCGTCATGCCTCGCCGCCACCTCCTCGGAGCCGTACACCCAGTGCTTGCCCCGTACGGACCGTGCTCCAATCTCGACGGGCGGTGAACGACCCCGGCCGGGGCGGGGGCGGGAGGGCCTAGGCTGGCGTCAACGTCATCACCACATCCTTTGCGGTTTCCGGAGACAACGGTGCAATTCCACGACTCGATGATCAGCCTCGTCGGCAACACCCCGCTGGTGCGGCTCAACAGCGTGACCAAGGGCATCAGGGCGACCGTCCTGGCCAAGGTCGAGTACTTCAACCCCGGCGGTTCCGTGAAGGACCGCATCGCCCTGCGCATGATCGAGGCGGCGGAACGGAGCGGCGAGCTGAAACCGGGCGGCACCATCGTCGAGCCGACCAGCGGCAACACCGGTGTCGGGCTCGCCATCGTGGCCCAGCAGAAGGGCTACAAGTGCATCTTCGTGTGCCCCGACAAGGTCTCCACGGACAAGATCAACGTGCTGCGGGCCTACGGGGCCGAGGTCGTGGTCTGCCCGACCGCCGTGGCGCCCGAGCACCCCGACTCCTACTACAACGTCTCCGACCGGCTGGTCCGTGAGACGCCGGGCGCCTGGAAGCCGGACCAGTACTCCAACCCCCACAACCCCCTCTCCCACTACCACTCCACCGGCCCCGAGCTGTGGGAGCAGACGGAGGGGAGGATCACCCACTTCGTGGCGGGCGTCGGCACCGGCGGCACCATCTCCGGGACCGGGCGCTACCTGAAGGAGGCCAGCGAGGGCCGGGTGAAGGTCATCGGCGCCGACCCCGAGGGGTCGGTGTACTCGGGCGGCTCCGGGCGGCCGTACCTGGTGGAGGGCGTCGGCGAGGACTTCTGGCCGACCGCCTACGACCGCACCGTCGCGGACGAGATCGTCGCCGTGTCCGACAAGGACTCCTTCCAGATGACCCGGCGCCTGGCCAAGGAGGAGGGCCTGCTGGTCGGCGGCTCCTGCGGCATGGCGGTCGCGGCGGCCCTGAAGGTGGCCGAGCGGCTCGGCGAGGACGACGTCGTGGTGGTGCTGCTGCCGGACGGCGGGCGCGGCTACCTCAGCAAGATCTTCAACGACGAGTGGATGGCCGACTACGGCTTCCTGGAGGACGAGGGCCCCAGCGCCCGCGTCGCCGACGTGCTCGACCACAAGGAGGGCGGCTCCATCCCCTCCCTCGTCCACATGCACCCCGAGGAGACGGTCGGCCAGGCCATCGAGGTGCTGCGCGAGTACGGCGTCTCGCAGATGCCGGTCGTCAAGCCCGGCGCCGGTCACCCGGACGTGATGGCCGCCGAGGTCGTCGGCTCGGTGGTGGAGCGCGAACTGCTGGACGCGCTGTTCAGCAAGAGTGCCTCGCTCGACGACCCGCTGGAGAAGCACATGTCCGCGCCGCTGCCGCAGGTCGGCTCCGGCGAGCCCGTGGCCGACCTGATGGCCGTCCTGGGCGGGGCGGACGCGGCGATCGTCCTCGTCGAGGGCAAGCCGACCGGGGTGGTCAGCCGCCAGGACCTGCTGTCCTTCCTGGCCAAGGGCGGCAAGTGACCGCCGGGCCGGGCGCGGCCGCCGCGGTTCCCGCGGACTTCGCGGCCCCCGCGGACTTCGCGGAAGCGGTACGCGCGCGTCACGTCCGCGCAGCACGCGCTTAACACGCGTCCGGCACATTGGTGGGTGTCGGCGGAACGGCGGAGGCACCTCCCGGGCGCTCGTCCCGGGAAGACTCCCCGTCCCGGCCGGCGACCCAGCGGCGTCGAGGACCTCCGGAGCGGCTCCCGGACCTCCACGGACGCCCCGGACGCGCACCCCGGCCCCGGCCGGCCCGCGTCCCCCGCGGGGACCGCCGTCGTCCCGCCCCCCGGTGACGGGGGTGCGGCGGTCCCCGCGCACGAACCCCCTCGCGCCCACGCCGCTCCCGCGGGTGCGGCCGCCCGCCGCCGCGGTTCCCCGGTCACGGGGCGCGGCCGCCCTGGTGCGCGGGCGCGGTTCAGTCCCCCTCCCAGCCGTCGCCCCCTCCGGCCCCGCGGCGGCCGAACAGGCCCGGGTTGGTGCGGGCGGCCTGCACGACGTTGACGCCGACGATGCCCGCCCAGGCGACCAGCAGGCCGCGCAGGCCGGCCACGCCCCCGCCGATCGCGGACAGCGGCACCGCGAGGACCAGCGAGACGATCCCGAAGCCGAAGCGTTCGCCCCAGGTGTCCGTGGCCCCCGGCGACCGCGCGTCCCGGGCCACCGTCATCCGCTGCTCGGCGAGCTGCCGGCGGACCCGGCGCTCCACCGCGCCGTCGATGCGCTGGTCGACCTTCTCCAGGAACGAGTCGACCAGCGCGGACTCGTACTCCTCGCCCAGTTCCCTGCGGGTCCGCAAGGTGGCGTCGAGTTCCTTCTTCAGGTCGGCGTCCCGCGCGTCCATTCCGGTCATGCGGCCCACGGTAGGCGGGCGGGGCGCCGGGGGCACTGGGGTTAGCCCCCCTCCCGTTCCTCGGGTTCGCCCGGGGCCGGGACCGCCGGGACCGGTCGAGGTCGTGCGCGCCCGCGTGCGCCTGTATAACGGCATGCAGGGACGACGACGGGTGAATGGGTCGAGGGGGAGTCACGTCATGGGTGTCACCGACAGCCCTGCGGCGCGCCTGCAGGCGCTCTTCGAGGGGCACCGGCTGACGCCGACCCAGCGGCGCATCGCGCACAGCATGGTGCGGCGCGCCGCCGACGTGCCGTTCCTGTCCAGCGTGGAGCTGGCCGAGCTGGCCGGGGTCAGCCAGCCCTCGGTGACCCGGTTCGCCGTCGCCCTCGGCTTCGACGGCTACCCCGCCCTGCGCCGGCGCCTGCGCGAGGTCATGCCCCCCGAACCGGCCGTGCCGGCCGGAGCGCACAACGCGTACCAGCGGGCCGTCGAGGCCGAGATCGAGAACCTGCGGCAGCTCGCCCGGGCGCTGGCCGATCCCGAGCCCGTGCGACGGGCGGGCGGGATCCTCGCGGACAGCCGGCCGCTCCCCGTGCTCGGGCTGCGGGCGGCGGCGGCCCAGGCGCGCGGCTTCGCCTATTTCGCCGCCAAGGTCCACCCCGACGTGCGGCTGCTCGACGAGGGCGGCACGATGCTCCACGACCGCGTCGACGCCGCCGTCCGCGCGGGGGCGAGCGCCCTGCTGTGCTTCGCGCTGCCCCGGCACCCCCGGGAGACCGTCGACGCCCTCGCCCACGCCAAGGAGGCCGGGCTGACCGTCGTCACCGTCGCCGACTCCGCGTTCGCGCCGGTCGCCAAGGTGTCCGACCTGCTGCTGCTCGCCGCCGTCGGGACCGGCCTCGCCTTCGACACGGCGTGCGCGCCGATGCTGCTGGGACGGGTGCTGCTGGAGGCGGTGTGCGACGGCCTGCCCGAGGCCCAGGCGCGGCTCGAGGAGTTCGACGCGCGGGCGGCGGCGCGCGGGCTGTTCGTGGAGTGACGCGGCGGGGCGGGCGGTGCGGGTCCGCCGGGCCGGCCGCGCTTTCTCAGAATCGTCTCACCTTGCGTCACTACCGTGGGCCCGCGGTGTCCTTCGGCCGAGCGCCGGGCACCGTTCGGACGCTCCACTGACGACGTGAGACGGGAGGCTGGACGTGACACGCGGAGGACAGGGGCTGGCTCGGGTGGCCGTCGTCGTACGGGCCGGGGCCGCGCCGCTGTGGTGGCTGGGAGTGTGCGCGGCGGGCGTCGGGCTGCTGGTGCCCGGGCTGACCGGACGCCGGATCGGCGTCCTGGCCGGGGCCGCGGTGTTCCTCGTGGCGGCGGCCGTCGTCGGGTACGGGCGGCGGGGCCGGTACCGCGCCCTGGCCCGCGCGGCGGCCCGGGCGGGCCGGTACGACGTGCTCCAGGACCGCGCCGTGACCGTGCGCAACTGGCGCCGCGGGCACCGCTGGCGGCTGCTGCTCGCCTTCCTCGCCGCCCTGGGCAGCGCGCTCGCGGCGCCGGCCGTCGCCGGTCTGCTGCTCGCCGGGTGCGGCGCCGGCCTGTGGCTGAAGGCGGCCTGGGTCGGCCGCCTGGAGCAGGCCGAGGAGGTGCTGCTGTGGGTGCGCGTCGACTGGCTGGACGGGGGCGCGGGCCGTCCGGCCGGCAAGGCGGTCAAGGCCTACCGCACCACCGGCATCGCGGCGGGCGACGCGGCCCCGGGCGGCGCGCGGCGCCGGACCCCGGCCCTGGTCTGAGGCTCCCGGACCGCCGGCCACCCTGCGGAGCGGCTCCCGGGAGCGGGCCGCCGGCGGGGCGGGCGCCCCGCCGGCCGGTCCTCAGGAGGAAAGGCCCGACGTCAGCGCGTCGGCGTGGTCGCCGCCCGACTCGGCCACGATCTCCTCGACCGTCTGGGCGCGCCGGACGACCGCGAAGGAGACCCCGCCCGACCCGTCCGGGACGAAGCCGTACACGCCCGGGCGGGGGAGCGAGTTGTACGCGTAGTGGTGGGCGAAGTAGTACGCGCCCGTGTCCAGCACCGCCGCGTGGTCCCCCTGCTCCAGCAGCGGCAGGGCCTGCTCCCGGGCGAGCAGGTCGCCCGCGAAGCAGGCCGGCCCCGCCACGTCCTGCACGACCGCGGGCCCCTCCTTGGGGCGCCCCTCGGCGTCGTAGGCGGCGATCCGCAGCGGCCACGCCCCCGGCGCGTACACGGTCCGCGCCGCCACCTGCACGCCCGCGTGCGTCACCGCGACCGGCCGCCCGCCCGCGCTCTTGGCGTACTCCACGCGCGCGACCATCGTGCCGTGCCTGGCCAGCAGCGACCGGCCGAACTCGGTGACCAGCCCGTACCGCCCGTCGAACAGCCCCGGCACCGTCTCGCTCAGCAGCCGCGCGTACCGCGCGTACGTCGGGCCGGCCGCGTCGGAGGCGAAGTCGACCGGCAGTCCGCCGCCGATGTCGAGGGTGTCGATCCGCTGCCGTCCGGCGCGCCGGTTGACCTCCTCCGCCAGCGCGTACGCCTCGGCCACCCCGCGCGCCATCAGGGACAGCGCGATGCCCTGGGAGCCGGTGTGGACGTGCAGCCGGGTCAGCCACGGCCGGTCCAGGTACGCCCGCACGACCCACTCCCGCGCCCCCTCGTCGCGCAGCGCCACCCCGAACTTCGAGGTCGCCGTGGCCGTGGACAGCGCCTCGATGGAACCGCCGCCGATCTGCGGGTTGACCCGGATGCCGACGGGCGAGCGGGTCCCGGCCGACCGCATCAGGGCGTCCAGGCGCGCCAGCTCCTGCGGGTTGTCCGCGTTGACGGCGACGCCCAGCGCCAGCGCCCGGCGCAGCTCGTCCGGTGTCTTGGCGGGCGAGTCGAGGACCATCCGCTCCGGCTCCACGCCCGCGGCCCGCGCCAGCGCCAGCTCGCCCGGGCTCGCCACCTCCGCGCCGATGCCCTCCTCGCGCAGCAGCCGCAGCACCGGCACCAGCGGGGAGGCCTTCACGGCGAAGGCGTGCAGCACGGGCGTGCCGGGCGGCGTCACCGCCTCGAACGCCGCCCGCAGCTCGGCCGCCGACGCGCGGATGCCGGTGACGTCGAGCAGGGCCACCAGGGGGCTCTCGGGACCGAGCAGCCCCTGCTCCACGGCGGCCCGCACCGCCCGGTCCCGCCGTGCCGCCCGTTCCGCGCCCCGCGGGTCCCTCCCGCCCGTCGGGCCGTCGCCGTGCACGGCCGTCTCCCCCGTCCCGCCGGTGTTCTCCGTGACCGGGCTGACCGGGCCGGCGGAGTCGGCCGAGGTGACCGAGTCGGCCGGGGTGTCCGAGATGTTCGAGGTGTTCGAGGTGTTCGAGGTGTTCGCGCCCATGCGTCCAGCCAAGCATCCGCGGGACGCCCGCGCCGACACCCCCGGTATTGACTAGCCCTATTCAGAGGGCAAGGATGTGAATATCTGCAGTAACCGTGGGGCCGCCCGGTCCACGGCACGAGCCGGGAGCACGCACCAGGAGGCAGACCATGTCCGGACCCCGCACCGTCCGAGCCGCGCGCGGCACACGGCCGAGCGCCCGGGGATGGCCGCAGGAGGCCGCCCTGCGGATGCTGCAGAACAACCTCGACCCGGAGGTCGCCGAGCACCCCGAGCGGCTCGTCGTCTACGGCGGCACCGGCAAGGCGGCCCGCGACTGGCGCTCCTTCGACGCCATGGTCCGCACGCTGCGGACCCTGGAGCAGGACGAGACGATGCTGGTCCAGTCCGGCCGCCCGGTCGGCGTCCTGCGGACCCACGAGTGGGCCCCGCGCGTCCTCATCGCCAACTCGAACCTCGTCGGCGACTGGGCCACCTGGGAGGAGTTCCGCCGCCTGGAGGCCCTCGGCCTGACCATGTACGGGCAGATGACCGCCGGCTCCTGGATCTACATCGGCACCCAGGGCATCCTCCAGGGCACCTACGAGACCTTCGCCGCCGTCGCCGCGAAGCGGTTCGGCGGCACCCTCGCCGGCACCCTCACCCTGACCGCCGGGCTCGGCGGCATGGGCGGCGCCCAGCCCCTCGCCGTCACCATGAACGGCGGCGTCGCGCTCTGCGTCGACTGCGACCCGCGCGCCCTCGACCGCCGGATCGAGCACCGCTACCTCGACGTGCGGGCCGACTCCCTCGACCACGCCCTGCGCCTCGCCGTCGAGGCCCGCGACGCCCGCCGCCCGCTGTCGGTCGGCGTCCTCGGCAACGCCGCCGAGGTCGTCCCGCGGCTGCTCGCCCTGGGCGCCCCCGTGGACGTCGTCACCGACCAGACCTCCGCCCACGACCCGCTGGCGTACCTGCCCGTCGGGACGGCCTTCGAGGAGATGGCCGAGGCCGCCGCGAAGGACCCGGCCGGCTTCACCGCCCGCGCCCGCGAGTCCATGGCCCGGCACGTCGAGGCGATGGTCGGCTTCCAGGACGCCGGCGCCGAGGTCTTCGACTACGGCAACTCGATCCGCGGCGAGGCGCGGCTCGCCGGGTACGGCCGCGCCTTCGACTTCCCCGGCTTCGTCCCCGCCTACATCCGCCCGCTGTTCTGCGAGGGCAAGGGGCCCTTCCGCTGGGCCGCCCTGTCCGGCGACCCCGCCGACATCGCGAGGACCGACCGCGCGGTCCTCGACCTCTTCCCGGAGAACGAGTCCCTGGCCCGCTGGATCCGCCTGGCCGGGGAGCGCGTCCGCTTCCAGGGCCTGCCCGCCCGCATCTGCTGGCTCGGCTACGGCGAGCGGGACAAGGCGGGCGAGCGCTTCAACGACATGGTCGCGAGCGGGGAGCTGTCCGCACCGGTCGTCATCGGACGCGACCACCTCGACTGCGGCTCCGTCGCCTCCCCCTACCGGGAGACCGAGGCGATGCTCGACGGCTCCGACGCGATCGCCGACTGGCCGCTGCTGAACGCCATGGTGAACGTGGCCTCCGGGGCGTCCTGGGTCTCCGTCCACCACGGCGGCGGGGTCGGCATGGGCCGCTCCCTGCACGCCGGGCAGGTGACCGTGGCCGACGGCACCGCGCTGGCCGGCGAGAAGATCCGCCGGGTGCTGACCAACGACCCCGGCATGGGCGTCATCCGGCACGTGGACGCCGGGTACGGCCTCGCGGAGTCGGTGGCCGCCGAGCGCGGCGTGCGGGTGCCGATGCACGAGGGTGAGCGGGCGTGACCTTCCACCGCATGTGGACGGAGCTGCTGCCGGTCGGCCGCAGCTCCGCCTCCGGCGGCTACCGCCGCTTCGCCTGGACACCGGCCGACGCCGACTGCCGGGCCTGGTTCGCGCAGCAGGCCGCCGCGCGCGGGCTGCGGCTCGAGACGGACCGCAACGGCAACCAGTGGGCCTGGCTGGGGGACCCGGCCGACGGGGACGCCGTCGTCACCGGGTCGCACCTGGACTCCGTGCCGGACGGCGGCGCCTTCGACGGCCCCCTCGGGGTGGTCTCCGCCTTCGCCGCCCTCGACGAACTGCGCGGCCGGGGAGCGCGGTTCGCCAAGCCCCTCGGCATCGTCAACTTCGGCGACGAGGAGGGCGCCCGCTTCGGGCTCGCCTGCGTCGGCTCCCGGCTCACCGCCGGGCTGCTCACCCGCGAGCAGGCGCACCGGCTCACCGACGACGACGGGATCACCCTGCCCCGGGCGATGGAGGCCGCCGGGTACGACCCCGACGCCCTCGGCCCCGACCCCGAACGGCTCGCCCGGATCGGCGCCTTCGTCGAACTGCACATCGAGCAGGGCCGCGCCCTCGACCTGTCCGGCGACCGGGTCGGCGTCGCCCGCGCCATCTGGCCGCACGGCCGCTGGCGCTTCGACTTCACCGGCGAGGCCAACCACGCCGGCACCACCCGCCTCGCCGACCGCCGCGACCCCATGCTCCCGTACGCCGAGACCGTGCTCGCCGCCCGCCGGGAGGCCGAACTCGCCGGCGCCGTCGCCACCTTCGGGAAGACCGCCGTCGAGCCGAACGGCGTCAACGCCGTCCCCTCCCTGGTGCGCGGCTGGCTCGACTCCCGCGCCGCCGACCGGGCGAGCCTGGACCGGGTGGTCGCCGGGGTGGAGGAGGCGGCCCGCGCGCACGCCGACGCCCACGGGGTCGGCCTGGACGTGGTCCGGGAGTCGTTCACCCCGGTCGTCGAGTTCGACCGCGACCTGCGCGGCGAACTCGCCCGCATCCTGGGCCGGGACGCCGGCCTGAAGGTGCCCGTCCTGGGCACCGGCGCCGGACACGACGCCGGGATCCTCTCCGGACGCGTCCCGACCGCCATGCTGTTCGTGCGCAACCCCACCGGCGTCTCGCACTCCCCGGCCGAGTCCGCCACCGAGGACGACTGCGCGGCCGGGGTGACCGCGCTCGCCGACGTACTGGAAGGACTGGCGTGCACGTGACGCGGGACGGCACCACACGGACGTACTGGCTGGAGCACGCCTGGACCGGCACCTCCCCCCGGGCTCCCGGCTCCGCCCGGGCGGGGGGGACCCCCGTCGAGCCGGGCGTCGCCGTGGACGTCCGGGACGGCCGCGTCGCCGCCGTCCGCCCGGACACCCCCGCCCCGCCGCCCGGCGCCGAGATCCTGCGCGGACTGACCCTGCCCGGGCTGGCGAACGCCCACAGCCACGCCTTCCACCGCGCCCTGCGCTCCACCGTCCAGGTGGGCTCCGGCACCTTCTGGACCTGGCGCGAGGTCATGTACGCCACGGCCGGCCGGCTCACGCCGGACACCTACCACGCCCTCGCCCGGGCCGTGTACGCCGAGATGGCGCTGGCGGGCGTCACGACGGTCGGTGAGTTCCACTACGTCCACCACGCCCCCGGCGGCACGCCCTACGCGGACCCCAACGCCATGGGGGAGGCGCTCGTCGCGGCGGCCGCCGAGGCCGGGATCCGGATCACCCTCCTCGACACCGCCTACCTCTCCTCCGGCTTCGGCCGGCCGCCCACCGCCCACCAGCTCCGTTTCTCCGACGGCGACGCGGACGCCTGGGCCGAACGCTGCTCACTGCTCGAGGAACGGGAGCACGCGCGGATCGGGGCGGCGATCCACTCCGTCCGGGCCGTACCGGCGGAGCAGCTGGCGACCGTGGCGCGGTGGGCCGGGGAACGGCGGGCCCCGCTCCACGTGCACCTGTCCGAGCAGACCGCCGAGAACGACGCCTGCCGCGCGGCACACGGATGCACCCCGACCCAGCTCCTGGCCGCGCACGGGGTCCTCGGACCGCGCACCACCGGCGTCCACAACACCCACCTCACCGCCGGGGACGTCTCGCTCATCGGCGGCAGCGGCACCGGCACCTGCATGTGCCCGACGACCGAACGGGACCTCGCCGACGGCATCGGCCCCGCCGCGGCCCTGCAGGACGCGGGCTCCCCGCTCTCCCTCGGCTCCGACAGCCACGCCGTGATCGACCTGTTCGAGGAGGCGCGCGCGATGGAGCTGAACGAGCGGCTGCGCACCCGCACCCGGGGCCACTGGACGGCCGCCGCCCTGCTGCGGGCCGCCTCCGCCGACGGTCACGCCGCCCTCGGCTGGGACGGCACCGGCAGCATCGAGCCCGGGGCGCGCGCCGACCTCGTCACGATCGCCCTCGACTCGGTCAGGACGGCGGGGCCGCCGCCCCGGCTCGGCGCCGAGACGGCCGTGTTCGCGGCGACGGCGGCGGACGTCCGCCACACGATCGTGGGAGGCCGGCACGTCGTGCGCGACGGGGCGCACACGCTCGTCCCCGACGTGCCCGGAGCCCTCGCGCAGGCAGTCGAGGCACTGCGCGCCTGACGACCCCCCGTGAGGACACCATGAGCAGCACCGTCATCAGCAACATCGCCACGCTGGTCACCAACGACCCCTCCCCGGGCGGCCGTTCCCCCCTCGGCCCGGTCCGGGACGCGGCCGTCGTCATCGAGGGCGACCGCGTCGTGTGGACCGGTGCGTCGAGCGGCGCACCCGCCGCCGACGACCGGGTCGACGCCGGGGGCCGGACGGTGCTCCCGGGCTTCGTCGACTCCCACTCCCACCTGGTCTTCGCCGGCGACCGCACCGAGGAGTTCAACGCCCGCATGTCCGGCCGCCCCTACGGCGCGGGCGGCATCCGCACCACCGTCGCCGCCACCCGGGCCGCCACCGACGCGGAGCTGGAGGAGAACCTCACCCGCCTGTTCGCCGAGGCGCTCCGCCAGGGCACCACGACCCTGGAGACCAAGTCCGGCTACGGCCTGACCACCGAGGACGAGGTCCGCGCCCTGCGGCTGGCCGCCCGCCACACCGACGAGGTCACCTACCTCGGCGCCCACGTCGTCGCCCCCGAGTACGCCGAGGACCCGGCCGGCTACGTGGACCTCGTCACCGGCGCGATGCTCGACGCCTGCGCCCCGCACGCCCGCTGGATCGACGTCTTCTGCGAACAGGGTGCCTTCGACGGCGACCAGGCCCGCGCGATCCTGACCGCGGGCCGGGCGAAGGGCCTGCACCCGCGCGTCCACGCCAACCAGCTCTCCCACGGCCCCGGCGTCCGGCTCGCCGTGGAGCTCGACGCGGCCAGCGCCGACCACTGCACCCACCTCACCGACGCCGACGTGGACGCGCTGGCGAGCGGCGCGACCGTCGCCACGCTGCTCCCCGGCGCCGAGTTCTCCACCCGGGCCGCGTGGCCCGACGCGCGCCGGCTGCTCGACGCGGGGGTCACCGTCGCGCTGTCCACGGACTGCAATCCGGGGTCGTCCTTCACCTCCTCGATGCCGTTCTGCATCGCCCTGGCCGTCCGGGACATGGGCATGACGCCGGACGAGGCCGTCTGGTCGGCCACCGCGGGCGGCGCGGCGGCCCTGCGCCGCACCGACGTCGGCCGCCTCGTCCCCGGAGCCCGCGCCGACCTGGTCCTCCTCGACGCCCCGAGCCACGTCCACCTGGCCTACCGCCCCGGCGTCCCGCTGGTCGCGGGAGTCTGGCGGGGCGGCGTCCGCGTGGTCTGAGCCGGAGTCTCAGGCCGCCCCCGCCCGCCACCGCTGGTCCGCCCGCCCCGTCTCCCCGGCGAGGGCGAGCGCGTCGCCGCCGGCCGGCGTCACGGCGTGGTCCGGCGCGATGGCCGGGCGGATCACCCCGCGGGAGTCGACGGCGAACCGCAGGTTCTGCCCGTTGCGCCCGTCCACCGAGTCGCACTCCCAGATGCCGAGGCCCCGGTCCACCGCGCCGCGGCTGTCCAGGCAGTAGTCCGGGTCGGCGGACGACCGCAGCACGCCCAGCGCGGCGTCGAACCGCCACCGCTGGGCGGGTGAGGAGGTGCAGCGGGCGGTGACCACGTCCGTCCGTTTCTCCAGGGGGCCGTCGATGCTCAGGCACAGGCCCGAGGCGAGGTTCACCACCTGCGCGGAGGTGCCGCCCGGCGGCCGAGGGGGCGGCGCGGCGCGGGTGGGGGACGGGTGGGCGGTGCGCGACGGGCCGGGCTCCTCGGCCGCCGGGGACGAGGGGGGAGGGGACTGTCGTGTCGGGGACGCGGTGGGCACCGGGGACGGCGTGGCCGTCACCGTCACCGGCGGGGGGACGGACGGGGACGCGGGCGGCCGCTCGGCCCGTCCGGACGGTGCGTCCGCCGGGGACAGCAGGAGGAACAGCAGCGGCACCACGGCCACGCCGAGCGCCGCCGAGGCCAGCGCCAGGCGCCGCGACCGGAGCCGGGGCCGGGCAGCGGTCGCGGAGCGGGCGGCCGGCCCGGCCGCGACCGGATCCGGGGCGGCGGCGTAGGCCGCGCCCGCCCAGGGCAGCAGGCCCTCGGCGAGTGCGGTGCGCGGGTCGTCCCACAGCGCGCGCTGTTCCTCGTACGCCGCGGTGCAGTGCGCGCAGCGCGCCCGGTGCGTGTGCAGGTCGGCGCTCTCCCGGGGGCTGCCGGGCCGTACGGCCTCCTCGATGAGCCGGCGGAAGTCGCCGCACCGCGGGTCGTCCGAGGCGGCCAGCCGGGACCGCAGGCAGGCCCGGCCCAGCGCCCGCAGCGCGGAGTCCGCGCCGTGGACCACGTCCTCGCGGGTGAGGCCGAGGAACGCCGCCGTCCGCTGCGCGGGCTCCTGTTCCACGGTCCCGTACCAGAGGATCCCCTGGGCCCGGTACGGCAGCGTCCGGAAGGCGGCGAGCAGGGGCGGGACCGGGCCGCCGGGCCCGGCGGAGCTGAGGACGAGGTGCAGCGCGGGATCGAGCCCGCCGGCCCGTCCGTCCGCGGCCCAGGACGCGGCGGCCCGGACGGTCAGCATCAGCAGGTGGTGGCGCAGGGGACCGCCGGGGTCGGTGCCGCGCGCGGTCTGGCGGGCGGCGAGCGTGAGGGCCTGCGCGGCGAGCTGACGCGCCGTGGACTCGCCGGTGGCACACCTGCGCGCATAGGCGAGCACCGAGGGGCCGTGCCGGGCGCGGAGTTCCCGCAGGGCCGCGTACGCGGCCGAGGTGTCGGCGCGCAGCGCCTCCGTCAGCCGGAGGTCGGACGCCCCGGCGTACATGTCTGACGGGTCGTCACCGGCCGTGTCGCCACCGGCGATCTCCTCACCCCGAGCCATCCACCACCTCCTGGCGCCCCGGGCGCGGTGCGGCGCCCGGTCCGGCTTCCCGACCCACCGGTCGGTTCGGCGTGCCCATGGTGGAGGAGGAAAGCGTCCGGGGAAAGGGGTGACCGCGGGTAACGAAACGCGTCCCGCACCCGGCCGGCACCCGGCGCCCGGAAGGGCGTCCGGCACCGGCCGGGCGCGGGACGCGCCCGGCGTCACTCCTCGACGGTCAGCCCCTTGCGCAGCTTCACCAGCGTCCGCGACAGCAGGCGCGAGACGTGCATCTGGGAGATGCCCAGCTCCTCGCCGATCTCCGACTGCGTCATGCCCGCGACGAAACGCAGGGAGAGGATCTTCCGGTCCCGCGGCGGCAGTTCGGCGATCAGCGGCTTCAACGACTCGATGTACTCGATGCCTTCGAGCCCGTGGTCCTCGTACCCGATCCGGTCGGCCAGCGCGCCCTCGGCGTCGTCCTCCTCCGGCTGGGCGTCCAGCGAGGAGGCGGTGTAGGCGTTCGACGCCGCCATGCCCTCGACGACCTCGTCGTCGGTGATGCCCAGGCGCTCGGCCAGCTCGGCCACCGTCGGCGCGCGGTCGAGCTGCTGGGCCAGCTCGTCGCCGGCCTTGGCCAGGTCGAGCCGGAGTTCCTGCAGCCGGCGCGGAACGCGCACGGACCACGAGGTGTCACGGAAGAAGCGCTTGATCTCGCCGATGATGGTCGGCATCGCGAAAGTGGGGAACTCCACACCGCGCGACAGTTCGAAGCGGTCGATCGCCTTGATCAGGCCGATGGTGCCGACCTGGATGATGTCCTCCATCGGCTCGCTGCGCGAGCGGAAGCGGGAGGCGGCGAACTTGACCAGGGCGAGGTTGAGTTCGACGAGCGTGTTGCGTACGTACGAGTATTCGGAGGTGCCTTCGTCCAGCGACTCCAGGCGCTCGAAGAGGGTCCTGGACAGGGCCCGTGCGTCGACCGGGCCCACCTCGTCGTACGGGGGGATGTCCGGAAGTCCGGCGAGTAGGTCGTCGGGGACGACGCTCATGTCGTCCTGCTCGATGGGATCCAGATGTTCCGGAGGGAGTGTCGACGTCGCTTTCGGGGTACGCGATGCGTCGAGCCGGGGTGACATGATGTCCTCCATCGTTCTCGGCATATGGCTGCCGAAGCCGATACGTGCACTGCGGTGTGCGGCGCCTCCAAAGCCGGCCGTGTCGGGTACGTGTTCTTACTAGGCCTACCCGCTCCCCCGAGCCCACCGCAAGTGCGTTCCGTTCGGATATGTCCGTTTGTGCGCGATTGTTCGGGTGTCGAAGCGCGGCCGGAGGGCGTAATGTTCGAGGTCGTCAGCAAGCAGCCACGACGTCGGGAGAGAGAGACGGCATGGACCGCGGGACGGTCGGCAGCGCACAGTCGGGCCGGCTTCTGGTCGAGGTGCGAGAAGAGGGCCCCAGTGCCGTCGTGACTCCGGCGGGTGAGTTGGACCACCACACCGCCGACCTGTTGCGTGAGCCACTGGAGGAATGCCTCGCCAAGGGATTCAAGCGGCTTGTCATCGACTGCTCCCGGCTGGAGTTCTGCGACTCCACGGGACTGAACGTGCTGCTCGGTGCCCGACTGAAGGCCGAGGACGCCGGTGGCGGGGTACACCTCGTGGGGATGCAGCCCGTGGTCGCGCGCGTATTCGAGATCACGGGGGCGGACGCGGTGTTCGCCGTCCACGACACGCTCGAGGAGGCCCTGGCCGACGATTCCGCGTGACCCGCGCGGAGGGGGCGCCGGGGTGGGTCCCGGTCCGCCCCGCGGCCGGTCCCCCTTCCTCGGGCCCCCCGGGCTTTTCGTTCGAACACGGGGGTGTCCCGCCGGTCCGCTCGGGCAGGAGACAACCTGGGTGCGCCGGTCGGGTTGGTCGCCGGGGAGTCGAGAACCGAACGCGCCGCGCGCGCGTGACTGAACTGCGTACCGAACTTTTTGGATTGTGAACTGGTGAATCGGTGAGGTGAAGCGCTGATGAGCACCACCCGGCCCTTCCCGCCGGGCGACCGTGGTCCGGAGCCCAGCGGCGCTTCCGGGGTGCCCGGGGGCGGCGTGCCGACGGCGAGTGCGCCCGACACGGGCGTGGGCGTGACCGCGCCGTCCGGGTTGCCCGCGCCGGCGGAAGGCGATCGGGTCCGCCGGCTGAGCTTCGACGACCAGAGCGGCGTCGTCCCGCTCGCCCGCGACTTCACCCGTCAGGCGCTGTACGCGTGGGGCTGGCTGCCCGCGGACACCGCCGACCAGCGGGCCGCCGCGGAGGACGTCCTGCTCGTCGTCTCCGAGCTGGTCACCAACGCCTGCCTGCACGCCGAGGGGCCGGACCACCTGGCCATCACCCGCAACAACAAGGCGATCCGGATCGAGGTCACCGACCGGGGCGCGGGCCAGCCCGCTCCGCGCACCCCGCACCGGGCGGGCCGGCCCGGCGGCCACGGCATGTTCATCGTGCAGCGGCTCTGCCTCGACTGGGGGGTCGTACGGGCCCCGGGCGTCGCGGGCAAAACGGTCTGGGCGGACCTCGGGGCCCCCGCCTAGGGCCTTTGGCCCGGATCGGGCCGGACCCCGCGAGCCCGGCCCGATCCGAACGAGGGGTCCTGGCCCTCCGCGTGCTCCCCGCGGGCTCGCAGCCCTCCACGCGCCGGATCGACGGATCCGGCGCGCCGTGCCGTCCCCGCCTGCCGCTGCCCCGGCAGGCGGCGTGGCCCCGTCGCGGCGCCGGCACGCTCCCCGGGCCCCGCGGGCCGGGGCACACCCCAGGACCCCAGGACCCCGCTCCCGACGGGCGGACACCGCCCCCCGGCACCCCCCTCTCGCCCGGCGCCCCGTCCGGGAACGCGCGAGGGCCCGCGTCCGGTCGGACGCGGGCCCTCGGCCGACGCGCGGTGCCGCCGGAGCGGCGGGGCTCAGCGGACGTCGCCCATGAGGCTCTTGACCTTGCCGCGGTACATCCACACCGCGACACCGGCGACCACGGCGAGGGTGGCCTCCAACGCGACGATGCCCGTCCTGTTCAGGTCGACGCCGGCGATGGAGAGCAGGCCGGTCGTGGCGTCACCGGCGGTGACGGCCAGGAACCAGACGCCCATCATCTGCGAGGCGTACTTCGCGGGCGCCATCTTCGTGGTGACCGACAGGCCGACGGGGGAGAGCAGCAGCTCACCGACGGTCTGCGTGAAGTAGATCGCCACCAGCCACATCGCCGCCGCCTTGTGACCGCCCTCGGCGATGGTCAGCGGGGCCAGGAAGAGGAAGAAGGACGCGCCGACCAGCACCAGGCCGGAACCGAACTTCACGATGGTGCTGGGCTCCTTGCCGCGCCGGTTCAGCGCCAGCCAGAACCAGGCGAAGACCGGGGCCAGGGCCATGATCAGGACCGGGTTGACCGACTGGTACCAGGAGACCGGGAAGTCCCAGCCGAGGATGCTGTTGTCGGCCGACGAGTTGGCGAAGATCGACAGGGTCGAACCGCCCTGGTCGTAGATCATCCAGAACACGGCCGCGGCCACGAAGAACCAGATGTACGCGGACATCTTCGACTGCTCGGCCTGGTCGAGGTCCCGGTCGCGCTTGATCCGGACCAGCACCAGCACCGGGATGATCACGCCGAGCAGCGTCAGCGGGACCAGGACCCAGTTCAGCGTGTAGTGGCCGGAGAAGCCGAGCGTGGCGTAGGCGACGACGGCGATGCCGGCCCAGAGGGCGGCCTTGCGCAGGGTGGAGGACTTCTCCGCGGCGGACAGCGGCTTGGGCACGATGCTGGAGTGCGCGGCGAGGTGACGGCTGCCCAGCAGGAACTGGAGCACGCCGAGCCCCATGCCGGCCGCGGCGAGCGCGAAGCCCAGGTGCCAGTTGACGCTCTCGCCGACGGTGCCGATGATCAGCGGCGCGAAGAAGGCACCGAGGTTGATGCCCATGTAGAAGACGGTGAAGCCGCCGTCGCGGCGCGGGTCGTCCGGACCGGCGTAGAGCTGGCCGACCATCGTGGAGATGTTGGCCTTCAGCAGACCGGAACCGATGGCGACCAGCCCGAGGCCCGCGTAGAAGGTGCCGGAGGACGGCAGGGCCAGCGTCAGGTGGCCCAGCATGATGATCCCGCCGGCGACGGCGACGGTCTTGCGCGGTCCCCAGACACGGTCGCCGAACCAGCCGCCCGGCATCGTGAGCAGGTACACCAGCGACAGGTACACCGAGTAGATCGCCGTCGCCGTGCCGGCGCTCAGACCCATGCCGCCCGGGGCGACGAGGTACAGCGGGAGCAGGGCCCTCATGCCGTAGTAGGAGAAGCGCTCCCACATCTCGGTCATGAAGAGTGTGGCCAGTCCTCGGGGGTGGCCGAAGAAGGTCTTCTCGGAGCCGGGGGTGCCCGGTGAGACCGAGTCCTTCGTCAGGCTGGACGCCATGGTCGTTCCTTGCTGGTCGGGACGCGTCGCGCGAGCGTGCACGCGCCCGGTGGGGGGCGGCCGGCACCGGCGGGCCGTGCCGTCCACCCCACGCCCCGGGGATGCCGCCCCGGATCACGGGACGGCGCACGGTGACCACCGGGATCCACGCCTCCCGGCGCGTCGGCGCGCGGGGAGACCCGGCCAAAGGTCATTCCTTCCGGGACCGGTCGGAACCGGTCCGCACACGCAAAAGACCCCCAGCGTCAACTGCCGCCGAAGGTCCCCGCGGTGCAACAGGCGTTGGTTCACCATACGACAGGACACTGCCGGATATGGAAGGACTTGAGACGAGGATCACAGGTTTCCATGGAACTGCGGTCACCCATTCGAAGGTCTTTCCAGGGTCGCACCTCAGAGAGTCAGGTCCGTACCAGGGGGGCGAAGGTGAGAGGCGGGTGAGCGGGAGGTAAGAACCGGGGCGCGCGATCACACCCCTGCCCGCGGTGCGGCGGGACTACCATCACTGGCATGACCCGTGTACTGCTCGCCGAGGACGACGCGTCCATCTCGGAGCCGCTGGCCCGCGCCCTGCGCCGGGAGGGCTACGAAGTCGAGGTGCGTGAGGACGGCCCCGGCGCGCTGGAGGCCGGGGTGCAGGGCGGCATCGACCTGGTGGTGCTGGACCTCGGGCTGCCCGGCATGGACGGTCTGGAGGTCGCCCGCCGGCTCCGCGCCGAGGGCCACACGGTCCCCCTGCTGATCCTGACCGCCCGCGCCGACGAGGTGGACACGGTCGTCGGCCTCGACGCGGGCGCCGACGACTACGTCACCAAGCCGTTCCGCCTCGCCGAACTGCTCGCCCGGGTGCGCGCCCTGCTGCGGCGCGGCGCCGTCGAGCCGCAGCAGGCGCCGGCCACCCACGGGGTGCGCATCGACGTCGAGTCGCACCGGGCGTGGATGGGCGACGAGGAGCTCCAGCTCACCGCCAAGGAGTTCGACCTGCTGCGGGTCCTGGTCCGGGACGCGGGCCGGGTCGTCACCCGCGACCAGCTGATGCGCGAGGTCTGGGACACCACCTGGTGGTCGTCCACCAAGACCCTCGACATGCACATCTCCTGGCTGCGCAAGAAGCTCGGCGACGACGCCGCCAATCCCCGCTACATCGCGACCGTGCGGGGCGTGGGCTTCCGCTTCGAGAAGAGCTGAGCCCCGCCCGGGGTCCGTCGTGGGTAAGAGGACATGCGCCGTCGCCTGATCCAGTCCACGCTCGCCGTGGTGCTCGTCGTGATCGCCGTCTTCGGCGTCTCCCTGGTGATCGTCGAGACCCGCACGATCAGCGACACCGCCCGGGAGCGGGTGGAGTCCGAGGCGGTGCGGCTGGCCAGCATCGTCGACAGCCGGCTGATCGTCGACGAGAAGGTCACCGCCGAGTTCCTGCGCGGCCAGATCGCCGGGGACCGCTACGCCGTCATCCGCATCCCCGGCGAGCCGCCCATAGAGGTCGGCGGCAAGCCGGAGGGCGACGTCATCAGCGCCACGGCACCGGGCGAGGAGGGCGAGACGGTCACCGTCCAGGAGCCGCGCTCCTCGGTGACCCGGGAGGTCGGCCGCACCCTGCTGATCATCGGCCTGGTGGCGCTGCTGGCGGTGGTCGCGGCGGTGCTGCTGGCGATCCGCCAGGCCAACCGGCTCGCCTCCCCGCTGACCGACCTCGCGGAGACCGCCGAACGCCTCGGCTCCGGCGATCCGCGCCCCCGGCACCGGCGCTACGGCGTCCCCGAGCTGGACCGGGTCGCGGACGTGCTGGACGCCTCCGCCGAGCGCATCGCCCGCATGCTGACCGCCGAACGGCGCCTGGCCGCCGACGCCTCCCACCAGCTGCGCACCCCCCTCACCGCCCTGTCCATGCGCCTGGAGGAGATCACCCTCACCGACGACCCGGACACGGTGAAGGAGGAGGCGACCATCGCGCTGACGCAGGTGGAGCGGCTGACGGACGTGGTGGAGCGGCTGCTGACGAACTCCCGCGACCCGCGCACCGGCTCCGCGGTCACCTTCGACCTCGACGACGTCATCCAGCAGCAGCTCGCCGAGTGGCGCCCCGCCTACCGCAGCGCGGGCCGCGCGATCGTCAGCTCGGGCAAGCGGCACCTGCAGGCGGTGGGGACGCCGGGCGCCGTCGCCCAGGTGCTGGCGGCGTTGATCGAGAACTCCCTCATGCACGGCGGCGGCACGGTCGCCCTGCGCACCCGGGTCACCGGCAACCAGGTCGTCGTCGAGGTCACCGACGAGGGCCCCGGCGTCCCCGCCGAGCTGGGCTCGCGGATCTTCGAACGGGCGATCAGCGGCCACAACTCCACCGGCATCGGCCTGGCGGTCGCCCGGGACCTGGCGGAGGCGGACGGCGGCCGCCTGGAGATGCTGCAGGCGAAGCCGGCGGTGTTCGGCCTGTTCCTCTCCCGCACGCCCCCGCAGAAGTCCCGGGAGGACGGGGGCCGGCAGACGATCCGGTAGCCGGCCCGGCCGTCGGGCACGCCCGCGCCGGGACGGCCGCGGCCCGCGCCGCCCGGGCGGCTACGGCACGTGCTGCCGGGGGCGGGGCCCGGTCCGGCCGGACCGCGCGACCGTCTCCTGCGCCGGTTCCCGGACCGGCAGCGCGCGGAACACCCAGGTGCGGTAGGACCAGAAGCGGAACAGGGTGGCGACGCCGATGCCGAGGAACTTGAAGAGGTTGCTCTGCAGCGGGCCGTCCCAGCCGAAGCCGTACGTCGCCGTGTACAGCACGCCGTTCTCGATCACCAGGCCGACCGCGCTGAACAGCAGGAACAGGGACATCTCCCGGGTCCGCCGGGTCTTGTCGCGGTCGCGGTAGGTGAAGTAGCGGAAGCCCACGTAGTTGAAGACGATGGCGACGACCGTCGCGATGACGCTCGCCCGCACCACCGGGAGGTCGGTGACGTGCCGGACCAGGTTGAACACGCCCAGGTTGACCAGTACACCGGCCCCACCCACCGCGCCGAACTTGGCCACTTCCCGGTAGAGCCGCCGGAACCCCGGGGAACCGCGTTCCATCGCCTGCAGGCTCCCGTCCGTCGGTTGCGTCAACCCAGCCATGCTAACCACCCCCGCGCGCGATCTTCCTGCGGACACAGCGGGGAACCGCGGGGCGCCCCGCGCGACGGAGGGGAAACCGGCCACCGTGACGCGGCCGATACCCTGGGGGCGTGACGTTCCCGGTAGTCGGCATGGTCGGCGGTGGACAGCTCGCTCGTATGACACACGAGGCGGGCATCCCGCTCGGCATCAGGTTCAAGCTCCTCAGTGACACTCCGCAGGACTCCGCGGCGCAGGTCGTCGGCGACGTCGTCGTCGGCGACTACCGCGACCTGGACACGCTGCGCGCGTTCGCGCGCGGCTGCGACGTGATCACCTTCGACCACGAGCACGTGCCCACCGAGCACCTCAGGGCCCTGGAGGCCGACGGCATCCCCGTCCGGCCCGGCCCCGACGCGCTGGTGCACGCCCAGGACAAGGGCGTGATGCGCGCGCGGCTCGACGCGATCGGCGTGCCCTGCCCGCGGCACCGCATCGTCGCCGACCCCGCGGACGTGGCGGCGTTCGCGGCCGAACTCGAAGGGGGCGGGCCCGAAGGGCCCTCCGGCGAGGGCGGCGGCGGACGACGGGCGGGCGGCTTCCCGGTCGTCCTCAAGACCGTCCGCGGCGGCTACGACGGCAAGGGCGTGTGGGTCGTCGACTCCGTGGAGGAGGCCGCCGAGCCCTTCAAGGCGGGCGTGCCCGTCCTCGCCGAGGAGAAGGTCGACTTCGTGCGCGAGCTGGCCGCCAACGTGGTCCGCTCCCCGCACGGCCAGGCCGTCGCCTACCCGGTCGTGGAGTCCCGGCAGGTGAACGGCGTCTGCGACACGGTCATCGCGCCCGCGCCCGGCCTCGACGAGGAGCTCGCCCTGCGGGCCGAGGAGATGGCGCTGAACATCGCCGAGGAACTCGGCGTCGTCGGCCACCTCGCGGTCGAGCTGTTCCAGACCCGCGACGGCCGCATCCTCGTCAACGAACTCGCGATGCGCCCGCACAACTCCGGCCACTGGTCCATGGACGGCGCGATCACCTCGCAGTTCGCCAACCACGTCCGCGCCGTCCTCGACCTCCCGCTCGGCGACCCGCGCCCGCGCGCCAGGTGGACGGTCATGGTCAACGTCCTCGGCGGCGACTACCCGGACATGTACTCGGCGTACCTGCACTGCATGGCCCGCGACCCCCGGCTGAAGATCCACATGTACGGCAAGGACGTGAAGCCCGGCCGCAAGGTCGGACACGTCAACACCTACGGCGACGACCTGGACGACGTGCTGGAGCGCGCCCGTCACGCAGCCGGCTACCTGAGAGGCACGATCACCGAATGAGCCCGGCCCACCCGTCGCCCGACCACGGCCCCTCCACGAGCGCCGACGCGCGCCCCCTGCCCCAGGTGGGCATCGTCATGGGGTCGGACTCCGACTGGCCCGTCATGGAGGCCGCGGCCCAGGCCCTCGACGAGTTCGAGATCGGCCACGAGGTCGACGTCGTCTCCGCGCACCGCATGCCCCGCGAGATGATCGCCTACGGCGAGCAGGCCGCCGACCGGGGACTCAAGGTGATCATCGCGGGCGCGGGCGGCGCCGCCCACCTGCCCGGCATGCTGGCCTCGGTCACCCCGCTGCCGGTCATCGGCGTGCCCGTGCCGCTGAAGCACCTCGACGGCATGGACAGCCTGCTGTCCATCGTGCAGATGCCGGCCGGCGTCCCGGTCGCCACCGTCTCCGTGGCCGGCGCGCGCAACGCGGGCCTGCTCGCGGTCCGCATTCTCGCCGCCCACGACGAGGAACTCCGCGGCCGGATGCGGGAGTTCCAGCAGGACCTCAACGACCAGGCCACCGAGAAGGGCAAGCGGCTGCGCGCCAAGGTCGAGGGGTCCGCGAACGGCTTCGGCTTCGGGAAGTGAGCCCCGTGACGTCCCTCGAAGAGGCCCGCGCGCTGCTGGCCGAGTTCCCCGTCGTCGACGGGCACAACGACCTGCCCTGGGAGCTGCGCGAACAGGTCCGCTACGACCTCGACGCCCGCGACATCGCCGCCGACCAGTCCGCCCACCTGCACACCGACCTCCCCCGGCTGCGCGCGGGCGGCGTCGGCGCGCAGTTCTGGTCGGTGTACGTCCGCGCGGACCTGCCCGACCCGGTGCCCGCCACGCTGGAGCAGATCGACTGCGTGCGGCGGCTGGTGGACCGCCACCCGCAGGACCTCGAGCTCGCGCTGACCGCCGCGGACATGGAGGCCGCGCGCGGGCGGGGCCGCATCGCCTCCCTCATGGGCGCGGAGGGCGGCCACTGCATCGCGAACTCCCTCGGCACCCTGCGCGGGCTGTACGGCCTGGGCGTGCGCTACCTGACCCTCACCCACAACTCCAACGTGGCGTGGGCGGACTCGGCGACCGACGAGCCCGGCGTGGGCGGTCTGTCGGCCTTCGGCCGCGAGGTGGTGCGGGAGATGAACCGGCTCGGCATGCTGGTCGACCTCTCCCACGTCGCCGCCACGACCATGCGGGACGCGCTGGACACCAGCGCCGCGCCGGTGATCTTCTCCCACTCCTCCGCCCGCGCGGTCTGCGACCACCCCCGCAACATCCCGGACGACGTGCTGGAGCGGCTGGCCGCGGGCGGCGGCGTCGCGATGGTGACGTTCGTGCCGAAGTTCGTGCTCCAGGCGGCGGTCGACTGGACGGCCGCCGCCGACGAGAACCTGCGCGCCCACGGCTTCCACCCCCTCGACACCACCGCCGAGGCGATGAAGGTGCACCGCGCCTTCGAGGAGGCCCACCCGCGTCCGGTCGCCACCGTGGCCACGGTGGCGGACCACCTGGACCACATGCGCGAGGTCGCCGGCGTCGACCACCTCGGCATCGGCGGCGACTACGACGGCACGGCCTTCACCCCGGACGGCCTCGACGACGTCTCCGGTTACCCGAACCTGATCGCGGAGCTGTCGGACCGCGGCTGGTCGAGGGCCGACCTGGCCAAGCTGACCTGGCAGAACGCGGTACGGGTGCTGGGCGCCGCCGAGGACGTGGCCCGCGGCCTCCGGGCCACCCGGGCCCCCTCCCACGCCACGATCGAATCGCTCGACGGCCGGTCCCCCGACCCGGGGGACTAGGTGTGCTGTCCCGGGACGTCGGTGACACGCGTGCCGGGTGCTTGAACGGATGAGGGCCTTCCGGGTCCGGTGTGGATTGCGACGTCTGCACCGCAGCTCGGGAGGCCCTCGTGTCCCACCGTCATGCCCCGCTGACGCCGACCGGCCGGCGGCGCCCGTCGGCAGGAGCTCGACGACGTCTCCCGCTCCCCGAGGCTGATCGCCGGACTGCTGCGACGCGGCCGGGACGGGTCCCGGGGGGGGCGCCGCCGACCCGGGGCGGCGTCCAGCGGGTGCCGCGGTGCCGGCCGCGTCGCAGCAGTCCGGCGCGGCGCCGCCCGCCGCCGGCGGCGACGCCCGCGGACCCGGACCGCCGGGGCCGGCGCCCGGACCACCGCCGGGGCCCGGGCCCGGGGGAGATCCGGGGCCCGGGAGGATCCTCAGGGCTGGTCGATCCGGCACAGGCAGAACGGGTGCCCGGCCGGGTCGGCGTACACCCGGAAGCCCTTCGCCGCGTCGTCCTCCCGGTCCAGCACCTCCGCCCCCAGCGCCAGCACCTTCCGCTCGGCCTCGTCGACCTCCTCCCAGGTGCCCCCGGCGTCGAAGTCCAGGTGGAACTGCTGGGAGTCGCGGTCGGCCCGCGGCCAGTCGGGCGGGGCGTACCCCTCGGCCCGCTGGAAGGCCAGCCGCGGCCCCGCGGGGACCTGGAGCACCACCCAGTCCGCGTCCTCCTCCTCGGGGACGCCGCCGGCGACGGCCGCGTAGAAGCGGGCCAGCTCACGCGGCTCGGGGCAGTCGAGGACGACGGAACGCAGACGTGCCACGGCGGCCATGGGTCCTCCCGGTGTCGGCGTGCTCGGCGGGGACGGCGCTGTCAGGGGTCGGAGGGCGGGGCCGGAGGCCGGGGTGTCAGCAGGCGCACAGGCAGAACGGGTGCCCGGCCGGGTCGGCGTAAACCCGGAAGGTCCGCGAGCGGTCCTCGGCGTCCAGCGGCTCCGCGCCGAGCGCCAGCACCTCCTTCTCCGCCGCGTCCAGGTCCTCGACGGTCAGGTCCAGGTGGAACTGCTGCGAGCGGTCGGGCGCCGGCCACCGCGGCGGCACGTACCCCGGGGCCGCCTGGAAGGCCAGCGCCGGACCGCCGGGCACCCTCAGGTCCACCCACTCGCCCTGGTCCTCCACGGAGCCGCCGAGCAGCCGGGCGTAGAACCCGGCCAGCGCGCGCGGGTCGGGACAGTCCAGGACCACGGCACCCACCTTGGCGACGGACATGGCTTCCTCCTCGTCGTCACCGCCTCCTTGTTACCGTTGAAGGCGGTCATCTGGTAACTGCTACCGCATGCTGCCGCATGAGGGGGGACGTCGCAAGGGGAAACGCGAGGTACCGTCCGGACATGAGCGAGAGAACGGCTCCGCCCGGAGGACTGGCCCTGATCCAGGCCCTGGTCAACACGCTGGACGTCGAGACGGGCCGCGACGCGCTGGACACCCCGCAGGGCCGCGCCCCCTTCGGGCTCACCGAGGACGGCGTCGCATCCGCCCGCGCCCTGCGCGAGTCGCTGCGCGCGGCCCTGCTCGCCCACGCCGGCCACCCGCCGCACCGCACGGTCACCCCGCTCGGCGACCTGCTCGCGCGGGCCCCGCTGGTGGTCACCGTCGACCCGGCGGACGGCTCCGCCGCCCTCGCCCCCGTCCACGACGGCCCCCTGCTGTCCCGGATCGCCGCGGCCGTGGCGGAAGCGGTCACCGCGGGCACCTGGAACCGGCTGAAGGCCTGCGAGGCCGCCGACTGCCACTGGGCGTACTACGACCGCAGCCCCGCCGGACGCGGCCGCTGGTGCTCGATGCAGGTGTGCGGGGCGCGGGCGAAGATGCGCCGGTACCGGGCCAAGGGGGCGTGACGGGACGCGGCGCACACCGGATTTCCCCGGCCGGCGGCGCACCCGGTGGGGCAGAATGCAACGGACGCCGGTTCGGCCGACTGAGCCTCGGCCGAACCGGCGTCCCCGGGGCCCCGGCGGAGACCCGCCGGAAGGGCCCCGGCCGCCTCAGGCGGTGGGGCGCCCCATCGCGCGGTAGCGCCAACCGGCCTTCCGCCAGGTCTCCGGGTCGAGCGCGTTGCGCCCGTCGAGGATCAGCCGCTGCGCCACCGCCTCGCCCAGCGCCTCCGCGTCCAGCTCGCGGAACTCCCGCCACTCCGTCAGGTGCAGCACCAGGTCCGCGCCCCGCACCGCCTCCAGCGCCGAGTCGGCGTACCCCAGCGTCGGGAAGACACGGCGGGCGTTGTCCATGCCCTTCGGGTCGTACACCGTGACCTGGCCGCCCTGGAGGTGTATCTGCCCGGCCACGTTCAGCGCCGGCGAGTCCCGCACGTCGTCCGAGTCCGGCTTGAAGGTCGCCCCGAGCACCGCCACCCGCCGGCCCAGGAACGGCCCGCCGCCCAGCTCCTGCCGGGCCAGCTCCACCAGACGGCCGCGCTGGCGCATGTTGATCGAGTCGATCTCCCGCAGGAACGTCAGCGCCTGGTCCGCGCCCAGCTCGCCCGCGCGCGCCATGAACGCCCGGATGTCCTTCGGCAGGCACCCGCCGCCGAAGCCGATCCCGGCCCGCAGGAACTTCCGGCCGATCCGGTCGTCGTACCCGATGGCCTCCGCCAGCCTGGCGACGTCACCGCCCGCGGCCTCGCACACCTCGGCCATCGCGTTGATGAACGAGATCTTGGTGGCCAGGAAGGAGTTCGCGGAGGTCTTCACCAGCTCCGCGGTCGGGAAGTCGGTCACCACGAACGGGGAGCCCTCCGCGATCGGCGTGGCGTACACCTCCCGCAGCAGCTTCTCCGCCCGCTCGCTGCGGACCCCCACCACGATCCGGTCCGGGTGCAGCGTGTCCTCGACGGCGAACCCCTCGCGCAGGAACTCCGGGTTCCAGGCCAGCTCGGCGTCCGCCCCGGCCGGCGCGTGCCCGGCCAGGTAGGCGGCCAGCCGGTCGGCCGAGCCGACGGGCACCGTCGACTTGCCGACCACCAGCGCCGGACCCTTCAGGTGCGGCGCGAGCGAGGCGAACGCGGCGTCCACGTACGACATGTCGCAGGCGTACTCGCCGTGCCGCTGCGGAGTGTTCACGCACACGAAGTGCACGTCGCCGAACTCCCCGGCCTCGGCCCAGTCCATCGTGAACCGCAGCCGCCCGCTGGACCCCTCGATCCCGGCGACGTGCCGGCGCAGCAGCTCCTCCAGCCCCGGCTCGTACATCGGGACCTCGCCGCGCCGGAGCTTGTCGATCTTCTCCGGCACGACGTCGAGGCCCAGCACCTCGAACCCGAGCTCGGCCATGGCCGCCGCGTGCGTCGCGCCGAGATAACCGGTGCCGATCACGGTGATCTTGAGGGCCATGGGTGCTCCAGGGGTATACGCCAGGCAGTGCGGGCCCGAGCATAACCGGGGCCGCGGAGCGCTCCGCACGGGGCGATCCGGCCCGTTGTCACCAAACTCACTTACACCCGCACGCACCAGCCCTCTAAAATTCGAGTTACTTAACGGTAATTAGCATCCATCCGAGCGTCGTGACCACCCTCTTCGTTCGCCCGTTTGTCTTTGGAGTGAGAGACCTTGGCCGGATCGGCTGACTTCGACCTGTACCGCCCGTCCGAGGAGCACGACATGCTCCGCGACGCCGTCCGCTCGCTGGCCGAGGCGAAGATCGCGCCGTACGCCGCCGCGGTGGACGAGGAAGCCCGCTTCCCGCAGGAGGCGCACGACGCGCTCGTCGGAGGCGACCTGCACGCCGTCCACGTCCCCGAGGAGTACGGCGGCGCCGGCGCCGACGCCCTCGCGACGGTCATCGTGATCGAGGAGGTGGCCCGCGTCTGCGCGTCCTCCTCCCTCATCCCCGCCGTGAACAAGCTCGGCTCGCTGCCGGTCCTCCTCTCCGGCTCCGAGGAGCTGAAGAAGAAGTACATGGCCCCGCTCGCCAAGGGCGACGCGATGTTCTCGTACTGCCTCTCCGAGCCGGACGCCGGCTCCGACGCCGCCGGCATGAAGACCAGGGCGGTCCGCGACGGCGACACTTACGTCCTCAACGGCGTGAAGCGCTGGATCACCAACGCCGGCGTCAGCGAGTACTACACGGTCATGGCCGTCACCGACCCCACCAAGCGCTCCAAGGGCATCTCCGCCTTCGTCGTCGAGAAGTCCGACGAGGGCGTCTCCTTCGGCGCCCCGGAGAAGAAGCTCGGCATCAAGGGCTCGCCCACCCGCGAGGTGTACCTGGACAACGTCCGCATCCCCGCCGACCGCATGATCGGCGAGGAGGGCACCGGCTTCGCCACGGCGATGAAGACCCTGGACCACACCCGCATCACCATCGCCGCCCAGGCCCTCGGCATCGCCCAGGGCGCCCTCGACTACGCCAAGGGCTACGTCCGGGAGCGCAAGCAGTTCGGCAAGCCGATCGCCGACTTCCAGGGCATCCAGTTCATGCTCGCCGACATGGCCATGAAGATCGAGGCCGCCCGCCAGCTGACCTACGCGGCCGCCGCCAAGTCCGAGCGGGGGGACGCCGACCTGACCTTCCAGGGCGCCGCCGCCAAGTGCTTCGCCTCCGACGTCGCCATGGAGGTCACCACGGACGCCGTCCAGCTCCTCGGCGGCTACGGCTACACCCGCGACTACCCGGTCGAGCGGATGATGCGGGACGCGAAGATCACGCAGATCTACGAGGGGACCAACCAGGTCCAGCGGATCGTCATGGCCCGCAACCTGCCGTAACACCGTCTCCCGGGCCCGGGCGCCCGGTCCGCGAAGTCCTTTGGCCCCCGGCGCCCCCTCGCGCCGGGGGCCGTGCGCGTCCGCCGCTACAGGAAGCGGCGGATCGGGGCGACCGCGGCCTCGACGAGGCGCTCGGACAGGGGGCGCCGCCTCCAGCGGGAGGGGTCGACGGGCTCGCTCAGTTTCCGGTCGGCGTCGAAGTCGGCGTCGAGCGCGGCGGTGAAGTCCTCGTCGAGGACGGCCAGCATGACCTCCTCGTCGTGCTCCATGGAGCGGCGGTTGAAGTTGGTGGAGCCGATGAGGGAGCAGACCCCGTCCACGGTGATGATCTTCGTGTGGAGCATGGTCGGCTGGTACTCCCGCACGTCCACGCCCGCGTCGACGAGGGTCTGGTAGTGCTGCCGCCCGGCCAGCAGGCAGGCCCGCTGGTCCGTGTGCGGCCCGGGCAGCAGGATCTCGACGCGGACCCCGCGGCGGGCGGCGGCGGCCAGGAGGCCGACGAAGTAGGGGTCGGGGGCGAAGTAGGCCGTGGACAGCCGCAGGCGCTCGCGCGCCGAGGTGATCACGACGCGCAGCAGGGTCTGCATGTCCTGCCAGCCGAAGCCGGCCGAGCCCCGCACCACCTGGACCGTGGCCCGTCCGGGCTGCTCCTGCGGGGTGAAGCGGTCGCGGTCGTCGTACAGGTCGTCGTGGCACTCGGCCCAGTTCTGGGCGAAGGCCGCGGCGATCCCGTCCACGGCGGGCCCGCGGACCCGTACGTGGGTGTCGCGCCACTCGTCCGGGGTGCGGGCGTCGCCGCACCACTCCTGCGCTATGCCGACGCCTCCGGTGAAGGCGGTGTGCTCGTCGGTGACCAGGACCTTGCGGTGGCAGCGGTGGTTCTGCCGCATCGGCGACAGGTGCGCCGGCTTGCGGAACCAGGCCACCTGGACGCCGGCCTCGTCCATGGCGTCCAGCAGGTCCGGCTCGATCTCCTTGGCGCCGAAGCCGTCCAGCAGCAGCCGCACCCGGACCCCGGCGCGGGCCCGGTCGGACAGGGCCTCGGCGAACTCCCGCGCGATGTCGCCCCGCCAGTACACGAACGTCATCATGTCGACGGTGTGCCGCGCGGCGCGGACGGCCGCCAGCATGGCGGGGAAGATCTCGTCGCCGTTGCGCAGCGGCAGGAGTTCGTTGCCCTCGGTCGCGGCGATGCCGAGCAGCCGCTCCAGCCGTCTGCGCAGCCGCTGCCTCTCCTGCGCCGGCCCGTCCGGCTCCGACGCGCGTTGTCCGCCCTCCGTCCGCTGTGCCATCTGGGGCCCCTCCCCGGCTGCCGTGGGGTGCCGCGCGGCTCCCGCCCGCGCGGCACCGGGTGCCTCGGGCACCCGAACACCTTTTTGCCGTCGTGAGGGCTTTCAAGCGGGTGCCGGACGCGTGTCGTGTCCCACACCGGGGCGGGGCGGGGTCCCCTGTGGTGGTCATGGAGCGACAGGCGTAGGACGGAGGGGCGGGGGTCGAACCCCCGGCCCTCGCGGTCCCCCGGGAGGAACCATGACCCAGCAGTCAGCCGCCGCGACCTCGATGAGCAAGGAGATGCAGGACTGCATCCAGGCGTGCATGTCCTGCCACGGCGTGTGCGAGGAGACCATGAGCTCGTGCCTGCAGAAGGGCGACCAGGCCCGGATGCCGATCATGCGGGCGCTCATGGACTGTTCGGAGATGACCCGGATGTGCGCCGACATGATGATGCGCCGTTCGCCGCTCGCGGGCGAGATGTGCGCGACGTGCGCGCGGGCCTGTGACATGTGCGCCGAGGCGTGTATGTCCATGCCGGACGACGACCAGATGACGCGCTGTGCGGAGTCCTGCCGCCGTTGCGCCGAGACCTGCCGTGCCATGGCGGGCGCCACGACGTGACGGACGCCGCACCGGACCGGGGCGCCCCGCGGGGCGCCCCGGCCGTGCGCCGGGTCAGTCGCCGGAGACGGTGACCTTCTCGTCGTTCTTCAGCTGCTCGACCAGCTTCTTCACCTTCGGCATGTCCCACCGCAGGTTGCCGTTGCCCGCGCTGCCCGCGATCGGCATGTTCATCGACTTGCCCTCGCCGCCGCTGACGCCCTTCATCGCCCAGAACATCCCGGCCAGGTCGAACAGCCCCATCTCCTCGTCGACGACCAGGGCGTCCAGGCCCGCGCCCATGGTCAGGTAGAGCTTGAAGGGGTTGAGGACCGTGCTCGGGGTGGCCACCTGGTTGGCGAGGGCGGAGAGGAACTTCTGCTGGTTCTTCGTGCGGTCGAGGTCGGAGCCCTCCAACGCGTACCGGGTGCGGACGAAGGCGAGGGCCTCCTCGCCGTTCAGGGTCTGCCGGCCCTTCTTGAGGTCGGCGCCGGACTTGGTGTCCTTGATGTCCTGCGGGATGTCCATCTCCACGCCGCCGACCGCGTCCACGATGTTCGCGAAGCCGGCGAAGCCGATCTCGACGTAGTGGTCGATGTGCAGGCCGGTGTTGAACTCCACGGTGCGCACCAGCAGCGTCGGGCCGTCGATGGAGTAGGCGGCGTTCAGCTTGTTGGCGCCCATGGCGGGCCTGGTCTTGCCGGACTCGGAGCCCTTGAACTCCGGGATCGTGACCTGGGAGTCACGGGGGAGGGAGATCAGGGTCGGGCCGTTGTCGCCGGTGTGCAGGATCATCATCGAGTCCGTGCGCTTGCCCTCGGCGGACCCGGTGCGCAGCCTCTTCTTGTCCTCGTCCGACATCCCGGCCCGGCTGTCGGAGCCGACGATGAGGTAGTTGGTGCCCTCGCCCTTCTCCGGCCGGTCGATGACCGTCGAGAGGTCGACGTCGCGGTTGAGCTTGGAGTCGGCCCAGAAGTAGGTGCCGACGGTGGTCACGACCAGCACCGTCGCCGTGGTGATCGCCGTGAGCTTGATGCGGCGGCGCCAGTCCGGCGCGGGGCCCGGGGGCCGGCCGGCGTCACCGCCCGGCCGGCCGGTCCCGCCGTAGACCTGGCCGGTGTTGTACCCGCTGTCGTAGCCGCCGTGGCCGCGGCCGTCCACGTACGACGGCTGGTGCGGGACCCCGCCGTACGCGCCCTGCCCGGCAGGGGCCGCCGGGCCGCGGCGGACCTGCCGCATGACGCGGGCACTCTCGGGCTGTGCGCTCGCGCTTCCGCGTCCGTAGCGGCTGCCGCGGTCGTCGTCGGACCATGCCTCGGGCCAATCGTTCATGCGCAACAGTGTGCAGGCCCGGGTGCCGGGTCAGACACGGGTCGTCGGAAATAGGGGCGCCGCTGTTGCGAAGCTGACACAGATTTCCCGGTCGGCGGCTCGGCATAGGGTAGAGGTCATGACAGATCAGGCCCCGGCCGCACGGACGGACGCTCCGGACATCCCGGGCAAGTCCATCGTGGCCTCCCGCACGACCCTCAGCCACATCATGACCCACAACGACACCAACCTCCTGGGCACGGTGCACGGTGGGGTGATCATGAAGCTCGTCGACGACGCGGCGGGCGCCGTCGCCGGACGGCACTCCGGAGGGCCCGCCGTCACCGCCTCCATGGACGAGATGGCCTTCCTCGAGCCGGTCCGCGTCGGTGATCTGGTCCATGTGAAGGCCCAGGTCAACTGGACCGGCCGGACCTCCATGGAGGTGGGCGTGAAGGTGCTGGCCGAGCGCTGGAACGAGTCCGCCCCGCCCACCCACGTCGGCTCGGCGTACCTCGTCTTCGCGGCCGTCGACGCCGACGGCAGGCCGCGCCGGGTGCCGCCGGTGATACCGGAGACCGAGCAGGACCGGCGCCGCTACCAGGAGGCCCAGATCCGCCGCACCCACCGCCTGGCCCGCCGTCGGGCGATCATGGAGCTACGGGAGAAGCGGGCGGCCGAGGGATACGAGGACTGAGAGGTCCCCGGGCCTCCAGCCCCCGGGCTCCCCGGACCTCCAGCCCCCGGCTCCCCGGCCCTCCCGGGTCCTCAGTCCTTGGGCCCCCAGGCCCCCAGGTCCTCCAGCCCCGGGTCCGCCGGGGCTCCGGGCCGCGGGAGCCCCGGCGGGCCTGGAGCCCCCGGGGGGACGGGAGGGCGCGCGGGGGTGGTGGTGTCAGGGGCACTTCACCTCGTCGCCCCGCACCACCCCGGCCTCGCCCCGGCCCGGGTCCGCCCCCCGGACCTCGCGGACCTCCTCGAAGTCGGTTCCCGCGATCACCTTCAGCGTGGGGCCCTGGCCCGTCACGGCGCGCAGTTCGCTGCCCGGCAGGGCCGCCGCCAGGGACTTCGCGGAACGGTCCCAGCGGGGGTCGTAGGCGACGACCGTCCGCCGCACGTCCTGCCGCGCCGCGTTGACCGGGGCGCGGGTGGTGGCGAAACCGGTGGCGGCCAGGGCCGTGTCCACCCGCCGGCCCAGGCCCGCGGTCCGGGTGCCGTTCTCGACCTGGACGCGGATCCGCCGGGGGTCCACCGGCACGAGGAGCGCCGTGTCGCGCGGGCGGTGCGCGGAGAGCGGCCGGTCCCGGCGGAGCGCCTCGAAGAGGGACTCGGCCTCCTCGGCGTCCCACTTCAGGGTGGAGCCGACGCCCCGCACGTGGTGCCCCGTCCTCTCGACCGGCACCGTGGTGAACTCCGAGGAGGAGGGCGAGAAGTCGCGCATCGCCCGCCCGAGGTCCAGCAGTTCGCCGGTCCCGAAACCCTTGTCCGCGCGGACCGAGCCGAGCACCGCCCGCGTCACGTCCCGGAACCTCATCGGGTTCAGCAGGATCCCGGAGGAGGTGGCCCGCTCCACCAGGGCGGCCATGAACCGCTGCTGACGCCTCATCCGGCCGAGGTCGGCGGCGCCGTCGACGTGCCGGGCCCGGACGTACTGCAGGGCCTGCCCGCCCTCGAGGGTGTGCCGGCCGGGCGGCAGGTCGAGGCCGGTGCGGCTGTCCTTCAGGGGCTCGTCGGTGCAGATCTCGACGCCGCCGACCACGTCCACGGTCTTCATGAAGCTGGTGAAGTCGACCTCCAGGTAGTGGTCGATCTTCACCCGGGTCATCTTCTCCACCGTCCGCACGGTGAGTTCGGGTCCGCCCTCCGCGTAGGCCGCGTTGAGCTTGAGGGGGTGCCCCCGGTGCTCCTCGCCGCTCACGCGGTCGCGGTGCGGGGGCGTCTCGGCGTAGGAGTCGCGGGGCAGGCCGACCACGCTGGCCCGCTCCCGGTCCTCCGAGATGTGCACGATCATGATCGTGTCGGTGCAGTTGCAGGGCGCCCCGCCGAGCCGGTACTTCTCCCGCTCCTCCCTGCCGACCCCGTCGCGGCCGTCGGTGCCGACGAGCAGGATGTTCACGCCGTGGCCGGCTTCCGGGCGGTTCTTCATGTCGCGGAACGGGTCGACCCGGTCGATGTCGGCGTCGAGGCCGCCGAGCACCGCGTGCCCGATCCCGGCGGAGGCGAGCACCACGACCGACAGGGTGGTCACGACCCGCACCGCCCACCGCGGTCTGCGGCGCGCGGGCGGCCCGGGGGCCCGGTGGGGCGGTCGCGGGGGGCGCCGGGGAGCGGGACGGGGCCGGGGGGACCGCGGCGGCGTGGGCAAGGGGACACCTCCGGACGACGGCCGTGCGCGGGATCGTGAGCACCGTAGGCCGATACGATCTGCGGCCCGGCGCATCGCCCCCGGGGCGCGCACCGGTGTCCCCCGTTCGCGGTAACGTGAGCCTCCTATGAACGCCAATCCCGACGTGCGGCTCCCCGCCGTTTCCGTGATCATGCCCGTCCTCAACGAGGAGCGGCATCTGCGCGGCGCGGTCCGCGCGATCCTCGCCCAGGAGTACGACGGCGAGATGGAGGTCGTGATCGCCCTCGGTCCGTCCACGGACCGCACGGACGAGATCGCCGCCGAGCTCGTGGCCGAGGACCCGCGCGTGCGCACCGTGCCCAACCCGACCGGCCGCACCCCGGCCGCCCTCAACGCGGCGATCAAGGCCTCGCGCCATCCGGTCGTCGTCCGCGTCGACGGGCACGGGATGCTCTCCCCGAACTACATCGCGACCGCCGTGCGGCTCCTCGAGGAGACCGGCGCGCAGAACGTCGGCGGCATCATGCACGCCGAGGGGGAGAACGACTGGGAGCACGCGGTCGCCGCCGCGATGACGTCGAGGATCGGCGTGGGCAACGCCGCCTTCCACACCGGCGGCGAGGCGGGCCCCGCCGAGACCGTCTACCTCGGTGTCTTCCGGCGCGAGGCGCTGGAGCGGCAGGGCGGCTACAACGTGGAGTTCATCCGCGCCCAGGACTGGGAGCTGAACTACCGCATCCGCGAGGCGGGCGGGCTGATCTGGTTCTCGCCGGAGCTGAGGGTGTCCTACCGGCCCCGGCCGAGCGTGCGGGCGCTGGCCAAGCAGTACAAGGACTACGGCCGCTGGCGGCACGTCGTCGCCCGCTACCACGCCGGCTCCATCAACCTGCGCTACCTCGCCCCGCCGGCCGCGGTGTGCGCGATCGCGGCCGGGACCCTGGTGGGCGCGGTGCTCACGCCGTGGGGCTTCGTGGTGCCCGGCGGTTACCTCGCGGCGATCGTGCTCGGGTCCATACCCGCGGGCAAGGGGCTGCCGCTGAAGGCGCGGCTGCAGATCCCGGTGGCGCTGGCCACCATGCACATGTCGTGGGGCTGGGGCTTTTTGACCAGTCCGCGCTCGCTGGCGAAGAAGGTCATCGCCTCGCGGCGGCCCGCGGTCCACGCGGACACGCAGGCCGCCTGACCGGTCCGGCCCGGGGGGGGGGGGGGGGGGGGGGGGGGGGGGGGGGGGGGGGGGGGGGGGGGGGGGGGGGGGGGGGGGGGGGGGGGGGGGGTGTTTTTTCTTTTTTTTTTTT
>NZ_JBVITR010000019.1:79280-107512 GCF_055574875.1 Streptomyces sp. NPDC034670
CGCTGGCAAAGACGTCCCTCTCCCAGACGCAAACAGCTCCCCCCACGAACAACAGGCCCCCCCACCCCGTCGCCCCCGCGGGCCCCCCCCGGCCCGGGGCGGGGCCCCCGCGGTTCACCAGCTGAAGGACGGGTCGACGCGCATGCAGGCCTTGTCGTCCGCTCCGTTGAGGGCGTGGGCCGACTCGGGGGTCGCGTCGTCCTCCTCGGGCGCCTCGTAGGCCGTGCCCTCGCGCCAGTCGGCGCCCACCACCAGCGTGACCCCGGAGACCTCGGTGGACCGTTCCACCGCGCTCGCCGGGATGCCGAGCGCCTCGGCGACGCGCCGGGCGTCGCCCTCCAGGTCGGCGCTCGGGTAGCGCACCACCGTCCGCTTCTCGCCGGGCGAGCCGGCGGTGTCGGCGGACGCACCGGTGAAGCCCTGGTCCCTCAGCAGCCCGGCGACGGTGTTCGCGCGTCCGGAGGCGGGGGCGAGGGTGTCGGTGCGGGTGCCGTTGCGGACCTGGACCGCGATCTCGGCGTCGTCGGCCGCCGGGTCCGCCGGGGCCGTCTCCTGCTTCCTCCGCGGCTTCTCGTCCCTGCCGTCCAGGGCGATGTCCTCGCGCACCAGCCGGAACAGCTTCTCGGCGTCCTCGGTCGGTTCCACGCGGGCGCCCACGTAGCGGTTGGGCATCGTGGTCATGGTGATGCGCTCCGGCTCCACCTTGCGCAGCTCGGTGCTCAGGTCGTAGAGCTCCTTGACGGTGCCGAGCCCGGGGTCGACGGTGAGCGCCTCGGTGGCCTTCTCGGCCAGCCGGCGCAGCTTGTTGGGGTTGCTGAGGGTGGCGTTCTCGCGCAACTGGCGGACCAGCGAGTTCATGTACATGTGCTGGGCCTTGGCGCGGGCGAGGTCGCTGCCGTCCTCGAAGCCGTACCGGGTGCGCAGCCACTGCAGGGCCTGCTCGCCCTTGACCGGGTGGGTGCCCTCGGGGAGTTTCAGCCCGGAGCCGTGGCCCTTGCTGTCGCGGGAGTGGATGTTGGCGTCCACGCAGACGGGGACGCCGCCGACGGCGTCGGCCATGGACACCACCCCGGCGAAGTCGACCATGACGAAGTGGTCGATGTGGATGCCGGTGAGTTCCTCCCAGGTGGCCACCGTGCAGCCGGGGCCGCCGCGGCCGAGGCTCTGGTTGGTCATCGTCCGCCCGACGCTCGCCGGGTACACCGTCCCGTCGTCGGGGTCGGTGCACTTGGGGATGTGCACCAGGGTGTCGCGGGGCATGCTGATCACGGACATGTTGGTCCGGTCGGCGGAGAGGTGCACCAGCATCTGCACGTCCGCCAGCGGGGTCGAGCCGAACGTCTCGCGGGCGCCGCCGAGTTGCTGGTTCTCCTCGGTGTCCCGCGCGTCGGATCCGATGAGGAGGACGTTGAGCGGGGTCTGCCCGGCGGCGTTCGGCGTCGGCTTGGCGGCCTTGCTGTCGCCCAGGTGCAGCGGGTCCCTCCTGATGTTGTCGTTCAGCTGCCGGTAGTAGAGGTAACCGGCCGTCGCGGAGCCGGCTATGAGCAGCGCGAGCACCGCCGCGGACCACTTGAGCAGCCGGCGCCCGCGGCGCGGGCGCCGGCCGGCCTCCGCGCCGGGGGCGGGCACGTCACCGCCGTCGGGCGGGTTCCCGCCCGGATGCCCGTCCGGGTCCCCGTCCGGCTCCTTCCGGTCGTCGCGGAGCGCCGCCCGCACGGCGTTCTGTGTCACTGCCACGTCCTTCCCACCCCGGGCAACTCCTCGTGTCGTGGAACGGGCCCGTCCCGCGTCCTGTTAGACGCACGACGGGCCCGTCAGTTGCCCTCCGAGATCAAACCGGTTTCAACGAGTTCCGGCTGTTCCCCGTCGTGTGGTCGGTCGGGGTGTCAGCCGGCGCACCGGACCTTGTCGGCCGTGGACTTCTCGATGTCGTCCGGTGCCTTGTCGGGTGGGGTGAGGGAGGTGCCGGCGCCCTTGAAGTCCTCGCCGAGGGTGAGGGTCATGGCGGGCAGGCCCTGGGCGTTGGTGACGCTCTCGCCGGGTTTCATGGCCGATCCGGACAGGCCCAGGATGTCGGCGAGGCGTCGTGCCTGGGCGGCCTGGTCGGGGGCGTACTCGAGGGTGGTCTTCTTCAGGTCCTCGGGTGCGTTGCCGGCGTTCTCGGACTTGGTGACGCCCTGCTCGACCTGGAGCCAGTTGAGCACTCCCTGGGCGCTGCCGGGCGGTGCGCCGCCGTTGAGGACCTGGACGCGGACCTCGGAGGCGGGTGCCTTCTCGCCCTCCAGCCGGGCGGCGACGGCGGCCTTCTCCTTCTGCTTCTTCTGCTTCTCGACCTCGGTGAAGGACACGTCGTTCTTGATGAGTTCGAAGATCTGGGGGGCCTTGGCCCGGTCGAGGACGACGGTCGCCTTCACCCTCTCCGCCGGGTTGTCCACCACCGGAACCGTGGTGAAGGAGATGTTCTTCGTCGGCACCTTCTTCAGTTCCAGGGCGACGTCCTTGAGCGTGCCCACCGTGCCGATGCCGGTGTCCACGGTGAGCGCCTCCGTGGCGGCCTCGGCCAGCTTCACCAGTTTGGCGGGGCTGGTGAGGGTGTCACCGGAGGACATCTCGCGCATCAGCGAGGCCAGGAAGTGCTGCTGCGCCCTGATCCGGTCGAGGTCGCCCTGGTTGCCGAAGCTGTGCCGGGTGCGGACGAAGGCCAGGGCCTGTTCGCCCGCGACCTTCGACTCGCCGGCGGGCAGCCGCAGCTTCGACTGCTCGTCGTCCACGGGGTGTTCGAGGCACACCGGGACACCGCCCACGGCGGCGGTGAGGGTCTTGACCGCGTTGAAGTCGGCCATCATGAAGTGGTCGACCGGGATGCCGGTGGCCCGCTCCACCGTGAGCATGGTGCAGCCCGGGTCCCGGCCGCTCTCCCCGAGACTCCGGTTGAAGCGGACGCCCCGCAGGCCCGGGACCACCTTCTCGGTGCCGTCCGCCTGCTGCGTCGGACAGTCGGGGATGTCGACGATCAGGTCGCGCGGGATGCTGAGCGCGGTCGCGTTGGTGCGGTCCTCGGAGACGTGCAGCAGGACCGTGGTGTCGGCGTGCCCGGCGCTGTCCTTGTCGCCGTAGCCCTCGTTGCCCGCCCCGGTGCGCTTGTCGGTGCCGATCAGCAGGATGGTGAAGGCCTCGTCCTTGCTGAAGTCGCCCCTGCCCGCGCCGCCGACGTCGGTCGTGGTGACGTTGCCCTCGAGGTGCTTCAGGTACAGGTGGCCGGCGGTGCCGGTGGCGAGCACCACGAACGCCATGGCGCCGCCGGTCCACAGCAGGGCCTTCTTCGCCCTCGGCTTCCGCTGGGCCGGCCGGCGGCCGCGCCGCCCGGTCCCGGGGGCGTCCCGGCGCCCGCGCTGCGGCGGCACCGCACGGCCGGGTATCCGGGTGCGGCCGCCCGCGGCGTCATCCGTGCCGCGCGGTGCGGGCCCGCGGGGACCGGGGACGTCCGAGCGGGACGCGGAAGGGTCCGGCCGCAGCTCGTACTCGCCGGTCTCCGGGTTGAGGGTCCACCGGTCTGCGGGATCCACGCCCTCCGGTCGCCCACGGCCTTGCGCGTCCACGGTCGTTCGAACCTTCCGTCGGGGCCATGCGGCGCCGCCCCCTTCCCGAGGGCGCCCGCGGGGACGGGCACCGCCGTGCGCGACGCCGGGAGGGCCCCGCGCGGCCGGGGCACTTCGACGCTCACATTATCCGTCCCGTCGGCGCCGGGGCGGCGCCGGTGACGAATTCCCCGCTCCCGGGCCGTGCGTTCCCCGTCGTGTGGTCGGTCGGGGTGTCAGCCGGCGCACTGGACCTTGTCGGCCGTGGACTTCTCGATGTCGTCCGGTGCCTTGTCGGGTGGGGTGAGGGAGGTGCCGGCGCCCTTGAAGTCCTCGCCGAGGGTGAGGGTCATGGCGGGCAGGCCCTGGGCGTTGGTGACGCTCTCGCCGGGTTTCATGGCCGATCCGGACAGGCCCAGGATGTCGGCGAGGCGTCGTGCCTGGGCGGCCTGGTCGGGGGCGTACTCGAGGGTGGTCTTCTTCAGGTCCTCGGGTGCGTTGCCGGCGTTCTCGGACTTGGTGACGCCCTGCTCGACCTGGAGCCAGTTGAGCACTCCCTGGGCGCTGCCGGGCGGTGCGCCGCCGTTGAGGACCTGGACGCGGACCTCGGAGGCGGGTGCCTTCTCGCCCTCCAGCCGGGCGGCGACGGCGGCCTTCTCCTTCTGCTTCTTCTGCTTCTCGACCTCGGTGAAGGACACGTCGTTCTTGATGAGTTCGAAGATCTGGGGGGCCTTGGCCTGGTCGAGGACGACGGTCGCCTTCACCCTCTCCGCCGGGTTGTCCACCACCGGAACCGTGGTGAAGGAGATGTTCTTGACGTTGAGCTTGCCGAGCTCCAGGCCGAGGTCCTTGAGCTTGTTGATGCTGTTCAGCTGGGAGTCGACGGTGAGCGCCTCGGTGCCGGCCTCGGCCAGCTTGATCATCTTCGACGGGCTGGTGAGGGTGTCGTTCGACTTCAGCTTGCGCATCAGCGCGCTCAGGAACTGCTGCTGCAGCCCGATCCGGCTCAGGTCGCCGCCCGAGCCGACCGAGTACCGGGTGCGCACGAACGCCAGGGCCTCCTCGCCCTCGATGGTGTGCGTGCCCTTGGGCAGCTTCAGGTGCGACTTCGGGTCGTCGATGTCCTTGGCCAGGCACACCTCGACCCCCTCCACCGCCGTGGTCAGGGTCTTGACCGCGTTGAAGTCGGCCACCATGAAGTTGTCCGGCGTGATGCCCGTCAGCTCGGTCACGGTCCGCATGGTGCAGCTGGGCGTGCGGTCGTTCTGGCCGAGGCTCTCGTTGAAGCGGGCACCGGGAGTGCCCGGGATGATCTTCTCGGTGCCGTCCGCCTGCTGCGTCGGGCAGTCGGGGATGTCGACGATCAGGTCGCGCGGGATGCTGAGCGCGGTCGCGTTGGTGCGGTCCTTGGAGACGTGCAGCAGGATCGTGGTGTCGGCGTGCCCGGCGCTGTCCTTGTCGCCGTAGCTGCCGTTGCCCTCGCCGGTGCGCTTGTCGGTGCCGATCAGCAGGATGTTGATGGCCTTGTCCTTGCTGAAGCCGCCGGTGCTCGCCCCGTCGTCGGAGAGGGACGTGATGTTGTCGTTCAGGTGCTTCAGGTACAGGTAGCCGCCCGCGGCGGTGGCGAGCACCACGAACGCCATGGTGCCGCCGGTCCACATCAGGACCTTCTTCGCCTTCGACTTCTTCGCCGGCCGGCGCCCGCGCCGCCCCGGTGGCGGCTCCTCCGGTGTGCTCCGGCGCCTGCGCGGCTGCGCCTCGCGGTCCGGTGCCCCCCGGCCGGGCGTCTCGCGGCCGGGACGCTCCGGTGCGCGCCCGGGCGCCGCCGTACGGCCGCGCGCCGCGCCCGCACCGGAGGAACGGGACCTGCGAGGACCGGGAACCGGTGACTGCGCTGCGGAAGGAGCCAGTCGCAGTTCGTATTCACCGGTGTCCGGGTTGAGCACCCACTGGTCTGCGGGGTCGATGTTGTCCGCCCGCCCACGGCTTTGCGCGTCCACGGTCGCCTGAATCCTCCGTCGGGGCCACGCGGCGCCTTTCCCCTCCCAAGGCGCTCGGGTCTCAGTCACACAGTGCGCGGTCTCGGGAGGACCCCGAGGGAACGGACGCACCGGATCGGCTCACACTAACGGCACGGATCGACTTCAGGCGACGGCGGTGAGATATTCCACGTCCTCACACCTGGGCAATTCACCCATTTCCATGGACGGGAGTTCTCCGTGCCACAGTTTCCCCGGGTCCGGCCTTACATGCAGGTGTCCTCGGCGGCCGTGCCGCCGGAGAAGACCGGTGCCGGGGAAGCGTCTCCGGGCGGCTCCGCGCCGTCCTTTTCCGTGTTCTCCCCCTCACTGTCCGTGCTTTCCTCGGCCGCTTTCGCGGACGGCGTGCCGCCCCCGTTTTCCACGGCCGGACCGCGTTCGCCGTCCTGTGCGACCGTCACCGGAACGTCCCTGCGCAGCCGGTCGAACAGTGCCCCCGCCGCGGGCTCCGCGAGTTGGTCGCGATGGGCGTCGTGAACGTACGGCTCCCGCGGAACGGTCAGGAATTGCACATGTTCCGTGGGAATGTTCCGCAGCCCGCGGACGAGTTCGTACAAACTGCGCAAGCTCGCCAGCTCCGGATCGGTCGTGAGCGAGGAAGTGACCGCGTCCAGAACGGGATACAGCTTCACCGGATTCAGCAGAACGCCATTGCCGCGCACCTTGTCGACGAGCGCCCCCAGGAAGCGTTGCTGACGCTCCATCCGCCCGGTGTCGCTGCCGTCGCCGAGGGACTTGCGGGCCCGGACGTAGCCGAGGGCCCGCTCCCCGTCCAGGGTCACCCGGCCCGCGGGCAGGCTGAGTCCGGCCGCCTCGTCGTCGACGGGCTCCCGCAGGCACACCTCGACGCCGCCGACCGAGTCGACCACCTCCTTGAAGCCGTGGAAGTCGACGACGGCGTGGTGGTCGACGCGGATGTCCGTGAGCTTCTCCACGGTGCGGACGGCGCAGGCCGACCCGCCCCGCTCGAAGGCGGTGCCGAACGCCGCGAACGCCGGCGCGGTGCGGCTGCCGTCCCGGTGCAGGCAGCCGGGCACCTCCACCATCAGGTCCCGGGGCACGGACACCGCGGTGGCGCCGCGCCGGTCCGCCCGCAGGTGCAGCAGGATCGCGACGTCGGACCGCTCGGTCCCCGTGTCCCGCCCGTAACGGCGGTTGCCCTCCCCGGAGCGCGAGTCCGAGCCGATCAGCAGGATGTTCCGGGCGCCCTTCACCCGCGCGGCGGGCCGCTCCCCCTCGAACCGCGCGAGTTCGGCGGCGGCCGCCTCGTCCGGGGTGAGGTTCCCGTCCAGCTTCAGGTACACCGCCCACCCGGCCCCGGCGGCCGCGACGAGCACGACGGCGGCCGTGAGCCCGGTGCCGAGGGCCCGGCGCCGCCGCCGGCGCCGGGCCCGCCCCGGTCCGCTCGCCGAGGCGCCCGCCCCCGGGCCGAGGGTGCGCCGGGCCCCCGGCGGCCCGGAGGGTCCCCCTGCGGTGTCGCTCACGGCCGGGTCCACCCCTCGCTGCGTACGGGAGCGCGACGGCGCACGGCGTACGGCGCGCGCGACGCGTGCGGTGCGCGGCGCGCGCCGCTGCTCCGACGATGCCCCGGCGGGACGGCGCGGGGCGGGCGGTGCTGCGCCGGACGGGGGACGGGGCGGGGCGGACGGGTGGTTCCGGAAGGCGTCCGGTCCGGGCGGGCGGGGCCGGCGGCGGGCGGAAGACGGCCCGCGGCGTGCCGCTACCGGGCGATGGCCGTGACCCGTTCGCTCTCCACCCGCTGGTCCAGGGCCTCCTCCCCGAGGCGGTCCAGGTTCCGGCACAGCACCACGGAGCCGCCGGTCGCCAGCGGCCCGTACAGACCCGCGTTGAGGCCCTCCCAGGTGTCGTACGGCAGCCCCGACAGCAGGCGCGAGCCCGGTCCGGTCAGGCCGAGCCCGGTCGCCTCCGCCCGGGCCCGCTCGACCACCTCCGCCCCGGTGAACTCCCGCCCCGCCACGATCAGCGCCGGCTCCTCGGGGTCGACCGGCGCGTACGGCACGAACCGGTCGCCCTGCCCCGGCACCTCGACGGCGTAGTCGGCGAAGCCTTCCGGCGGCTGCGGGAAGCGCCCGCCGAGCGGCCTGAGCGCCAGCGCGATCCGCGCGCCCGGGCACGCCCGCGCCGCCTCGAGCGCCTCGGGACCGCTCACCACGACGTCGGCCGCCGCCGGCTCCCCGGCCACGTCCGCGACCACGCCCACCGACGCGCACGCCAGCAGCCAGACCGCCGTCTGCCAGTGCGCGGGCAGCAGCAGCGCCACCCGGTCGCCCGGTTCGGCGGACAGCTCGTCCTGGAGCAGGTTCGCGGTCTTGGCCACCCAATTGGCGAAGGTGGCCACGGACAGTTCGACGCGTTCGCCCGTGGCGTCGTCGTAGAAGGTCACCAGGGGGCGTCCCGGGTCCGCGGCGAGCGCGGACCCCAGCAGGTCGGCGGGGGTGCGATCGGTGGCGTTCACCCGCGCAAGCGTACGCGGCCCCGCCGCCGCGCACCGAGCGTCCGGAGCACCGGTTCGGGGCACACCTCCCCGATGCCCCGTCAAGTCCGCGATGAGCATCTTCATCTGACTGCGCTCAGGGTGAGGGGTATGCGTGGAATTCTCGTTCCCTCCCTCGGCGTCACCTGCGCCGCCGCCCTGTCCCTCCCGCCCGCTCCGCCCGCCACCGCGGCGGCCGCGCCCCCGGGCCGGACCCGCGCCGGCGCCGCCGAGATCCCGGCGCTGACCCGTGAGCGGACCCGGCGGGAACACCTCGCCCCGCGCGGGACCGGGGCGGCCGGACGGGCCGGACCGTACACCGGGCCGCGGCCCGCCATCGTCACGCGGGCCGGGCTGGGGGGCGGACGAGAGCCTGCGGGCGGAGGGGTTCACGTACACCGGCAAGGTCGGGGCGGCCTTCGTGCACCACACCGCGACCGGCAACGACTACACGTGTGCGCAGGCCCCTTCGGTCATCCGCGGCATCCACCGCCACCACGTCGCGAGCATGGGGTGGCGGGACCTCGGCCACAACCTCCTCGTCGACAAGTGCGGGAAGGTCCACGAGGGCCGGGCCGGGGGAGTGGCGAAGCCCGTCCTGGGCGCCCACGCCCTCGGGTTCGACGGCGACACCACGGGCGTCGCGGTCATCGGCTCGCACGGCCCCGAGGAGCCGTCGGCCGCCGCGGTAGAGGGCATCGCCCGGCTCACCGCGTGGAAGCTCGGACTGCACGGCGTGAACCCGGAGGGGAAGACATACCTCACGTCCGGCGGTGGCAACCTCTACCGGAAGGACGAGAAGGTGCGACTGCACGTGATCTCCGGTCACCGGGACGGGTTCAGCACCGCGTGCCCAGGGGGGAAGCTCTACGGCGGGCTCGGCTCCGTACGCTCCGGGGCGGCCGGTCACCAGGGCCGCTGAGCCGGTCCTGCCGTTCCTTCCCGCCGGGGGCACGGCCGTCGCACGTGCGGTGGAACGGTCTGCGTACACTGTCCGGCCGAAAGACGGTTCGGCCGGTCCCGGCAGGAAGCAGAGACGACAGGTGACAGAAGCGATCCTCCTGGTCGGCGGCAAGGGAACACGGCTGCGTCCGCTCACGGTGCACACGCCCAAGCCCATGGTCCCGGCGGCCGGAGTGCCCTTCCTGACGCACCAGCTGGCGAGAGCCGAAGCGGCGGGCGTCGAGCACATCGTCCTGGCCACGTCCTACCTGGCCGAGGTCTTCGAACCGCACTTCGGCGACGGCTCGTCGCTGGGGCTGCACCTCGAGTACGTGACGGAGGAGGAGCCGCTCGGCACGGGCGGCGCGATCCGCAACGCCGCGTCCCGGCTGCACTCGGGACCGGACGAGCCGGTGCTGGTCTTCAACGGCGACATCCTGACGGGACTGGACATCCGGGCCCTGGTGCGGACGCACGGGGCGACGGGGGCGGACGTCTCGCTGCACCTGACGAAGGTGACGGACCCGCGGGCGTACGGACTGGTCCCGACGGACGGGACGGGGCGGGTGCTGGCGTTCCTGGAGAAGCCGCAGACCCCGGAGGAGATCGTCACCGACCAGATCAACGCGGGGGCGTACGTCTTCCGCCGCTCGGTGATCGACACCATCCCGGCGGGCCGGCCGGTGTCGGTGGAGCGGGAGACGTTCCCGGGACTGCTCTCGGCCGGGGCCCACCTCCAGGGCATGGTCGACTCCACGTACTGGCTGGACCTGGGCACCCCGGCGGCGTTCGTGCGGGGCTCGGCGGACCTGGTGCTCGGCCGCGCCCCGTCCCCGGCGGTGCCCGGCCGCTGCGGCGACCGGCTGGTCCTGCCGACGGCGACCGTGGCGCCCGGCGCGAAACTCGCGGGCGGGACGGTGGTGGGCGAGGGCGCGTTCGTGGCGGAGGGCGCGCGCGTCTTCGGCAGCACGATCCTGCCGGGTGCGGTCATCGAGCCCGGCGCGGTCGTCACCGACTCGCTGATCGGGACGCGGGCGCGGGTGGGCGAGCGGTCGGTCCTCACCGGGACGGTGATAGGGGACGGCGCGGTCGTCGGCGCGCGCAACGAACTGCGGGAGGGCGTCCGGGTGTGGTGCGACGCGAGGATCCCGGAGGGGGCGGTGCGGTTCTCCTCGGACCAGTAGGACCGGGAGGACCAGGAGGACCTGGGGGCCGGCAGGACCTGGAGGACCGGCGGAGCCGGCAGGGCGGGAGGACCGGCGACGGCCCGGCCGTCCGTGGGGAGGGCGGGCGCCGGGGCGACGCCGGGGCACGGCCCCGGCCCGCCTCACAGCCGCCCGATGTCCCCGTACGGCATCCGCGGCGCCCGCCGCTCCGGCACCCTCCCGCTCAGCAGGATCAGCCGCGCGGCGCGGTGCCGCTGCCCCGCGTACGGCTCCAGCAGCTCCAGCATCACGGAGTCGTCCGCGTACCGGTCCCCGGCGAGGGCCCAGCCCACGATCCCCGGGAGGTGGAGGTCCCCCACGGTGACCGCGTCCGGCGCCCCGTGGGTGCGCTGCACCGTCTCCGCCGAGGTCCACGGCCCGATCCCCGGCACCAGTTCCAGCCGCGCCCGCGCCGCCGCCGGATCCATCCCCGCCGCCTCCTCCAGGCGCGCGGCGACGCGGACCGCCCGCAGGACCGCCGACGCCCGCTTGTCGTCCACCCCGGCGCGGTGCCACTCCCAGGACGGGATCAGCGCCCAGGTCCCGGGCGCCGGCATCACCGACATCCGCTCGGGCGCGGGCCCGGGCGCCGGCTCCCCGTACTTCCGCACCAGCAGCCGCCACGCCCGGTACGCCTCGCCGGTGGTGACCTTCTGCTCCAGGACCGACGGGATCAGCGACTCCAGCACCAGCCCGGTCCGCGTCAGCCGCAGTCCCGGGCGCCGGTGCCGGGTGAGCGCCAGCAGCCTGTGCCGGGGCACGAAGGCCGACGGGTCGTCGGCCGCCCCGAGCAGCTCCGGCAGGCGGTCCAGGAGCCAGTCGGCGCCCGGTCCCCACGCCTGCCCCCGCACCTGTCCGGCCCGCTGCGTCACCCGCAGGGTGCCGGGCCCGGCCGGCGTCCGGGAGACCCGCCACACGGAACCGTCCGGCAGGGCGCGGAACGTCGGGTCCCCGGGCCCGCGCCTGAGCGGTCCGAGCACCAGGCCGAGGTCCAGCGGCCCCTGCGGCACCCAGGTCCGCACCCGCTCGGGGGCCGGGGGCCGCCGGGGCGCCCCCGCGGGCACGGGCATGTGCCCGCCGCGCACGGTGGCGCGAGCGGGCCGGGGGGCGAAACGTCCTGCCACGAGGGATTCCAGGGGACGGAAGGGGGAGCGGAGGGCGCCGGTGGGCCCCTACGAGGGTAGGCGCCCGCGGGGCGGGCTCACCGCACCTCGATGAAGGAGCCCGCGTCCCGCTCCGGCCGCGGGCGGGGTTCCCCGGCCGGGTGGCCGACCGCCACCGCGCCCATCGGGTCCCAGTCCGCGGGCAGGTCCAGGACCTCGCGGACCACGTCCCGGCAGAACATCGTCGACGACACCCAGGCCGAGCCCAGCCGCTCCCCGGCCAGCGCGACCAGGAAGTTCTGCACGCCGGCGCCCGCGGCGACCACGAACATCTCCCGCTCCGCGCCGTCCCGCCGCGCGTCCCCGTAGGTGTGCGAGCCGTCCATGACCAGGCACGGCACGACCAGGTAGGGCGCGTTGCGCAGGAGGTCGCCGCGCCGGACGCGCCGGGCGATGGACTCCTCCGACCTGCCGTCGCGGCGCAGGTCCGCGATCCAGGCGTCGCGCATGGCGTCCAGGAGGCGGGTGCGGGACCCGGGGGACTCCAGCAGGACGAAGCGCCAGGGCGTGGTGTGGTGCGGCGCCGGGGCCGTCACCGCCGCGGCCACCGCGCGGCGCACCGCCCCCGGGTCGACCGGCTCGTCGGTGAAGGACCGCACCGTGCGCCGCTGGGTCACCGCCCGGCGCACGGCCTCGGACGTGCCGAGGCGGAACATGTCGTCGCGCGCGCCGCGGACCATCGCCCGCGCGCCCTCGCCGTCGTCCCGGCCCACCAGGTGCGGCAGTCCGCGGACGACGGCCACGGGCAGTCCGGCCGCCTTGCCCTTGACGAGGTCGCCCGCCGCGGCCAGTTCGTCGGCCGTGGCGACGACCGTGGCGCCGAGCGGGTTGCCGTGCGCGTCCGTGCCGCCGCGCAGGTCGTCCAGCACGCGGACGCCCGCGGCGCCGATCGCGACGTCCGTGAGCCCCGCGCGCCAGGGGCGGCCGAAGGTGTCGGTGACGATCACCCCGACCGTGACGCCGAGGACGTCGCGCAGGCCCTCGCGCAGGGCCCGCGCGGACGCGTCCGGGTCCTCGGGCAGCAGCAGGACCGTGCCGGAGGGGGTGTTGGAGGCGTCGACCCCGGCCGCGGCCATGACCAGGCCCTGCCGGTTCTCGACGATGCGCAGGGAGCCGCGCCGGGCCACCACGCGCACCGTCTCCGCGTCGATCGCGGCCTCCCGGTCGGCCGCCTCGACGATCCGGCCCTCGGCCTTGGAGACGATCTTCGAGGTGACCAGCAGGACGTCGCCGTCGGCCAGGTCCGGTGCGGCGGCCGCGATCAGCTTGACCAGGTCGTCGCCGGGCCGGACCTCGGGCAGGCCCGCCACGGCCCACACCCGGTAGCCGCCGGACGCCGTGCGCACGCCGCTCACGCCGCCCGCACCTCCTGCGCCAGCGCCAGCGCCTCCCGCGCCATCCGCGCGGTCGCGTCGACGTCGGTCATCATCAGCGGTACGGCCCGGCAGCGGATACCGGCCGCCTCGACGCGCTCCACGCAGGCCGCGTCGACCGTGTCGACCAGCCAGCCGTCCAGCAGACCGGAGCCGTAGTGCTCGGCCACCGCCGGGGCCGTGGCCTCCACGCCGACCGCCGCGAGCACCTTGTCGGCCATGCCGCGCACCGGCGCGTCCCCGACGATCGGCGACAGCCCGACCACCGGCACGCCCGCGTCGGCGATCGCCTCCCGGATGCCGGGCACGGCGAGGATCGTGCCGACGGACACCACGGGGTTGGACGGCGGGAAGAGGATCACGTCGGCCCCGGCGATCGCCTCCAGCACGCCCGGGGCCGGCTTCGCCTGCTCCGCGCCGACCGGCACGACCGCCTCGGCCGGCACCGAGGCCCGCAGCCGCACCCAGTACTCCTGGAAGTGGATCGCCCTGCGCTCGCCGGCCCCCGCGGCGGGGTCGCCGTCGGGCAGCGTGACGGCGACGTGCGTCTCCACGCGGTCGTCGGTCATCGGGATCAGCTTCACGCCCGGCTTCCAGCGGTCGCACAGCGCCTCGGTCACGGCGCTCAGCGGGTAGCCGGCGCCGAGCATCTGCGTCCGCACGATGTGCGTGGCGAAGTCCCGGTCACCGAGCCCGAACCAGTCCGGGCCGACGCCGTACGCCGTGAGCTCCTCCTTGAGGTGGAAGGTCTCCTCGGCCCGTCCCCAGCCCTGCTCCTCGTCGATGCCGCCGCCGAGCGTGTACATCACCGTGTCGAGGTCCGGGCAGACCTTCAGCCCGAAGAGGTGGATGTCGTCCCCGGTGTTGCCGATGACCGTGATGTCCGCGTCCGGCACGGCCCGCTTCAGACCGCGCAGGAAACGGGCACCGCCGATGCCGCCTGCCAGAACCACAATGCGCATGGAAACAGTGTGTCAGGCGGTCACGGGGCCGGGCGCCGTGCGTGCCTCGCGGCGAGCGGGGTGCGGGGGCATCTCCGTCAGGCCCGGGTAGTAGATGTGCAGGCTGACCGCGGGCTCCAGCGTGTCGTTGACGACCTCGTGGACGTGGCCCGGCGCGAACACGTGCTGGGAGCCCGCCGTCAGCGTGCGCGTGCCGCGCCCGGTGCGCTCGGTCAGGGCGCCGTCCAGCACGGTCATCACACCGGAGGAGGGGCCGTGGCCGTGCGGTCCGCTGCCCTGTCCGGGCACCCAGGACAGCAGCCACACCTCGTAGCCGGCGGGGTTCTCCCCCGCCCGTGCGGAGCCGGGGGCGCGGGGGCCCGTGCGGAGCCGGTGGTACCAGCGGCTGGTCGCGTCGTACCGCACGAGGTGCTCCCACTGGGAGCGGTCGGCGGCGATGGAACGGGCCAGGCCGACGAACTCGGCGACGGTGGCCGGGTGTTCGCGGGGCGCCTGGAGCAGGTGGGGGACTTCGAGGATGTCGCCGGCGATCTGCAGGTCGCTGTCGCTGTTCATGGGTGCGGTGGTTCCTCGGCGGAGAAGGGGTGGGGTGTCGCGCCGCGGACGCCCGGGTCACGGGCGGCGGCAGGGGGCGCCCCGGTCGGAGCGGGGGAGACGACGGCCGGGCGGCGGGTGGCCCGGCGGCGGCCGGAGCGGCGGGGTGGCTCCCGTTCGAGGAGGTTCGAAGCGGGGAGGAGGGCTCAACGGCCGGAACAGCAACAGCTACAGCGAGCGCGGGCAGCACCGGGGAACCCGGCGGGCCGGGTCGGGGTGAGCGCCGAGTTCGCGAGCATGCCCCTTAGGACACCGGCTCACACCTCCACTGTCAACTTGACGCCCGGAATGTGGGACATGGTTCACCTCATCCGGTTCATCTCCCGGGTGAAAGGTTTGCTCAGACGGTTCACGGGACACAAGGTGCGCACGACCGGGCGCGCCGGGCGCCGTTGCGATCCTGTGATCGGACCGTGATCCGGGTCGCCCGGGCGTGGGTGTCGGGACGGGATCGAAATCCCGGGCGTCCACCCCGCGGAGGCTCTGCGCGGGTCCGGAGGCCCTGGCGAGCCCCCTCCGCGTGTCAAGGTTTAGGGTGATTTGAACACTTTCCGCTCGGCCTTGGTTCCGCAGAGTGAATAAGGGGCCCAATAGCAGATCTCGGCTTGACTCGCCCGGAGCAGCACACTTGTAATTTCACTCGTGTCGTTCAGCCGGTATCGGTAACGGCTACATCACGGGGACGCGAAAGACGGACGAGGGGCGCACATGACCGAGCTGGTGCAGCAACTGCTGGTCGACGACGCGGAAGAGGAACTCGGCTGGCAGGAGCGCGCGCTGTGCGCCCAGACCGACCCCGAGTCCTTCTTCCCGGAGAAGGGCGGCTCCACCCGGGAGGCCAAGAAGGTCTGCCTCGCCTGCGAGGTCCGCTCCGAGTGCCTCGAGTACGCCCTCGCCAACGACGAGCGCTTCGGCATCTGGGGCGGCCTGTCCGAGCGCGAGCGCCGCCGGCTGAAGAAGGCCGCGGTCTGACGCACGGCGCCCCGCCGCCGTACGCACGCCGCCGCACGCGCATCGCCTTCCCGCGCACACCACTTCCCTGCGCGCACCACCTCCGCGCGCACGTCACCCACGGACCGCCGCGGGTGGGGCGCCCCCCGGGCGGCGGGCCACCGTGCCCGCCGCCGCCCGGCCACCGCCCCCCGACGAGACGCTCCGCACCGCCCCGTTCGAACTGCCGATAGTGTGGTCGCTCGTCCGCGACGCCCCGCCGCCCTCCTCGGGCGCGGGCGTCCCCGCAGTCCACCGAACCGGGGCCCGTACCTCGATGTCCGTGCACAGCCACCCGGCAGCCCGCCAAGACGCCGCTGCTCCTCACCCTGAGTTCCCGCGTCACGTGGTGACCGCGGTCCTCGTCTCCCACGACGGCGCCCGCTGGCTGCCCGAGGCGCTCGCCGGGCTGCTCGCCCAGGAGCGCCCGGTCCAGTTCGCCATGGGCGCCGACACCGGCAGCGCGGACGACTCCGCCCGGCTGGTCACCGAAGCGCTCGGCGAGGACCGGGTGCTGCACCTCGCCCGGCGCACCGGCTTCGGCCAGGCCGTCGAGGAGTGCCACCGGGGCGCGCCCGTCCTCACCCCCGAGGAACTGCCCTACCTGAAGCGGCCGAGCGGCTGGGACCCGGCCACCCGCAGCTGGCGCGACGACGCCTACGACCTGCCCGAACTCCCGCACGGCGAGCCGGTGCAGTGGCTGTGGCTGCTGCACGACGACTGCGCCCCCGCCCCCGACGCACTGGCGCAGATGCTGCGCGTCGTGGAGAACGAGTACGCACTCGGCCGCGAGGACGTGGCCGTCGTCGGACCCAAGCTCCGCGGCTGGTACGACCGCCGGCAGCTCCTGGAGGTCGGCGTCTCCATCGCCAACTCCGGGCGCCGCTGGACCGGCCTGGACCGCCGCGAACAGGACCAGGGCCAGCACGACCACGTCCGGCCCGTGCTGTCGGTGTCCACCGCCGGCATGCTCGTCCGCCGCGACGTCTACGAACAGCTCGGCGGATTCGACCGCCACCTGCCCCTCATGCGCGACGACGTCGACCTGTGCTGGCGCGCCCACGCGGCCGGCTACCGGGTCCTCGTCGCCCCCGACGCGGTCGTCCGGCACGCCGAGGCCGCCTCCCGCGAGCGCCGCACCGTCGACTGCGTGGGCCGCACCTCCGCCTCCCCGCACAAGGTGGACAAGGCGGGCGCCGTCTACACCCTGCTCGTCAACACCCGTACCGCCGCGCTGCCCTGGGTCCTGCTGCGCCTGGTCCTCGGCACGCTGCTGCGCACCCTCGCCCACCTCGTCGGCAAGGTCCCCGGACAGGCCGTCGACGAGATCCGCGGCCTCATGGGCGTCCTGCTGCGGCCCGAACGGATCCTCGCCGGACGCCGCCGCCGCGGCAGCCCGCAGATCGACAAGGGCGAGCTGCGGGCGCTGTTCCCGCCGCCCGGCGCGACCGTCCGCGTCACCGTCGAGCAGGTCGCGGGCAACCTCGTGGGCCGCTCCGACCCCGAGGCCGCCTCCGGTGCCGGGCGGCACGGCGGCGCCGTCGAGTCCGGGCCCGGCGGCGACGACGCCGACTTCCTGGAGGTCGAGCAGTTCGCCCGGCTCAAGCGCATCGCCCGCAAGCCCGCGCCGGTGCTCTTCCTGGTGCTGCTGCTCGTCTCCCTCGCGGCCTGCCGCGCCCTCCTCGGCGGCGGCGCGCTCGCCGGCGGCGCCCTGCTGCCGGTACCCGCGGACTCCGGTGACCTGTGGGCGCGTTACACCGACGCCTGGCACACGGTGGGCGCCGGCGGCACCGGATCCGCGCCGCCCTACCTCGCCGTCGTGGCGACCTTCGCCTCCCTGCTGCTCGGCTCCACCGGCCTCGCCGTCACGATCCTGCTCGTCTGCTCGGTGCCGCTGGCCGGCCTCACCGCGTACTTCGCCTCCCGTCCGCTCGTGGAGTCCCGGCTGCTGCGCGCGTGGGCGGCCGTCGCCTACGCCTTCCTGCCCGCCGCCACCGGCGCCCTGGCCGGCGGCCGCATCGGCACCGCCGTCCTCGCCGTGCTGCTGCCCCTGATCGCCCGCGCGGGCGTCGCCGCGAGCGGCCTGGCGAACCCGGACGGCGTCCGCGGGAGCTGGCGCGCCACCTGGGCGTACGCGCTGCTGCTCACCGTGGCCACCGCGTTCACCCCGATCGTGTGGCCCGTCGCCCTGGTCCTCGGCCTCGGCGTGCTGGCCCTGCGCCGCACCGACCTCGCGGCGTACGCGCCGCGCTTCCTGGCCCAGCTGGGCGCGCCGATGCTCGTCCTCGCCCCCTGGTCCTTCTCCCTCCTCCCCTTCGGCTTCTTCCGGGAAGCCGGCCTGGAGTACGGTCCCTCCGCCGCCTCCGCCCTCGACCTGCTCGGCGCGAGCCCGGGCGGCCCCGGCACGGTCGGCGGCCCGCTGCTCCTCGGCCTCGTGCTCGCCGCCCTCGCGGCCCTGCTCCGCGCCGAGCGGCGGACGGCCGTCCTCGCCGCCTGGGCGGCCGCCCTGACGGGCCTCGTCTTCGCGGTCCTGTCCAACGCCTCCGCCTGGGCCGGTCCCGCGACCCTCGTCTACGGCCTCGCCGTCCTGGCCGCCGCCGCGCTCGGCGCCGACGGGGCACGCGCGCGGGTCGCCGAGCAGAGCTTCGGCTGGCGCCAGCCGGTCGCCGTGCTGATCGCCCTCGCCTGCGCCGTCGGCCCGCTGCTGGCCGCCGCCGGCTGGATGATCCGCGGCGCCGACGGGCCCGTGGAGCGGCGCGACCCCGTCCAGGTGCCCGCGTTCGTCGCCGAGGAGAGCGCCACCCGCGACCAGGCCCGCACCCTCGTCCTCGACAGCGACTCCGCCGCCCGCGTCCGCTACACGCTGGTCCGCGGCTCCGGCGCCCGCATGGGCGACGCCGAGACCGCCGCGTCGGCCGGCGGGAACGCCCGGCTCGACAAGGTCGTCGCCAACCTCGTCGCCGGCTCCGGCGCCGACCAGGCCGACCAGCTCGGCGGGTTCGCGGTGCGCTACGTCCTGGTCCACCGGGGCGCCCCCCGCGAGGTCGCCCGCGTCCTGGACGCCACCCCCGGCCTGACCCGGCTCAGCCAGCAGGCGGGCGGCGCGCTGTGGCGGGTCGACCGGCAGGTCGCCCGCGCGAGCATCGTCCCCGCCGAGGGGGACGGGGGCGAGCCCCGGCCCGTCGCCGCCGGGCCGGTGGAGATCCACACGGAGATCCCGGGCGGCGGCGGGGGACGGATCCTCCGCCTCGCCGACTCCGCCGCGGAGGGCTGGACCGCCACCCTGGACGGCAAGCCGCTGCCCGGCACCACCGTCGACGGCTGGGCCCAGGGCTTCGAGCTCCCCGCCTCCGGCGGCAGGCTGGACGTCACCTACGACGCCCCGGTCACCCACACCGCCTGGCTGTGGGCCCAGGGCCTGCTCGCCGTCGTCCTCGTCGTCATGGCCCTGCCCGGCCGCCGCCGCGACGTCGACGACGACCTGCCCGAGGAGCCCGCCGTCCCCGCCGAGGCACTCGCCGGCGAGGGACGCCGCGCCCGCCGCCTGCGCGCCCAGGCCGAGGCCGGGACCGCCGCCGGGGAGACGGACGCCGGGGAGGCGGACGGCGGGGAGGAGTTCCCCGCCCCGCCGGAGCAGCACCCGGCGTCCGTCCCGCACCAGCCCGACCACGGGGCGTGGGACGCCGCGGCCCACGCGGACGCCGGACCCGGCGCCGCCCACACCGACGGGCAGTACCAGCAGTACGCGACGGACGCCTACGGCACGCCGTACCAGCAGGCCCCCTACCAGGACGGCCCGTACGACCCGTACGCCTACGGCACCCCGTCCCCGCAGACGCCGTACGACCGGACGTATGACCAGACGTACGACCAGACGTACGGGCAGGGCTACGACCAGACCTACGCACAGGGCCACGACACGCCGTACGACCCCCACGGCACGGGCAGTGAGCGTCCCGACGGGAGCCAGCAGTGAACCGCACCACCCTGTCCCTGATCGCGGCGGCCACCGCGCTCGCCGCCGTCACCGGCTTCGCCGCGCTGTCCGCGCCGGATCCCGCGGCCCCCGACCGCACCGCCGGGGCGGCGGCCCGCCTGCCCGTGGAGCGCACGAGCCTGCTGTGCCCGCCGCCCAGCACCTCCGACCTCGCCGAGACCACGTACACGTCCTTCACCCCGGTCACGGAGGGCACGGAGGGCAAGGGCGGGGCCGAACTCCGGGCGGCGGGCGGTCCGGAGGCCGGGACCGGCGACGAGCAGGACGCCGAGGGCGACGAGGGCGATGAGGACGCCCGGAGCACCGAGGGCGACGAGGACGGCGGGGACGACAAGGGCGGCAAGGGAGGCAAGGACACCAAGGGCGACAAGCCCGAGGAACCCGTCCTCGAACCCGAGGAGCCCGGCAAGCCGGCCGCCGGGAGCACCACCGGGGGCGAGGCGCCCGCGCTCGTCGGCACCGCCGACGGCCGCTTCGCGCCCGGCTGGACCGTGCAGCAGACGACCGAGGTCGCCGCGGGCACGGGCCGGGGCCTGCAGGGCGTCACCTGCACCGCACCGGACACCGAGTTCTGGTTCCCGGGCGCGAGCACCGACACCGCCCGCACCGACTACGTCCACCTGACCAACCCCGACGACTCGGCCGCGGTGGTGGACATCGAGCTCTACGGCAAGGACGGCGCCCTGGAGACGGTGGTGGGGGAGGGGATCAGGGTCCGGCCGCACTCCACGGAGCCGATCCTGCTGTCCACGCTCACCGAGGAGAAGCAGACCGACGTGACCGTGCACGTCGTCGTCCGCAGCGGCCGGGTCGGCGCGGCCGTGCAGGCCCTGGACGACGAGCTGGGCGGCGACTGGCTGGCCGCGTCGGCCGATCCCGCGGGGAGCCTGGTCCTGCCCGGCATCCCGAAGGACGCCACCGCCGTGCGCCTGGTCGCCTTCACCCCCGGCGGCACCGACGCCGACCTGAAGGTGCGCCTCGCCTCCCCCTCCGGCCTGATCACCCCCGCCGGTCACGAGACGCTCCACGTGAAGGGCGGCATGACGACCGCCGTCGACCTGGGCGACCTCACGCGCGGCGAGGCGGGCTCCCTGGTCCTGACGTCCACGGACGGCTCCGTGCCGGTCGTGGCGGCCGTGCGCGTGCTGCGCGGCGAGGGCGACGCCCGGGAGTCGGCGTTCATCCCGGCCGCGCGACCGGTCGGCGCCCGTGCGACGTCCGCCGGCAACACCGCCGAGGGGACGGTCCTCTCGGTGACCGCCCCCGAGGGCACCGCCAAGATCAAGGTCACCGCCTCGGCGGGCACCGAGGGCGGCACGCCGGCGTCCGAGACGTACACGATCAAGTCCGGCACCACGCAGCACGTCGACGTCCCCGTGCCGGACGGCCTGAAGGGCACCTACGCCCTCACGGTCGAGCCCCAGTCGGACACCCCCGTCTACGCCTCCCGGACCCTCACGGTGACGGAGGACGACGTCCCGGCCTTCACCGTCCAGCCCCTCGCGGACGACCGCGGCACGGTGGCGGTGCCGAAGGCGGAGGAGGACCTGTCGGTCCTGCAGAAGTGACCGGCCGGAAGTGACCGGCCGGAAGTGACCGGCCGGAAGCGACCGGCGGGAAGCGACCGGCGGGCGGAGACGGGTGCGCGGCGGGTGCGCGGCGGACAGGACACGGGGCGGCCGCGCCCCGTCAGTCCTCCCCGTACCGGGGGTCCACGGTCTCCGGCGTCAGCCCGAGCAGGTCCGCCACCTGCTCCACCACGACCTCGTGGACCAGCGCCGCCCGCTCGTCGCGTCCCTTGGTGCGGATCTCGACCGGCCGGCGGTAGACCACCACCCGCGCGGGGCGCCCCCCGCGCGCGGGCACCGTCCCGCCCAGGGGCACCGCCTCGTCGCTCCAGCCCGGCCCGGACCCGTCCAGCCGCGGCACCTCCAGCACGAGGAAGTCGATGTCGGCGAGCTGCGGCCACCGCCGCTCCAACCGGTCCACGGAATCCTGGACCAGGTCCGCGAAGGTCTCCGCGCGGCTGGCGGCGAGCGGCACCTGGGGCGGTGCGATCGGGCCGCGCATGCCCCGGCCGTGGCGGTCACGGCGTCGGGGCCCGGGGGCGGCGGCACGGGGCGTCACGGGGCTGTCCATCACTGTGCAGGGTAGTCGGCACCGGTCCCGCCCGCCCGGCCCCCACACGCCTTCGGGCCGTCCCGTACGGCATGTCACCACCTGACCATTCCAGCCAAGCTTGGGCTCGATTCCGTATCTCTCCGAGACCGGTGATCTCAAGCCGTTTGACGGTATTTGTACCAACCGGTGACCGGGACCAGCACGGTCCGGCCGCCCGAACGCGGGCGTCGGACCAGGTCAGCAAGGTGCGCCCGCACGGACGTGTGGGACGTTTCACATCGCGACACGGGGGAGTGACCTGGGGGAGAGTCGTCGCGGCCCGCTCAAGAGTGCGGTACCGTCCAACATCGTGAGCCCTGTACGTCGCTGTTCGCGCACCGCCTGCGGCCGTCCCGCCGTCGCGACGCTGACGTACGTCTACGCCGACTCGACCGCGGTCCTCGGCCCGCTCGCCACCTACGCCGAACCCCACTGCTACGACCTGTGCGCCGAGCACTCCGAGCGCCTCACCGCGCCGCGCGGCTGGGAGGTCGTCCGCCTCCTCGACGGCTCGGCCCCGGCCCAGCCCAGCGGGGACGACCTGGAAGCGCTGGCGAACGCCGTGCGCGAGGCCGCCCGGCCCCAGGAGCGGGCGGCGGGAGCGGGCGGGGCTCGTGCCGCCGACCCCATGGAGGTCGCGCGCCGCGGCCACCTGAGGGTGCTCCGCTCGCCGGACAACTGACGGCGCCGCCTCACCCCTCCCCGCGCCCACCCGCTCCGCGGGTCCGCCTTCCTTGCCTCGCTCGCCTTCTCCTTCCTTCTCCGCCTTTCCTCGCTCCTCTCCGCTTTCCCGTGCTTCCCCCCGCTTCCCTGCGTCCGCACGCCGGGCACGGCATCCCCGTGACGGACCGCTCCGGCCGGGCGGCCGCGACCGGCCGCTCCGTGGCGGCGGACCGGGATCCCGGCCGGCCCCGTCCGGCGGTCGCGGCGGAGCGTCATCCCCCACGGACGGCTGCGGGTAGTTTGTGGTGACCACAGGACTTTCGGAAGGGTTGGCCGTGGCTGCTGATCTGTCGCAGATCGTGAAGGCGTACGACGTGCGCGGGGTCGTCCCCGACCAGTGGGACGAGTCCCTGGCCGAGCTCTTCGGCGCCGCCTTCGCCCGGGTGACCGGCGCGAGCGCGATCGTCACCGGGCACGACATGCGGCCCTCGTCCCCGGGCCTGTCGGGCGCCTTCGCACGCGGCGCGGCGGCCCAGGGCGCCGACGTCACCGAGATCGGCCTGTGCTCCACCGACCAGCTCTACTACGCCTCGGGCGCGCTGGACCTGCCGGGCGCGATGTTCACCGCCTCCCACAACCCGGCGCAGTACAACGGCATCAAGCTGTGCCGCGCGGGCGCCGCCCCGGTCGGCCAGGACACGGGCCTGGCCGAGATCCGCGAACTCGTCGAACGGTGGAGCGAGTCGGGCGCCCCGGAGCCGGCGGCCGCGCCGGGGACGGTCACCCGGCGCGACACCCTGGACGACTACGCGGCCCACCTGCGCTCGCTCGTCGACCTGACCTCCGTCCGCCCCCTGAAGGTCGTCGTCGACGCGGGCAACGGCATGGGAGGTCACACCGTCCCCACGGTCTTCGCCGGCCTGCCGCTCACCCTCGTCCCGATGTACTTCGAACTCGACGGCACCTTCCCCAACCACGAGGCCAACCCCCTGGACCCGGCCAACCTCGTCGACCTGCGCAAGCGGGTCCGCGAGGAGGACGCCGACCTCGGTCTCGCCTTCGACGGCGACGCCGACCGCTGCTTCGTCGTCGACGAGCGGGGCGAACCGGTCCCCCCGTCCGCGATCACCGCGCTGGTGGCCTCCCGCGAGCTGGCCAGGAACGGCGGCCGGGGCACGGTCATCCACAACCTGATCACGTCCCGGTCGGTGCCCGAGGTCGTGCGGGAGAACGGCGGCACCCCCGCCCGCACCCGCGTGGGCCACTCCTTCATCAAGGCCGAGATGGCGCGGACCGGCGCCATCTTCGGCGGCGAGCACTCCGCGCACTACTACTTCCGCGACTTCTGGAACGCCGACACGGGCATGCTGGCCGCCCTGCACGTCCTCGCCGCCCTCGGCGGCCAGCCGGGCACCCTGTCCGCCCTGGTCGCCCAGTACGACCGCTACGCCGGCTCGGGCGAGATCAACTCCACCGTCGACGACCAGACCGCCCGCCTCGCCGCGGTCCGGGCCGCGTACGAGGGACGCGAGGGCGTCACCCTGGACGACCTGGACGGCCTCACCGTCACCTCCGCCGACTGGTGGTTCAACGTCCGCCCCTCCAACACCGAACCGCTCCTGCGCCTGAACGCGGAGGCCCGCGACGAGGCGACGATGGCCAAGGTGCGCGACGAGGCCCTGGCGATCATCCGGGGCTGAGACCGCACGGGCGGGACCGTGCCGTGCGGTGCGGGGCGGCAGCGCGGTCCGCCCCGCACGGCCGGCCCCGGCGCCCCGGCCGCGGCCCGCGGCGGCGCGCGCCCCCGCCGCCCCCGGGAGCGGTTCATGGTTCAACATCCACAGCCCGCCCGTCCCGCGCCCACCGGCGGTACTCTGACCAGGCACATCCGCATACGCCCGTCCCCGAAGGGAACCCCCATGGCGCTCGAAGCCGGCCTCCTGGAGATCCTCGCCTGCCCGGCCTGCCACTCACCCCTCGAGGAGCAGGACACCGAGCTCGTCTGCACCGGCCAGGACTGCGGCCTGGCGTACCCGGTCCGCGACGGCATCCCCGTCCTCCTCGTCGACGAGGCCCGCCGCCCCGCGTAACCGACGATCCGGCGACCCGGCGCACCCGTGCCCCGGCGCCCGCGACCCGACGCCACGCCGACCGGAGGCTGCCGCCCCATGCTCGACGAATCGCTGCTCGACTCACCCGAGGGCCTCGCCGAGGCCGACCACCGCGCGCTGCTCCGCGGCGCCGCCGAGGCGGGCGCCCGCGTCCGCACGGCCGTCCGGCACGCCGCCGAGGCCGGCGTCCACGACCTCACACCGGACGGCCGCCCCCGCGCCGTCCTCATCGCGGGCCCCGGCGCCGCCGCCACCCAGGCCGCCGACCTCCTCGGCACCCTGGCCGGCTCCGGCAGCCCCGTCACCCGGCTCGCGCCGACCGGCGTCGCACCCGCCGCGGGAGCGCTGCGCTGGGAGCTGCCCGGCTGGGCCGGCTCCGTGGACCTGCTGCTGATCGCCACCCCCGACGGCACCGAACCGGGCCTGTCCCTGCTCTGCGAGCAGGCGTACCGCCGCGGCTGCACCGTCGTCGCCGTGGCGCCCGCCCGCACCCCGCTCGCCGAGACCGTGAGCGGCTCCCACAGCCTGTTCGTCCCCCTGGCCACCGCGCCCTACGACCAGGACGAACCCCTCGCCGCAGCCGCCCCCGGGGTCCTGTGGGCGCTGCTCACCCCGCTGCTCGCGCTGCTGGACCGGACCGGCCTGCTCGCCGCCCCGCCGGACGCCCTGGACAAGGTCGCCGACCGCCTCGACCGCATCGCCGAACGCTGCGGCCCGGCCGTCGCGACGTACGGCAACCCGGCCAAGACGCTGGCCGCGGAACTCGCCGACGCGCTCCCCGTCGTCTGGACCGAGGGCGTCTCGGCGGGCCCGGCCGGCCGCCGCTTCGCCGCCGCGCTCGCCGAACTGTCCGGCATCCCCGCCGTCGTCGCCGAACTCCCCGAGGCGCTCGCCGCGCACAGCGCCCTGCTCGCCGGCCCGCTCGCCGCCAGCGCCGACCCGGACGACTTCTTCCGCGACCGGGTGGAGGAAGCGCCCGCCCTGCACGCGCGCGTGGTGCTGCTCCGCGACCGCCCCATCGGCGGCCTCACCGCCGCCCCGGCCGCCCGCGACCTGGCCCTCAGCCACGACACGCCGATCAGCGAGCTGGAGCCGGAGGAGGGCGGCGAACTGGAGACCCTCGCGGAGCTGATCGCCGTCACGGATTTCGCCGCCGTTTACCTGGCGCTCGCTTCCGGAACCTGATCATGCCCGGGACGCACCACTTCCCCGGCGCGCGTACGCACGAGACCCGGCAAAAGGAACACTGAGCCCCATGGACCGCCTCGACAACACCATCCGCCCCTACGCCTGGGGCTCCACCACCGCCATCCCGCGGCTGCTCGGCACCGAGCCGACCGGCGAACCGCAGGCGGAGATGTGGATGGGCGCCCACCCCGGAGCCCCCTCGCGCACCGCGCGCGGCACGCTGGCCGAGGTCATCGCCGCCGACCCGGAGAAGGAGCTCGGCGCGGCGACGGTCGCGAAGTTCGGCCCGCACCTGCCCTTCCTGCTCAAGCTCCTCGCCGCCGGATCCCCGCTCTCCCTCCAGGTCCACCCCGACCTGGACCAGGCGAAGGAGGGCTACGCGGACGAGGAGCGCCGCGGCGTCCCGGCCGACGCCCCGCACCGCACCTACAAGGACGCCAACCACAAGCCGGAACTGGTCTGCGCCCTCACCGAGTTCGGCGGGCTGTGCGGCTTCCGCGACCCGCTGCGCGCCGCCGAGCTCCTCGACGGCCTCGGCGTGGACTCCCTCAAGCCGTACGTCGACCTGCTGCACGCCCACCCCGAGGACGCGGCCCTGCGCGAGGTCCTCACCGCGATCCTCACCGCCGACCCCGAGGAGATGGCGCACACCGCCGCCGAGGCGGCCGCCGCCTGCGACCGCCTCGGCGGCGCCTACACCCCCTACGCCGGCATCGCCCACCACCACCCGGGCGACCCCGGCGTCATCGCCGCGATGCTCCTCAACCACGTCCGGCTCCAGCCCGGCGAGGCCATCTTCCTCGGCGCCGGCGTCCCGCACGCCTACCTGAACGGTCTCGGCGTCGAGATCATGGCCAACTCCGACAACGTCCTGCGCTGCGGCCTGACCCCCAAGCACGTCGACGTCCCCGAGCTCCTGCGCATCGTCCGCTTCGAGGCCGGCGACCCCGGCGTCCTGCGCCCGGAGGCCGCCCCGGACGGCGAGGAGGTCTACGAGACCCCCACCGACGAGTTCCGCCTCTCCCGCTACGTCCTCCCGGCGGGCGGCACCACCCACGACCTGACCCTGACCACCCCGCAGATCCTGCTCTGCACGGCCGGTTCGGTCCGCGCGGGCGGGCACGAGCTGTCCCCGGGCACCTCCGTGTTCGTCCCCGCGGGTGAAAAGGCCGAAGTATCGGGTACCGGGACGCTGTTCAGGGCCACGGTCGTCGTCTGACCGCCGCCTGGCGGCGACCTGACGCGCCGTCCCGACAGGGCTGCAACAATGGCCCACCGTCAAAGGACGGACACGGGCCCGGACGTACGCACGCGCACGACCGGGCCCGGAAACGGCGTACGAAGGGACAACACGAACACATGAGCGCGTCAGGCGGCACCAAGGCGATCGTGGCGGCACTCGCCGCCAACCTCGCGATCGCGGTAGCGAAGTTCGTGGCGTTCCTCTTCAGCGGCTCCTCGTCGATGCTCGCCGAGTCCGTGCACTCGGTCGCCGACTCCGGCAACCAGGCCCTGCTGCTGGTCGGCGGCAAGCGGGCCCAGCGCCGGGCCACCCCGCAGCACCCCTTCGGCTACGGCCGCGAGCGCTACATCTACGCCTTCCTCGTGTCCATCGTGCTCTTCTCGGTCGGCGGCATGTTCGCCCTCTACGAGGGCTACGAGAAGATCAAGCACCCGCACGAGCTGACGCACTGGTACTGGCCGGTCGGCGTCCTGGTCTTCGCGATCATCGCCGAGGCCTTCTCCTTCCGCACCGCCATCAAGGAGTCCAACGCCCTGCGCGGCCGGAGCTCCTGGAAGGAGTTCGTCCGCCACTCCAAGGCCCCCGAGCTGCCGGTCGTCCTCCTGGAGGACCTCGGCGCGCTCGTCGGTCTGGTCCTCGCCCTCGGCGGTGTCGGCCTCGCCCTGGTCACCGGTGACAGCGTCTGGGACGGCGTCGGCACCCTCTGCATCGGTGTCCTGCTCATCCTGATCGCCCTGGTCCTCGCCGTCGAGACGAAGTCCCTGCTGCTCGGTGAGGCCGCGGGCGCCGAGGAGACCCGGAAGATCGAGGCCGCCGTCGTCGACGGCGACACCGTCACCCGCATCATCCACATGCGCACCCTCCACATCGGCCCGGAGGAACTGCTGGTCGCCGCGAAGATCGCCGTGCGGCACGAGGACACGGCCACGGAGATCGCCGCCGCCATCGACGCCGCCGAGTCCCGCATCCGCGAGGCCGTCCCGATCGCCCGCGTGATCTACCTCGAGCCCGACATCTACAGCGAGACCGAGGCCGCCAAGGGCGCCGACCCCGAGGCCACCCCCGGCGGCCCCGCGCCGCACGGCACCGGACACTGAGCCCGCGGTCACCGCCCGCGCCACGGGCGGTGACCGGAGGTTCGAGGGGGTGACGTCCGCCGGATCGGCTTGATGTGTGCGCGGGCGGACTGGGGGGCGCGGGGTCCGGCGGTGTAGCTTGGGACGGAGCCAGACGTCGCTGCTGATGGCGGTCGGGCGGTCCCACCGCGGACCGGCCGAGGGAGAGAGGGCCTCCGACGGACTGCGCTGCGCGTACGCGGGCATGCCTGTGTCCTCCTCTGGGCACCCCTGTGTCCGCCGCCGCGCAGACCAGCCGACCCACCTCGACCCGATACGAGGAGCAGCCCGTAATGACGACTGTCGAGAACCGACAGGACTTCAAGGTCGCCGACCTGTCCCTGGCCGAGTTCGGCCGCAAGGAGATCACCCTCGCCGAGCACGAGATGCCCGGCCTGATGGCGATCCGCCAGGA
>NZ_JBVITR010000020.1:0-102816 GCF_055574875.1 Streptomyces sp. NPDC034670
CCCCCCCCCCCCCCCCCCCCCCCCCCCCCCCCCCCCCCCCCCCCCCCCCCCCCCCCCCCCCCCCCCCCCCCCCCCCCCCCCCCCCCCGCTCCTGTGTGCGGGCCCGCGTCAGCTGGGGTCGGTCTCGATGACCGCGACCCGGTCGTCCGTGCTCGTCAGCGCCTGGCGGAGGGCGCCGTAGACGTCCTGCGGGGTGACCGGCGTCTTCTCGCCGTTGCCCCGGGTGATGAGCACCCCGTCGAACGCCTGGCCGTAGAGCTCCTTCAGGGCGGTCAGGTCGGGCTTGTCGACCAGCTTGCCGCCCACGGCCTCCACCCTGAGGAACTTCCACAGCGAGTTCTGCGGGCTCATCGGGACCGAGTGCTCCGCGTCGGTCTGCACGACCACGTTGGCCGACATCGCCGGCTCGGCGAACTCCTTCATCATCCGGTCGACCTCGGCCTTGGAGACCGTGGGCTGCCGGCTGGTCGTCGGGACCTCCACCGGGGTGGACACGCCGGTCTCCACCTGGGTGCGGTACGCCTCCGCCACCACCTCGGTCGCCTTGTCCACGTCGATGCCCTGGCCCGCCTTGGGGTAGACGGGGACGGCCTTGCCGGACTGGAACGTGATCGAGCCCTCGACCACCGAGCCGGCGCCTCCGGCCGCGTCCTCGAGGGCGGCGTGCAGCTTCTCCTCGTCCACGGGCACGACCGGCTCGACGACGCGGTGGTTGCCGAAGAGGGAGCCGATCACGGAGACCGGGTTGTAGTCGCTCTGGGCGGCCTCGCCGACGGTGGCGTCGGTGTCGAGCTGCAGCCCCGCGTTGTCCGGCTCCAGTTCGACGGTCTTGCCGTCGACCGACAGCTTCAGCGGCTGGCCCAGCCGGTCGTCGAGGGCCCGGTCGAGCTTCTTCACGGCCTCGTCGCGGGTGCTGCCGCCGATGTCGACGCCGAGCACGGTGGTGCCCTTGGGCACGTCGGAGTGGTTCATCAGCAGACCGGCGCCGTAGGCGACGCCGGCGAGGAAGACCACCGCACTGCCCAGCAGGACGAGCTTGTTGCGCCCCTTCTTCTTCGGCGGCTTGGCGGAGCCCGCCGGAGACGGGGAGGCCGGTCCGGGCCGCTTCGGGGGCGTCTGTCCCGGCGGGCCGCCGGCGGTGAAGTCCGCGCTCGGCGGCACGACCGGGATGCCGCTGGTGACGGTGTCCCCGGAGACGTTGTCGCGGCGGACGCCGTAGCCCGGGGCGCCCGGTCCGGGGACCTGCTGCTGCGGGGTGAGGACCGCGGTGTCGTCGCTGAGCCCGCCGCCGGGGGCGCCGGGACGGCCCCGCTCGTCGAAGGCCGCGCCCGGGTGGGGCCGCCCGCCGGCAGCGGGACGGCCGGGGCCGGCCGGGCCGCCGCCGGCGGGCGGGGCCATCGGGCCGTCGCCGGTGACCGGGCCGGTCGTGGGGCCCGCCGGGCCCTGCTGCGGACCGCCCGGGCGCCGCGGGCCGCCGGGCCCGCCCTCCGGGAAGCGCGCCAGGTCGTCGGGGCGCGGTGCGCCCCCGCCGTTCGGGCCCGGACGCGCGCCGCCCGCGGACCCGCCGGCCAGCGCCTCGGTCACGTCGAACGAGCCGGTGCCGCCGCCGTGCCCGGGGGCCACGGGGCCGCCGGTCGCGCCGGGGAGTCCGGAGCCGCCGGGGCGGGGGCCGGTCCCGGGCGCGGAACCGTTCGTGCCGCCGGGCCGGGAGCCGCCCGGCGCGCCCATGGAGCCGACCACGCCACCGGGACGTCCGCCGCCCGGCCGCGCGCCGCCGGGCGCGCCGGGGCCGGGGACGGCCGCGGAGCCCGCCGCCGGACCGGGAGCCGCGGTGGTGCCCGAACCGCCCGGCACGCCCGACCCGTTGGCGGAGCCGCCGCCCGGACCGCCCTTGCCCGTCGGCGACTTGCGCGGGGCGAACCAGTCGCTGGTCGGCTTCTCCTCGGCCGGCTGCCGGTCGGGGCCGGTGGACCGGTCGGGTTCGGCGGCGGGCTCGGCCGCGCCCGTGGGCGCGGCGGGGGACGGCGCCGGTGCCTCGGCGTCGGCTTCGGCGGTCTTCTCGCCCTCCGTGTCCGCGACGGGCTTGCGCACGACGACCGGCGGAATGGGCCGCGACCCGGGGATGTTGATCCGGATCCGGGTCGTCAGCGTGGTCTCGGTCTTGCGGTCCTCCGGTCGCGCGGCCGGACGGCCCGCGCCCGTGCCCTCATCCGGAATCGCCGGGATCCCGTAGGGCGGGGTGCCCGACAGGTAGGCGGCTCCGCCGCGCCCGTCGGGCCCGGAGGACGGAGTGTCAGTTTCACGACTCAAGGCAGGTTCTCCCGGTTGGCTCCGCCGCCCGTCACGACCTCACGGTGGGGGTCCCCCGGCTCGGGCGAAGCCGAGAGTGCGGGGGAGGCTCGGCGGCGCGCACCACCTTACTGGCCGCGTCCGGCCCGCATCCCGGGACCGTCGGGGAAACCCACACCGGACCCGCACACCGGTGACACGGCGGAGCGGTACGTCACTTGCCAAGTCGTACGGGACCTTCGTCGGGTTGCCGCCCGGGGGCGAGCATGGCGCAGATCACAGCCAGGGCGATGCCGCCGAACAGGAAGAGGTAGGAACCGGCGGCCGCGGCGAACAGGAAGTCGCCCTCCGGACGGCTGACGGTGAGCAGGAGGACGGCGAGCGTCCAGCCGACGGCCGCCGCGACGGCCCCGGCCCGGCCGCGCAGGGCGCGCGCCGCGCCCAGGCACAGCCCCGCCTCCCCCGCGAGCGCGAGCAGCAGCCCGCCCGGGAACCACGCGGGCTGCACCAGCGCCCCGGCCGCCCCGACCACGGCACCGAGCAGGAACAGTCCCAGGCAGGCGGCGACCCGTGCCGCGGAGGGCGGGCGCAGCGGCTGGGTGAGCAGGGACGGGGACCGGTCGCTCATGACGCCTCACCGATCCCGGCGAACAGGTCGTCCTCCCGTGCGCGGGGGCGCTCCGCGTTCACCAACTCGTAGTACTCGGTCGTGAACAGGGGCTGCGCCAGCTCGTTGGAGAGCACGAAGTACGGCTCGGCCACCGTGATCTGGGTGGCGTGGGCGCGCATCGCGGCGGCCTTGGCGGCGGCGTGGGCGCCGCCGTCGATCGCGGTGGTGACGCGCTCGTCGTCGACGACGCCGGGTACGTCGCCGACGCCGGCCGCCTTGTCGAAGGGCAGGCCGGGCAGGTCGTCGCGGAGGCGCGCGAAGGCCTCCTCGGCGACGGAGCGGGGGACGCGGTTCCAGTAGACCTTGGGGACGCTCCAGCCCGCGCCGGCGGCCAGCTCGACGGCGCGCATGGCGACGCGGTGGGCCTGGATGTGGTCGGGGTGGCCGTAGCCGCCGTTCTCGTCGTAGGTGACGAGCACCTGGGGCCGGACCTCGCCGATCACCTCGGCGAGCAGCCCGGCGGCCCGGTCGACGTCGGCCTGCCAGAAGCAGCCGGGGTCGTCGTTGTCGGGCAGCCCCATCATCCCGGAGTCGCCGTAGCGCCCGGCGCCGCCGAGCAGCCGGACGTCCTCGACCCCGAGCGCGCCCATCGCGGCCTTCAGCTCACCGAGCCGGTGCTGCCCGAGGGCGGGGCCGCTCAGGTGGGCCAGCTCCGGCGGGATGACCTCGCCGCGCTCACCGAGGGTGCAGGTGACCAGCGTCACGTGGACGCCCTCGGCGGCGTACCGGGCCATGGTGGCGCCGTTGTTGATCGACTCGTCGTCCGGGTGGGCGTGCACCAGCAGCAGCCGCCGGGCGGAGCGGGCCGGGGGGCCCTCTTGCTCGGAGGGTTCGGGGGCGGGCTGTTCCGTCATGGGATCAGCCTATGAGGCGTCGCCCCCGCCCTCGTACCGCGGCAGGCCGCTCGTGGAGATGGTCCACTCCCCGATGGTGACGTCCTCGCCGTGGACGAAGTTCTTGCGCACCGCGTAGCGGGGGCCGTCCGGAGTGGTGTGGACGTCGGTGAAGACGGCACCGCGACGTTCTTTGTCTCTCAGTCGCCGGCGGCACCGGAACGCGAGGGGCCGGGTTCCGGTGGCGTGAGGTCGATCTCCGCCCAGACGATCTTGTGCGGGAAGCGCCCCTCGCCGACTCCCCAGCGGTCCGCGAGCGCGTCCACGAGGAGCAGTCCGCGCCCCGACTCGGCGCCGGCGTCGGGTTCCCGGAGCACGGGGCGCCGGTCGCCGCGCGTGTCGGTGACCTCGATGCGGAGCGTGGCGCCGACCACGTAGAGCGTCAGGCGGAAGCTGCGGCCCGGGACACGGCCGTGGGTGGCCGCGTTGGCCGCCAGCTCGGCGATGACGTGGCCCGCCGTCTCCTCCGGAAGTCCCCAGTTCCGCAGCGCGTCCACCGCGAGCAGACGGGCGAGGCGGGCACCGCGCGGGGTGGACGACAGCAGCATGCTGAAGTTGCGGACCCTGCCGTCGGGTCGGGTCCTGGTCTCGGCGATTTCCTGATTCACGTCACTCAGCGTGGCCGACCGGACGTACCGTGTGAGGTGATTGCCCCGCTACGTAGAGCTACCGTCCATCGCTTGTCCAGCGCTGTCCGGACTGTCGGTGCGGCTCCTGCGGGCGGGGTGCGACAACACGGCACGGCACTACGGAGGGGCGCGCATGTCGGTGAACGGCGAGGCGGTGCGGGTCAGGACCGGGACGGACCAGACGGACGAGCCGGGCTGGGAGGTGGACCCGGACGACGACTGGGCGCTCGCCGTGGTGGCCACCGTGGGACGGCAGTTGAGGCTCCGCCGGGAGGCGGCCGGGATGCGGGTCGGTGAGTTCGCGGCGGCGGTCGGGTACGGCGAGGACCTCGTCTACAAGATCGAGACCGGCAAGCGGATCCCCCGGCCCGAGTACCTGGACACGGCGGACGAGGTGCTGGACGCCGGGGGGCTCGTCGCGGCGATGAAGGAGGACGTGAGGAAGGTCCGGTACCCGAAAAAGGTGCGGGACCTCGCGCAGATGGAGGCGCGGGCGGTTGAGCTTCAGCTCTACGATCCCGTGAACATCCACGGACTCTTGCAGACGCCAGACCATGCGCAAGCCCTCTTCCGAATGCGGCGGCCCCGATACGCCGAGGAGGAAGTCGAACGAGGTGTGTCTGCTCGCATGGCCCGCAAGGCCGTCTTCGAGCGAGACTCGGCGCCCGAACTCAGCTTCATCCAGGACGAGTGGACGCTCCGGCGGCGACTCGGTGGAACGTCAGTGGTACGTCAGCAGCTTGAGCACCTGCTTGAAGTTGGGCAGTTGCCGAACGTCGAGATTCAGGTGATGCCGATGGACCGCGAGGAGCACGCTGGTGTGGATGGAGGGATCGAAGTGCTGAAGTTCGAGGACGGAACGGCAGTAGGCCGCTCCCCTGGCGTCGCCAACGGCCGACCGGTTAACGATCCGAGGCAGCTCCGTATCCTGGAACTGCGGTATGGCATCATCCGGGCGCAGGCCCTCACACCACGTGAATCAGCCGCTTTCATCGAGCAATTGCTGGGGGAGACATGATCCGCAAGACCTCGTCCGAGGACGCCTCCGACCTGGCGTGGTTCAAGAGCAGCTACAGCAGCGGCGCGGAGACCGACTCCTGCGTCGAAATCGCCACCGAGTCCGACACTGTCCATGTCCGTGACTCGAAGAACGTCGAAGGTCCCCGACTGGCCTTCGCCCCCACCGCCTGGGCCGACTTCGTGCCGTACGCGGTCGGGGGCTGATCCGGCCTCCCCGGCCGCACCTCCCCGGGAGACCGTGACCGCTGAACCGGTGTGAACCGGCCGGGCGTCGCGCACGCGCATAATGCGCGGGTGTCCAGACATCCCGTGCCGTTGCCCGCCGAACACATACCGCCCGGCACCGCCGACTGGCGGACTCCCGACGTCCAGCGCTGGCTCGCCGCCGTGCCCGCCCGGTGGGCGCACCCGCTGTGGGCGCTCCTGGCGCTGGTCGTCTCGACGGTGTGGGAGGTGGCGGCGGGCCCCGTCGCCCCCTGCACGTCCACCAACCCGTGCGGCACCGACTGGCCGGGCCTCGGGGTGGCCGTCGTGATGGTGCTGACCCTGTACTGGGTGTGGCGGCAGCCCCGGCTCGCGCTCGCGGGGCTCGTGGCCGTGTCGGCGGCGCTCGTCGCGGAGGGCGACGTCGTGGCGATGTCCGGCCGGCCGTCCGCGCTCGCGTTCCTCGGGGCCGCCGGGTTCACCGCCGCCGGGCTCGTCCACCGGTCGGCCGCCGCCGGGCGGCAGCGGTCGCTGGCCCTGGAGGCGGCCGGGCCGGCCGCGCAGCCGCTGCCCGCCGCCGCGCGGACGTTCCGCCGGGGCCGGCTCTCCTTCGTCCTGGCCGCGCTGCTGCTGGCCGTCGCCGGGTTCGGTGCCTGGCAGGCCCGGCAGGTCGCCGACGCGTACGAGGAGCGGGCCGCGGGCGCCGCCCACCTGTCCGGGCGGGTCACGGCCCTGGAGCAGGACGACGACGCCGACGTCCTCACGGTGGAGGCCGACGGGCGCACCCACCGCATCGAGACGCTCTTCCCCGAGGACTTCCCCGAGGGCAGCCGGGTCGACATCGTGGTGGACGGCGACTGGGCGGCGCTGGTCGCGGAGCCGTACGACGCCTTCGGCTGGGAGCTGCTGGTGCTGGGCGGCTCCGTCGCGGGGCTGGCGTTCCTCGTGAACGGCGTGGACGGGCGGGTGCGTTCGGGGCGGCTGCGGCGCGGGCCGCTGCCGGTGCTGCACGTGCTGGTGCGCGAGGACCACGAGGACGGCCGCACCTGGGTGTTCGCGGCCGACGACCGGGAGGGCCTGCGGCCGGTCCTGCACTTCCACTCGCTGTACGCCTTCGAGGACGAGGACGAAGAAGACGCGGACGAGGGCGGGGAGGAGGACGACGACCTCGCGGCCGCCGCGGAACTCGGCAAGATCAAGGAGATCCTCCGGGGCAGGGACCCCGCCCCGCCGCTGCGGGAGGCCGTCCTGTACGGCGTCCCCTACGCCGGCGCCGAAGTCGCCTTCGTCGCGCGCGACGACGCGGACGACCCCGAGGTGTCGGTGGAGTGCAGCGTCAGCGCGGTGAAGCCGGCCGTCCCGAAGCTGGTGGAGGGCGGGCCGCGGCGCCGTGGGAGCAAGAACCCGCGGCGGTCCGTCGAGGAGATCGCCGCCGGCATGACGCCCGCGGCGGGCCCGCGGGTGTGGACGGCGCACGGCTTCTCGCGCGCGGTGGGCCTCGGCCTGTTGCTGGTGCAGGGCGGCGGCATCTGGGCCGCGCTCGACGACGGGCCGTCGTGGACCTGGGCGTGGCTGGCCGTGGGCCTGCCGTGGCTGGTGACGGCCGTGGCGACGGCGCTCACCTGGCGGATCACCGCCGACCGCGACGGGCTGTGGGTGACCGGGGCGTGGCGGGTGCGGCGGGTCCCGTGGGACGTGATCACGTCCGTGCACCACTCCGAGGACGGCATCCGCGTCGGCCGGGCCGAGGACTCCGCCGTCGAGCTCTCCCCCACCGGCTGGGCGTGGCTGGAGCGGCGCCTGGGCCGCGAGCCGGGTGCGGAGCGCGTCGCCGACGAGGTGCGGGCGCTGCTGCTCCGCCCGGAGCTGCGGCCGCTGGAGGAGGCGCCGGCGGGGCAGCAGGGCATGCCGGTCGGGCCGCCGCTGGTGGCCCTGTCGGTGCTGTGGGGCGCGGCGGTGCTGCTCCTGCTCTGAGGCCGGGTGGCGGCGGGGCGGTGACCGGCCCTCAGGTCCCGCCCGGGGCCGTGCCCCGCGGCGGGCGGGCCGCGTCCCCGCGGAAGGGCCGCCGCACTCCCCCCGAGCCGGTGAGGCGGGCGACGGCGAACCACAGGAGGACGACGACGGCGGCCAGGAAGACGACGGCGCAGCCCACGACGGTGGGGTTGACCCAGGCCGGAACCATGTCGTAGTGCGCGTTGCACTTGTTGCTCAGGGGGAAGAGCCGGTCGAACTCCTCGGGGTGGGCCCGCCGGTAGTCCTCGTCGTACGGCTGGTGGGCCAGCGCGCAGGCCTCGCCGACGTCCAGGCCCCCTTGGAACGCTCCCCAGACCCAGGAGGCGAGGCCGGCGAAGAGCGAGACGGAGCAGACGCGCACCCACCACACCGGGCGGCGCCACGTGCCGTCGCGCGGGCCGAAGACGAGGTGGAGGAGGTTCCACACGTTCCACAGCAGCCACGCGGTCAGGGCCGCCCCGACGGCGAGCCCCCCGGCTTCCTTCACCCCGCCGCCCCCGTCCTCCCCCGGCCCGCGTCCGTCCCGGACCCGCCGGGCATGCGGAGCCCGGTCCGGGGAACCCGGACGACGGGACGGACGGGACGTGGACTCCGGCCGGGGCCCGGGACTTCCCTCGGGCCCCGGCCGGAAGACGCGATGCTCAGAACTTGATGCTGCCGATCATGCCCGCGATGTTCGAGGTGACCTCGCTGATCGTGGGCGCCACCGTCGACGAGGCCAGGTAGAAGCCGAGCAGCATGCAGACGACCGCGTGCCCGGTCTTCAGTCCCGACTTCTTGATCAGCAGGAAGACGATGATCGCCAGCAGCACCACCGCCGAAATCGAGAGTGCCACGGCGGTTCACCTCCAAAGATCCCAGGACGCGGGGGGGGGGTAGGAATATGGGGGCAGGTAGATCCGACTAGGTTGCGCGCACGAGCCAGCAGGTTCATACCCACTATGTGCTAACGATCATAACTATCCGTACGTGCGCATCGGTCGGCGCACAGCCGCACAAGGGGGCGCACGGCCAATATGGTCATGGCATGACGACCGAGGCTGACTCCTTCCCCCGACGGCACGCCCGCACCCAGCGCTTCACGCTCGGCGCGCCGCGTTCGTTCACCGTGGCGCCCGACGGCTCACGGGTGGTGTTCCTGCGTTCCGGTTCCGGTACGGACCGGACGAACTCCCTGTGGGTCCTCGACCCGCAGGAGGGCGGGGAGCGCGTGGCGGCCGACCCGCGCACCCTCCTGGGCGGGGCCCGCGAGCACCTCTCCGCGGAGGAGCGGGCCCGGCGCGAGCGCAGCCGCGAGGGGGGTGCCGGCATCGTCGGCTACGCCACCGACGCGGCCGTGGAGTTGGCGTCTTTCGCCTTGTCAGGACGGCTTTTCACGGCCGAGCTGCGGGCCGGGACGGCGCGTGAACTGCCCGTGCCGGGGCCGGTGATCGACCCCCGGCCGTCGCCCGACGGGCGTCACGTCGCCTACGTCGCCCGGGGCGCGCTGCGGGTCGTGGCGGCCGGGGGTGCGGACGACCGCGCGCTCGCGGCCCCCGAGGGGGAGGGCGTCACCTACGGCCTGGCGGAGTTCGTCGCGGCCGAGGAGATGGGCCGTTCGCGGGGCTTCTGGTGGGCCCCGGAGTCGGACCGGCTGCTGGTGGCGCGGGTGGACGACACGCCGGTGGAGCGGTGGTGGATCTGCGATCCCGCCCGCCCGGAGCGCGAGCCGAGCCGCGTCCCCTACCCGGCGGCGGGCACCGCGAACGCCGACGTGAGGCTGCTCGTGATCGGTCTGGACGGGGCGCGCACGGAGGTCTCCTGGGACCGGGTGCGCTACCCCTACCTGGCGCGAGTGCACTGGTCAGCGGCGGGTGCCCCGCTGCTGCTCGTCCAGGCGCGCGACCAGCGCAGCCAGGTGATCCTGGCCGTGGACCCGGACTCCGGGGCGACCCGGATGGTGCACGCCGACGAAGATCCGGATTGGCTGGAACTTTTCCCCGGGGTGCCGTGCTGGAGCCCCTCCGGACAGCTCGTGCGGATCGCCGACGAGGGGGGCGCGCGACGGCTGGTGGTCGGGGAACGACCGTTGACCGGACCGCAGTTGCACCTGCGCGCGGTGCTGGACGTCTCGCCCGACGACGTGCTGGTCTCCGCGTCCGCGGGCGAGGAGGCGGCCGGGCCGGAGACCGGCGAGGTGCACGTCCACCGGGTGAACGAACTGGGTGTGGAGCGCCTCTCGCAGGAGCCCGGCGTCCACACGGCGGTGCGCGGCGGCGGTGTGACCGTGCTGGTCTCCGCGACCCTGGACCGGCCAGGTTCGCGGGTGCGGATCCTGCGTGACGGGAAAGCGCCGGTGGCTGTCCCCTCGTACGCCGAAGACCCCGGTATGTCCCCGCGGGTGACCCTGACCCAGGGGGGCGCACGCCGAATTCCGTGCGCCGTGCTTATGCCTCGGGACTACGCCGGTGACACCCCCCTGCCGGTCCTCATGGACCCCTACGGCGGTCCGCACGGGCAGCGGGTGCTCGCCGCCCACGACCCGCACCTGACCTCGCAGTGGTTCGCCGACCAGGGCTTCGCGGTGGTCGTCGCCGACGGCCGCGGCACCCCCGGCCGCTCCCCCGCCTGGGAGAAGGCCGTCAGGGACGACCTGGCCGCGACCGTGCTCCAGGACCAGGTCGACGCGCTCCGGGCGCTCGCCGGCGACTTCCCGCTCGACCTGGGCCGCGTCGCCGTCCGGGGCTGGTCCTTCGGCGGCTACCTGGCGGCCCTCGCGGTGCTGCGCCGCCCGGACGTCTTCCACGCGGCGGTGGTGGGCGCCCCGGTCACCGACCTGCGCCTGTACGACACCCACTACCAGGAGCGCTACCTCGGCCACCCCGAGGAGCAGCCGGAGGTCTACCGCCGCAACTCGCTGATCGACGACGCGGGCCTGGTCGACGCCGCCGCACCGCACCGCCCCATGATGATCATCCACGGGCTGGCGGACGACAACGTGGTGGTCGCCCACTCGCTGCGCCTGTCCTCGGCGCTGCTGGCGGCCGGGCGGCCGCACGAGGTGCTGCCCCTGTCCGGCGTCACCCACATGACCCCGCAGGAGGAGGTCGCCGAGAACCTGCTCCGCCTCCAGCTCGACTTCCTCCGGCGCTCCCTGGGGCTCGGGGCCGCCGAACAGAGCTGAGCAGGGCCGAGCAGCACCGGGCGCGGCCGGGCGGGGCGGCGGACCGGGACGACATGGCGCGTCCCGGCCCGCCCACGGCACCCGCACGGGCCGTACGCCGTCCAGTCTCACCCGTGCGCGTGTCGGAGCTGCTTCCGTGAAGTTGCGTGTCCATTACTGAGTCTTTTCAGGGTGGCCACCGATCGGGTGACGGCGGGGAGGCCGCAACGCACGAGGCACCCGTGCCGTTGAGGGAGATGTTCGAAGTCTCAACTCATCAGCGCAGGTGCCTCGTTGGCTCCCTATCCTGCCGCACTCGACCTGCCACACGCTCCGGTCGAGTGGGTCACCATGCTCATCGTCACCCGCGAGGGTGACCGCCGCTGCAAGCTTCCGCCGCACCAGCGTGCGCTGGTCGCTCTGGTGTACCTGCGCAAGCACGACACCCTGGCCCAGATCGCCGCGGGCTTCGGCACATCGGTCGGCACCGCCCACGCCTACACCACCGCGGTCATCGACCTCCTGGCCGACCGATCACCGGGCCTGCTGAAGGCCCTGCGCGAGACCGACCCGGAGTACGTTTTGCTCGACGGGACGCTCGCGGAGTGCGACCGGGTGGGCGACGGGCAGGCCGACTACTCGCACAAGCACCGCCGCCACGGTGTGAATGTGCAGGTCGTGACCGACCCGACCGGCCAGGTGCTGCGGATCTCCCCTGCCTCGCCTGGCCGGTGTCACGACCTGACCGCGGCCCGCACCCACCGCATCATCCGGACCTGCGAACGCCAGGGCGTCCCCATCCTGGCCGACCGTGCCTATACGGGCGCCGGCCCCTGGGGCACCACCGGACGCAAACGATCGCCCGGCAGGCAACTGACCCCGACCCAGCAGACGATCAACCAGGCCCTCGCCGCCTCCCGAGCATCCGTCGAACGCGGCATGGCACGACTCAAGTCCTGGCGAATCTTCCGAAGATCGCGATGCAGCCCGAACCGCATGACGTCAATCGCCAAGGCCATCCTCACCCTGGAGCGCTCGCGGCCCCAAATGGCCTGCGTGACCTGGCCGGCGCGCTGCGGGACGTGCTCCGCATCCGAAACCAGGGCGACCAGGGCTGTCAGCCGGGGCAAATCAGGAGATGCGGCCCATTATGTAGGCGGTGCCTACCCTATCTTCCTCGGGTGAGTCCGCCTGGATCGCGAGACTCGGCCCGGCTGTGGTGAAGTCGAACCCGTTCGTCATCGGCTGCGTGCAGTCGACGCGCTTAGCTGTCTTAGCGGCGCCTGAGGCGACCGTGCCCTCCCCTGCGCACGCCACCTCCACCCGCAGGGCCGTGCCCGACTTGATGGTCTCGTCCAGGTTCTCTCCGGGCACCGCGAGGGAACCGGCCGAGACCAAGCCCGCCTCATCCGACTCCAGGCGATCCGTCATGTTGAGCAAGTCGCGAGCTTCCTTGTCCAACTGCTCCCTGCCGGACTGGGAGGGCGGCTGAGCTGTGGGAGCTGCGGCGGAGCTCGCCGCCTTCTCGGACTGCGAAGCCTTGGACGCCGTAGGCGAGTCGGAACAAGCGGATGCCATGCCGGTAATCAGCGCGACGGCAGTCAGAGCACTGCCAGTGCGGCGAGTGAAGCGGTACAAGAGGTCCCCGAAGTGCAGTCAGAAGCCAAGTAAACGTGCAGAGCAAGGTGATCATCCTGTGTGGACACCCGCGTCACCTCGGCAATCTGGGCATCGGCACCAGATTGGTACACAGGTTTGACGCGTTTCCCCCGCAAGAGGCGGTTCCCTGGTGGCCGCAAACATCCCGAAGGCCGCGGCGATGTGGGCAAGGAGGTGCGGCGAGAGCTCGCAGCGGCACTCACCCTCACGGTGACGATGAGCATCGTGACCCACTCGACCAGGGCATGAGGCTTCGATCACTCCCTCAACAGTTACGGGGGCCTCATGCGTTGCGGCCCGCCCCGCCGACAGCCCCGTCACCCGATCGGTGGCCACGCTGAAAAGGCTCACTGACTTCTGCTCGTCGAGGTGGCGCCGGCCCGTCGAGCGTCGGGCCGGTGCCCGCCGACAGGAGTAGGGAAACACCCGCTACTCAAGCGGTGAGTTGGGGGTGTCCTCCATGCTCACTACAGGGCAGCGGGATCATCTTCACCGAACAGCGATACCCCTTGGTTGCGGAGGTCCGTACGGACGCGGGCAACCAGGCGAGATGCCGTCATCGTCCGGCGTGGTCGCAGACGATATCGACGGCTCCCGTCACAGCACCGGGCCGTACCGGGCAAGGTTCAAAGTGCGCTTGGTTTCTCAACCAGCCGAAAACACTTATTCCGCCCACGGACGCACATCCCCAGACAGTTCCAGATGGCCAGCCATTACCTGGCCGAAAATCTGAGACCGTGTGGCGCCGCGACTGGCGTGTTAAAGCACAGGACGGTTTGCGGGAGCATGCAACACGGCCGAAAACATCGAGCATAAGGCTGAATTCTGTGTTCTCGCAGAATCTTTCGGCTGTGATCATGGCCGTGTCCCCGTGGGAAGGGGGGCATGAGGCGCGTGCTGACCACACGCGAAGACGGGGGTTTCCTGCGCCAAGGACTTCTACCCTTGGTATCTTTCCTGGCTTTTCCCATACAACAGGTCAGCCGGATTATCAACGGACGGCCTGGTGATGCTGCACCATGCCGTATCGCAGGCATGCCTTTCCCACATGGACGGACTGACCATCCACAGAGAGGCATGGCGTGCGTACGGTACGCAGAAGATTAAGAAGAGGATCCGTTCGTTGCGGCTTGACAGTTACCGCACTCGCTACCGCGGCGACGTTACTCGGAGGACTTGTCACCGCAACTCCTGCTGCGGCTGATGAACCTGGGGACAACCCCACCAATCCCTATGAGCGCACCCTGCGCATCAGTCTGGGCGCGCAGGCTCGCAAGGACCGCTGTCAGGCAGGGCAGGCCGTGCACTTCGGTGGCCCCGAACTGAAGTCGGTCGCGGCGGCGAAGCTCACCGGTACGGATGCCGGCCTGCGCGAATTCGTAAGGCCGGATGCACTCCTTGGCGAATGGGGACAGGCCGCCGGGCGTGACAACGACGCGGGCATCACCGCTCTGCAGGCCTTCCGAAGCCGTCAAAACAAATTGAACGACAGCAACAGCCCCTACCGTGCGGTGAATTCATTCAATGGCAGGGATTACTGGGCTCCAGAGTTCGGTGAGGACATCATCGCCTTCACCCTCGGGACCCAGCAGGAGCTGTACAACAAGGCGAAAGACAGTCCGACCCCGCACCCCGGGCAAGCTGCTGTGGACAAGGCCCGACAGATATTCGACACATTCGACACCGGGGATGATGATTGGGCTGCCGCGTACAAGGATGTCGCGGGGCGCGAACTGTTCAACACGAGCGCTCTAGGTCAGCCTTCAGCCAATGACGTCGCGACCTTCCTGCGCTTCGGTGGTTTCGCCACCAAGGCTCCCGAGCCGGATTCTCTGGAGTTCCGCACCGAGGTCGAAGCTCTGAAGATGGCCTGGGCAGCCTGTGACAGCGACAACCCCATCGACCACTACCGGGTGCTGACCGGCCCCCTCCTGCAGGCCTATACGGAGTGGGAGACCGAGTACTCCAGCCAGGCCGAACAGCGCAAGCAGATCCTCACCGCCGAATCCGCCGCGTCGAAAGAGACACGGGTCGCCACCGAGGCGATGATCGAAGCGATCCGGCAGGCATGGCTCGCGGACCAGATCCTGTACTGGCAGAAGTACTGGACTGCCCGCAAAAACGCCGACGACTACCCCAGCAAGGCCACCTTCACCAAGGCGACGGCCGACCTGAACGCGGCAAAGGCGGCGGCGGCCAAACAGGTGACCACGGCCGACGTCGCAGTCGCGCGGGCCAAGGCAGCCGCCGACAGCGCGGGTGCAGCACAGCAGAAGGCATGGGACATCGCCGACGCCGCGAAACTGCCCCGAGGCCGGGGCCTGCTGTACGCGCAGCAGTCGGTGCAGGTAGCGAAGGCCTCGTACGCGGCCACGCAGGCTGCGGCGAAAGCCACACTGACCGCGTCGAACGCAGCGAAAGCCACCGTGGCTGACTCGCAAGCGCTGCTGGCGTTGGCCAAGACCCAGGCGCATGCCACCAATGCCGAGTTCCGCCGGGTCGCGGCGCAGGAGGCGGCCGCCCAGGCGAAGGCCGCCGCCACGGCTGCCGACGCTCAGGCCAAGGAAGCCGCCACCAACGCCACCAAGGCGAAGAAAGCGCAGGCGACCGCCGAGGCGGCGGTACAGACCGCTAAAATCGGCGCCGCAGAGGCGAAGAGACAGCGCGCCATTGCCGAGGCTGAAAAGGCCAATGCAGCCCGTGAGCACGCTCATGCCACCGCAGAGCGGAAAAAGGCCGCAGCTGCAGCGCAACGTGCCCAGACAGAGCGTGACGCAGCTGGGCTGGCTCGCAGTTCCGCCGAAGCAGCGGGCACAACCGCTGCTGAGAAGCGTGAGGCAGCCGAGGCAGCCGAAGCTCGAGCCGCCCTCGCCCGCTCTAAAGCCGAGGCTGCCGAACGGGACAAGGACGCGAAGACCTCCCGTGCCTCGGCTCTCGAAGCCGCCGCTGCTGCGGCCGAGGGCACCAGCAGCGCGGGCGAGGCACGACAGGCGGCGACCGTTGCCCGCGCTGCGGCCAGCGAAGCCACCAGCGCCGCCGGCCGGGCCCGGACCGCCGCCAACGAGGCGTCCACCGCTGCGGTGAATGCCCGCGCCGCGGCCACTCGCGCGGACGCGGCGGCGTCGCGTTCCCGTGCCGCGGCCGATGCCGCATGGTCGGCCTACCTGACCACGAGCGCTGCTGCGGCCACCGCACACGCTGCCGCCGCAGAGGCTATCGACGCTGCCGCCGCGGCGAAGACCAGCGCCCGTAATGCGGAGGCCGAGGCGAAGAAAGCCCAGGCCGCCGTCATCAAGGCGCGCCAGGAGGCGGCCGCTGCAAAAGCCGAGGCCGCCCAGACAGCGGCGTGGGCCGCAAAGACCGCCGGCTTCGCGTACGCAGCCGGCCAGGCCGCCGCCGGTGCCCGGGACGCGGCGAAGTCTGTGACCGTCGCCGCCAACGAGGCCATCACCGTCGGTGGACCGTACAGGGAGACCGACACCTCCGCCGCCTTTGCGGTGCTGGTGGGGCAGATCTCCAAAACGATGGCCGAGCAGCAGGCCGCCGCCGCGAAGGCCAAGGCCGACGAAGCGGTCAAGGCCGCAGCTACGGCCAAGGCACTCGCGGACAAGGCCGCAGGTGACGCCAAGATCGCCGCACAAGCGGCGTCGGCAGCCGCCGCGGACGCAGCCAAGGCATTGCAGTCCGCCGCAACCGCCCGTACATCCGCCGCGGAAGCCGCGAAGGCCGCCGAGGCGGCGAGGAAGGCCGACACCAGCGCCCAGAAGTACGACGCGGAGGCCGGCACCGACGCCATGTACGCGTCCTTTGCGGCGAACGAGGCCGAGTCGAAGGCCACCGCGGCTGACCGGGAGGCTACCGACGCCGAGCGTGACGCGGTCGGCGCCCGGGCCAACGCCACGGCGGCGGAGAAGGACGCGGGCAGCGCCCGGGCGACCGCCACAAAGGCGGAGGAGGACGCCACAGCGGCCGAGACCGCGGCGACTCGCGCCGTCGAGGACGCCACGGCGGCCGACAAGGCCGCCGATCGGGCCGAGGCCGAGGAGCGCGAGCGTGAGCGGCAGGCCGTCAAGGCACGCCTTGAGGCCAATGGTTCCGACGCCGGAATGGATCTCACCGCCGGCGAGGAGGAACTGCTGCGTCGGGAGTGCGGCGAGGAGTGCGTCGCGGAATTCCGTGCTGCAAAAGCACTGGTCGGCAAGGGGGTCATCGACTGGCTTAAGGAGAACGGCGGCGAGATCCTGCTGGAGGAGATCGGCTACCGCGACCTGGAGCGCTGCTTCGGTGAGTTCGACATCGAAAGCTGCCTGTGGACCCTGGTGAAGGCCGTCCCCGTTACGAAGGCGGTGTCGGTCGGTAAGGCGGTCGTCCGGGTGGCCGGTGGCATCGGCGGTTTCCTGGAGAGTTCCGTCAAGGCCAAGCGGACCCTGAACACATTCCGCAAGATCATCGACGACGCCAAGCAGGGCAAGGGCCGTGCTTGCCCGGTGAAGCCCACGTCCGCTGCAGTGCGCACCATCTCGTTCGCCTCTCCGGCCGGATCCGCCATGGCTCATGCCGCCATGACCTCCGAGTACCCGGGCGTGGGCACTATCGTGAACGAGGGTGGCGTCACCATCCAGATCTACTCCAACGACCACGCCCCACCGCACGCACACGTCAAGGGCAAGGGCAAGGAAGTACGGATCGGCCAGAACGGCAAGCCGCTCGCGGGTGACGGGGAGCTGTCCCGGCTCCAGAAGGCCGTGGTGGACAGCAACCTCCGTACCATCAGGGAGAACATCCGAGTCGCCATGGAAAGGTTCAAGGCAAATGGCGGATGCTGAGCCGTCTCCCGAGTTGCAGGCCGCCCTGCGGCAATTGGAGGAGCACCTCGGCAGGTCTCTGACCAACGCCTCCGACGGGCACGCCCGCTGGGAGCTGTACCGGGCCGCGCTCACCTCCGACGCGGCTCGGCCTGCCCTGCTGGCCGCGGTCGCCGCCGAACCGGACGGTGCGCTCGCCTCGGGTGTCGTGGGCCAGGTCCTGGAACGGCTGCCTCGGGCCGAGCGGGACACCTGGGTACGGCAACTCGCACCTGAGGTCCGCGCGTTCAGCGAACGCCGGGCACGGGAGCTGGAAACGCTGGAAAACCTCCGTTCCGGAGTGATCTCCTCGGACCGCGTTCCCGAGTTGCTCGACGACTGGAGTGACTGGCTTCAGCTCCGGGCTGCGGCTGAGGCCGACGCCACAGTCCTGCGCACTCTGGCCACCTCGGGCCGCACCAAACGTATCCGGCGCACGGCTGCCGAGTCCCTCGGCTGACCCAGCCGCCGGCGGGCCGTACCTTCGTTGCGGAGGTGCGGCCCGCCGGCGTACGAGGAATGCGCCTACCCCGCGCGCAAGGGCATGCTCCCAACATGGGCGAGCACGACTTCATCGCGCTGATCGACGGTGCCCACCAGCTCGTCAGAGCGCCGATCGTGTTGGTGTGGTACCGCCTGAACACCCGTGCCTCCCACGCCGTGTGTGAATTTGCCGGCCGAGCGTGCATGGCTGACGGTGGTCCTGCCGCCCGCCCGTTCGCCCGACCTCATCCCCGTCCAGGCGGTACGGGTGCACGTCAAGCGCAGCCTGACCAATCTCGCCGTGGTCGCCCTCAACCAGTTCCAGGACCTCGCCCGCAACCGACTTGAACGTCTTCGGTACCGGCCCGATGCCCTCATTGGCTTCCAGTGACAGCTTTTCTCGATGGGTTCGGAAGGCAGGCGCTCTTGCCCAGAGGCGGGAATCTTCATGAGAAATGACGCCACCCCTTGTGCCTGCCCCTCCCTGCGGTGCAGGTCTACGGCAGCGATGTGGAAAACGCGAAGCCCGCGCCGGACTGTTTCTCCCTGGCTGCCGCTCGGCTCGGCATAGTCCCCGCTGCGTGCCTGGTCGTTGAGGACGCGCCGGCGGGCGTAAGCGCGGTTGTGGCGGCCGGCTGCACTGTCATCGGTTTGACAACCACACATACGGAAGCGTCTCTTTGGCAGGCACACGTGCGCGCTGCCTCTTTGGCCGAAGTGCGAGGCATGCTGGCCGCAAGAGGACTTTTGACCAGCCCTTGAAGTGAGAAGCCTCTTCAAGGCGAACCGGCGCGGCGTGCGCGGCTGCGCCGGACCCCTCGCGGGGTTTATGCCGGCTCCCCGCGGGGTTCTCGCGGCACCACCGTCCGCTCCTCCGCGAAGTGGCAGGCCGAGGCGTGGGCCGCCGGGCTGTCCGAGCCCTTGAAGCGCTCGGGCACCGCCAGCGGCGGGACCTCCTCGGCGCACTTGTCCCGGGCCTTCCAGCAGCGGGTGCGGAAGCGGCAGCCGGAGGGGACGTCCGCCGGGGACGGGACGTCGCCGGTGAGGACGATCCGCTCGCGGCGCTCCCGGGCCTCGGGGTCGGGGACGGGCACGGCGGAGAGCAGCGCCTGGGTGTAGGGGTGCGTGGGGTGGTCGTAGATCTCGGTGTCCGTGCCGGTCTCCACGATCCGCCCGAGGTACATCACGCCGACCCGGTCGGAGAGGTGCCGCACGACCGACAGGTCGTGCGCGATGAAGACGTAGGAGAGCCCGAACTCCTCCTGCAGCCGGCCCATCAGGTTGACGACCTGCGCCTGGACGGACACGTCCAGCGCGGAGACCGGCTCGTCGGCGACGATGATCTCGGGGTTGAGGGCCAGGCCGCGGGCGATGCCGATGCGCTGGCGCTGGCCGCCGGAGAACTGGTGCGGGTACCGGTGGACGTACTCCGGGTCGAGTCCGACGACGTCCAGCAGCTCCCGGACCCGCTTGCGCCGGTCGCCCCTGGGCGCCGCCTCGGGGTGGATCTCGAAGGGCTCCCCGACGATGTCGCCCACCGTCATGCGGGGGTTGAGCGAGGTGTAGGGGTCCTGGAACACCATCTGGATGTTGCGGCGGACCGCCTTCAGCGCCCGCCCCGACAGCCGGGTGACGTCCTCGCCCCGGTACCGGATCGCACCGGCCGTCGGCCGCTCCAGGCCGACCAGCATCCTCGCGACCGTGGACTTGCCGCAGCCGGACTCGCCCACGATGCCCAGGGTCTCCCCCCGGCCGAGCGCGAAGTCGACGCCGTCGACCGCCCGCACCGCGCCGACCCGCCTCCCGAACAGCGCGCCCCGGGTCAGCGGGTAGTGCTTGACCAGGCCCTCGACCCGGAGGATCGGCTCAGCCATCCAGGCACTCCCGCCAGAAGTGGCAGGCGCTCGCCCGCGTCGGGGAGACCTCGTACAGCGGCGGCGCGTCGGTGCGGCACACGTCGCGGGCCAGCGGGCAGCGGGGGTGGAAGGCGCAGCCGGGCGGGACGGCGGTGAGGCTGGGCGGCAGGCCCTTGACGGCGTGGAGTTCCCGGCCCTTGAGGTCCAGGCGCGGGACGGAGTCCAGCAGGCCGCGGGTGTAGGGGTGGGCGGGCGCCCGGTAGAGGCCGCGCACCGGCGCCGACTCGACGATCCGGCCCGCGTACATCACGGCGGTGCGGTCGGCGACGTCGGCGACCACGCCCAGGTCGTGGGTGATGAGGACCAGGCCCATCCGGTACTCGCGCCGCAGTTCCGCGAGCAGGTCCATGACCTGCGCCTGGACGGTCACGTCGAGGGCCGTGGTGGGTTCGTCGGCGATGATCAGGGCCGGTTCCAGGGCCAGCGCCATCGCGATCATGATGCGCTGGCGCATGCCGCCGGAGAACTGGTGCGGGTACTGCCCCACCCGCTCCCGGGCGGCGGGGATGCGCACCCGGTCCATCAGCTCGACCGCCTTCGCCCGCGCGTCCTTCCTCGACATGCCCCGGTGCACGGTGAACATCTCGCCGAGCTGGTCGCCGACGGTGAGCACGGGGTTGAGCGACGACAGCGCGTCCTGGAAGACCATCGCCATCTCGGCGCCGCGGACCCTGCGGCGCTCGGCCTCCCTGAGCCGCAGCAGGTCCCGGCCCCGGAAGAGGACCTCGCCGCCGGTGATCCGGCCGGGCGGGGTGTCGAGGATCCCCATGACCGCCTGCGCGGTCACCGACTTGCCGGAGCCGGACTCGCCGAGCACGGCCAGCGTCTCGCCCGCGTCCACCGCGTAGCCGACCCCGTCGACGGCCTTCGCGACCCCGTCCCGGGTGCGGAACTCCACGTGCAGGTCGCGCACTTCGAGCAGCACGGCGGCTCACCTCAGCTTCGGGTCGAGGGCGTCGCGGACCGCGTCGCCGAGCATGATGAACGCCAGGACGGTGACCGCGAGGGCCCCGGAGGGCCACAGCAGCGCGTGCGGGGCGTTGCGGACGTAGGGGGAGGCGGCGGAGATGTCGATGCCCCAGGAGACGCTGGGCGGTTTCAGTCCGACGCCGAGGTAGGACAGGGTCGCCTCCAGCGCGATGTACGTGCCGAGCGCGATGGTGGCGACGACGATGACCGGGGCGACGGCGTTGGGCGCGATGTGCCGCAGCAGCAGCCGGGCCGGGGAGGCGCCCAGCGCCCGCGCGGCCTGGACGTAGTCGTTCTGCCGGACGGTGACGACGGAGCCGCGGGCGATGCGGTAGACCTGCGGCCAGCCGAGCAGCACGATGAACCCGATGACCGGCCAGAGGGTGTCGCTGGTGATGACGGACAGCAGCACCAGCCCGCCGAGGACGACCGGGATGGCGAAGAAGACGTCGGTGACGCGGGACAGGACCGCGTCCCACGCCCCGCCGAAGAAGCCCGCCAGCGCGCCGAGGACGCTGCCGAGGACCGCGACGCCGAGCGTGGCCAGGACGCCGACCGCGACGGACGTGCGGGCGCCGTGGACGGTGCGGGTGTAGACGTCGCAGCCCTGGCCGTCGAAGCCGAAGGGGTGGCCGGGCCGAGGGCCCTCCTGGGCCCTGGCGAGGTCGCACGCCAGCGGGCTGCCGGGGGCGATCGCCGAGGGCCACAGGGAGATGAGGACCAGGAAGCAGATCACCAGGCCGGAGACGAGGAAGACGGGGTTGCGGCGCAGGTCGTGCCAGGCGTCGGACCACAGGGAGCGGGGCCTGTCCCGCGGTCCGGGGCGGTCCGGGCCGCCCGGCGCCCTCCCGGGGGTCTCCGCCTCGTCGGCGCCCGGGACCACGGGGGCGCCCGGGCCGGTCCCCGCGAGGGTGCCGCCGGGTTCGTGGTGCAGGTCAGACATAGCGGATCCTCGGGTCGAGTACGGCGTAGAGGAGGTCGACGACGAGGTTGGCGACCAGGAACACCAGCACGAGCACGGTCACGAAGCCGACGACGGTCTGGGTGTTCTGCCGCAGGATGCCCTGGTAGAGCTGGTAGCCGACGCCGTGGATGTTGAAGATCCGCTCGGTGACGATCGCGCCGCCCATGAGGAAGCCGATGTCGGCGCCGACGAAGGTGACCACCGGGATGAGGGAGTTGCGCAGCAGGTGCCGGAGGACGACCCGGTGCCGGGGCAGGCCCTTGGCGACGGCGGTGCGGACGTAGTCGGAGCGGCGGTTCTCGGCGAGGGAGGTCCGGGTCAGCCGGGTGACGTAGGCGAGGGAGACGGAGGCCAGCACCAGGCCGGGCAGGACCAGCTCCGCGAAGGGCGCGGCGGAGGAGACCGAGGGCCGGATCCAGCCCCACTCCACCCCGAGCAGCAGCTGGAGCAGCAGGCCGGTGACGAAGGTGGGCACGGAGATGACGACGAGGGTGAGCAGCAGCACGCCGGTGTCGACGGGACGGCCCCGGCGCAGCCCCGTGACCACGCCGAGGGTGACGCCGACGACGACCTCGAAGAGGATCGCGATCAGGGTGAGCCGGACGGTGACGGGGAACGCCGTCGCCATCAGCTCGGTGACCTCCTGGCCGTTGAACGCCGTGCCGAAGTCGCCGGTGAAGACGTTCCCCATGTAGGTCAGGTACTGCCGCCAGAGCGGCTCGTCGAGGCCGAACTCCGCCCGCAGCCGGGCGGCGGTCGCCGGATCGCAGCGGCGTTCGCCGCACAGGCCCGCGACGGGGTCGCCCATCACGTTCACCATGAGGAAGATCAGCAGCGTGGCCCCGAGGAACACCGGGACCATCTGGAGCAGGCGCCGCAGGACGTAGCTCCCCATGGCGGATCAGCTCACCTCGATCTGTTCGTACACGGGGACGCTGAAGGGGTTCAGCTTCACCCCGGACAGGCGCTCCGACCAGCCCGCGCTGCCGTTCTGGTACCAGAGCGGGATGGCCGCCATGTGGTCGCGGACCACCTCCTCGGCCTGCTGGAACAGGCCGACGGCCCGGGCGTCGTCGGTCTCCCGGTTGGCCCGGTCGACGAGGTCGTCGAAGTCCCGGTTCGACCACTCGCCGTCGTTGGAGGAGGCGTCGGTGTAGTAGAGCGGCTGGAGGAAGTTCTGGATGAGGGGGTAGTCCATCTGCCAGCCGGCGCGGAACGGGCCGGGCATCTTCCGCCCGGTGATCCGGTTGCGGAAGTCGGCGAAGGTGCCGACCGGGTTGCCGGTGCAGGCGCGCTCGTCGTCCAGCGCGTTGTTGATGGAGTTGCAGACCGCGTCGACCCACTGGCGGTGGGAGCCGGTGTCCGCGTTGTAGGTGATCGTGACGCGGCCGCCGGGCAGGCCGCCGCCCTCCCGGATCAGCCTCTTCGCCTCGTCGGGCCGGTACGCGCAGGCCTCGCCGCACAGACCCGCCAGGAAGCCGCCGTCCTCGCCGAGCACCGGGGAGGTCCAGTCGGTGGCGGAGGTGCGGGTCCCGCGGAAGATGGTCCCGGTGATCCGCTCGCGGTCGATGGCCATGGACAGGCCCTTGCGGACCTTCTCCGCGCCGGGCTTGTTCCAGGCGTCGTCGTAGTAGGGGAAGGCGAGGGTCTGGATGATGCCGGCGGGGGTGTTGAGGTAGCGGTCGCCGAGGTCGCTGCCGACGTTCTTCAACTGGGTCGCGGGGACGTCGTCGACCAGGTCGAGGTTGCCGGCCATGAGGTCGGTGTAGGCGGTGTTGTTGTCGGTGTAGACCCTGAGGTCGACCCCGCCGTTCCTCGCCTTGTCGGGGCCGGGGTAGTCGTCCCACCTGCGCAGCGACATCTGCGAGCCGCGCGCGTACGCGTCGACCAGGTACGGGCCGTTGCCGACCGGCTTCCTCACCCAGGCGTCGTGGTCGTCGAAGAAGGCCCGGGGCAGCGGGGCGAAGGCGTTGTAGCCGAGGGTGTCGGGGAAGGTCGAGAACTTCTGGGTGAGCTCGACGGTGAAGGTGAGGTCGTCGACGACCTTCAGGCCGGAGAGGGTGTCGGCGCGCTGCGCGCCCTCCTCCGGGTGGATCTCGTCGTAGCCCTCGATGTAGCCGAAGAAGTAGGCGTTGCGCTGGTTGTTCCTCAGGCTCGCGCCGTAGTTCCAGGCGTCCACGAAGGACCGGGCGGTGACCTTCTCCCCGTTGCTGAAGGTCCAGCCGTCCTTGATCCGGACGGTGAAGTTCCGCGAGTCCGGGGTCTCGATGCTCTCGGCGAGCATGTCCTTCGCCTCGCCGGTCTCCGGGTCGTAGCGCTTCAGGCCCCGGAAGATCATGTCGAGGACCTTGCCGCCCTGCACCTCGTTGGTGTTGGCCGGCTCCAGCGGGTTCTGCGGATCGCCCCAGGAGGCGCTCAGCACGGCCCCGGCGTCACCGCCCCCGCCCCCGCCGCCGCAGGCCGTCGCGGCGGCGAGGGCGAGCACCGCCGCGCAGACGGCCCGTCCGGCGTGCGTGGCTCCGCGCATGGAGTGCCTCCTCGTCCGTGCGCCGCGGCGCGCTGGTCCTGTGCGCCACTATCGGCACAAAGGGGGCGGCCCGCACACGCACGGCGCCTGTCCGGGGGTGACACGCCTTCGGATGGCGCACACCGCGGGAAGCGCGGCACCGCGGAGGGCCGGAACGCCGGAACCCGGCGCCCCCTGACGGGGCACCGGGTTCCGGGAGGAAGGGCCGAGAGGGCGTCAGGCCGCGTGGACGACGTCCTTCTCCTCGGCGAAGTGGCAGGCCGACTCGTGGGCCGCCGGGCTGTCCGAGCCCTTGAAGCGCTCGGGGACCGCCAGCAGCGGGACCTCCTCGGCGCACTTGTCCTGGGCCTTCCAGCAGCGGGTGCGGAAGCGGCAGCCCGAGGGCGGGTTGGCCGGGGACGGCACGTCGCCGGTGAGGATGATCCGCTCGCGGCCCTCGCGGGCCTCCGGGTCCGGCACCGGGACCGCCGACAGCAGCGCCTGGGTGTAGGGGTGCGTCGGGTGGTCGTAGATCTGCGTGTCCGTGCCGATCTCGGCCATCTTGCCCAGGTACATCACGCCGACCCGGTCGGAGATGTGCCGCACGATCGACAGGTCGTGCGCGATGAAGACGTAGGACAGGTTGAACTCGTCCTGCAGCCGCTCCATCAGGTTGATGACCTGCGCCTGGACGGACACGTCCAGCGCGGAGACCGGCTCGTCGCAGATGATGATCTCGGGGTTGAGGGCCAGGCCGCGGGCGATGCCGATGCGCTGGCGCTGGCCGCCGGAGAACTGGTGCGGGTACCGGTTGATGTACTCCGGGTTCAGGCCCACGACGTCCAGCAGCTCCTGGACCCGCTTGCGCCGGTCGCCCTTGGGCGCCGCCTCGGGGTGGATCTCGAAGGGCTCCCCGATGATGTCGCCCACCGTCATGCGGGGGTTGAGCGAGGTGTAGGGGTCCTGGAACACCATCTGGATGTTGCGGCGGACCGCCTTCAGCGCCCGCCCCGACAGCCGGGTGATGTCCTGGCCCTTGTAGAAGACCTCGCCCGCGGTCGCCTTCTCCAGCATCATCAGGAGCTTGGCGACCGTGGACTTGCCGCAGCCGGACTCGCCCACGATGCCCAGGGTCTCCCCCTGGTACAGGTCGAAGGAGATGCCGTCCACGGCCTTCACGGCGCCGACCTGCTTCTTGAACAGGATGCCCTGGGTGAGCGGGAAGTGCTTCACCAGGTTGCGCACCTGGAGGATCGGCTCGCCGCGCTCGACGGGCGCGTCGAGCGCGGCCACCGCCTCCTCCTCGGTCGCGGCGTCGACCGTCTCGACCTCGGCGACGTTGGGGGTGGCGTCCATGGGCTCGCCCGTCTTCTCCAGCTCAGCCATGGATCGTCTCCTTCCAGAAGTGGCACGCGCTGCCGCGGCCGGCCAGCTCGCCGCCGTCCCGCTCGGTGACCGGGAACAGCGGCGGGATGTCCGTGCGGCAGATGTCCCGCGCCTGCGGACACCGCGGGTTGAAGGCGCAGCCGGAGGGGATGCGCGTCAGGTTGGGCGGCAGTCCCTTGATCGCGTACAGCTCCTGGCCCTTCTGGTCCAGGCGCGGGATCGAGTCGAGCAGGCCCTTGGTGTAGGGGTGCGCGGGCCGCTTGTACAGCTCGTGCACGGGCGCGGTCTCCACGATCCGCCCCGCGTACATCACAGCGATCTTGTCCGCGACGTCGGCGACGACGCCGAGGTCGTGGGTGATCAGGATCAGGCCCATGTTGTACTCGCGCTGAAGCTCCGCGAGCAGGTCCATGACCTGGGCCTGGACGGTCACGTCGAGGGCCGTGGTGGGCTCGTCGGCGATGATCAGGTCCGGCTCCAGGGCCAGCGCCATCGCGATCATGATGCGCTGGCGCATGCCGCCCGAGAACTGGTGCGGGTAGTCGTTGACCCGGGCCGCGGCGGCCGGGATCTTCACCCGGTCCATCAGCTCGATCGCCCTGGCCTTGGCTTCCTTCTTGGACAGGCCCTGGTGGACGCGGAACATCTCACCGAGCTGGTAGCCCACGGAGAGCACCGGGTTCAGCGAGGACAGCGCGTCCTGGAAGATCATCGCGATCTTGTTGCCGCGGATCTTCCGGCGCTCCTCGCCGGACATCTTCAGCATGTCCTGGCCGCGGAAGAAGATCTCCCCCTTGGGGATCCGGCCGGGCGGCATGTCGAGGATGCCCATGATGGCCTGGGCGGTGACGGACTTGCCGGAGCCGGACTCGCCGAGCACGGCCAGCGTCTCGCCCGCGGCGACGGAGTAGTTGACGCCGTTGACGGCCTTGGCGACCCCGTCGCGGGTGCGGAACTCCACGTGCAGGTCGCGGACCTCGAGCAGCGGACGTTCCGCCGCCTCGGCACCGTCCGGCACGGGGGTCCCGGCCGTTTCTTCGATGATGGTCACGTACGCCTCCCTCAGCGCAGCTTGGGGTCGAGGGCGTTGCGTACCGCATCGCCGAACATCAGGAACGAGAGCACCGTGATCGAGACCATCACCGACGGGATGATCAGGGTGTGGGGGGCGATACGGAGCTGCTCGCGTCCGCGCGCCACGTCGCCGCCCCAGGACACGGCCGTGTCGCCGAGGCCCACGCCCAGGAAGGACAGGGTGGCCTCGGCCGCGATGTAGCCGCCGAGCGCGATGGTCGCCACGACGATGATGGGCGCGAGCGCGTTGGGCAGGATGTGCCGGAGCAGGATCCGGGACGTCGAGGCGCCGAGCGCCTTGGCGGCCACCACGTAGTCCGACTGCTTGATGGTGATCACGGCACCGCGGGCGACACGGGCGATCTGGGTCCAGCCGAGGAAGGCGAGGGCCATGATGACGACCCAGACGGTGCGGTCGTCGAAGGAGTTGAGGATCACCAGGGCGCCGAGCAGGAACGGGATGCCGAGGAAGATGTCGGTCATCCGCGAGAGCAGCGTGTCGGTCCAGCCGCCGAAGTAGCCGGCGACCATGCCGATGACCGTGCCGATGATGGTGACGGCGACGGTGACACCCACACCGACGGTGATCGAGGCGCGGGCGCCGTAGACGACCCGGGCGTAGATCGACCGGCCCTGGACGTCGTAGCCGAGCCAGTCCGCAGCGAAGAGGTGGCCCCAGTTCGGCTTGCCCAGGTAGTGGTTGGCCAGGTCGGCGTCGCGCGGCGAGGCGCTGGTGAACAGCCCCGGCCAGATCGCCATCACCAGCAGGAACACGATCAGCACGGCCGAGACCAGGAACAGCGGGTTGCGCCGCAGGTCGTGCCAGGCGTCGGACCACAGGCTGCGCGCCTTGTCGGGGGCCGGTCCGGACTCGGTCACGACGATGCCGGCGGTGCTCGCGGTGTCACCGGGAAGGGCGTCGACCTTCTTCTCGATGGTCTTGTCAGGCATACCGGATCCTCGGGTCCAGGACCGCGTAAAGCAGGTCGACGATCAAGCTGGCGGCGAGGTAGATGAGCACCATCAGCGAGGCGATGCCCACGACCGTGGCGCCCTCGCGCCGGGTGAGCGCCTCGTAGATCTCGATACCGATGCCCCGCACGTTGAAGATGCCCTCGGTCACGATGGCGCCGGTCATCAGGCTGCCGATCTCGATGCCGAGGAAGGTGACCACGGGGATCAGCGAGTTGCGCATCAGGTGGACGCCGATGACCCGGTGGCGCGGCAGCCCCTTGGCGATGGCGGTGCGCATGTAGTCGGAACGCAGGTTCTCCGCGATCGACGTACGGGTCAGCCGGGCGACGTAGGCGAGGGAGAGCGACGCCAGCACGATGGCCGGAAGCGCGAGTTGGGAGAAGTCCATCGAGTCGGTCACCGTGGGGGTGGTGACGGACCACTTGAACGCGAGCAGGTACTGCAGCAGGAAGCCCAGCACGAAGGACGGCATCGAGACGAGGACCAGCGTCAGCGTCAGCAGCCCGCGGTCCCGCAGCGTGTCGGGGCGCAGACCGGCGACCACACCGAGGCCGATGCCCACGAGCGTGACGAAGGTGAAGGCGAAGATCGTCAGCCTGATCGTCACCGGGAACGCGTCGAGGATGATGTCCCTGATGGGCCGCTGACTGGCGATCTGGGTGCCGAAGTCGCCCTGGAACAGCCCGGTCATGTAGTTCACATACTGCTGCAGCAGCGACTGATCAAGGCCGAGTTCCTTCTTGATGCTCGCCACCACTGCCGGGTCGTACGCCTGGTCCCCCATCATCGCCCGGACGGGGTCGCCGGGCAGGGCGTACATCATGCAGAAGATGATCAAAGTTGACCCGATGAAGACCGGGATCATCTGGAGCAGTCGTCGTGCGACATAGCGCCCCATAGGTGCCTCCGTGAGGGGTTAACGCAGGTGGGGGGCCGCCTCCTTGGTGACGAGACGGCCCCACGCACCTCCCACCGCCGCCTGAGCGGCGGCGGGCTTACGGCCGAGTGGGAAGAACCCTAAGGATCCTCTTACTTGGTGGTGACGGCCCACACTTCGAGGTCACCGTGGAAGTCGACGTTGACGTTGTCGACGTTCTTACCGTGGCCGCCGTTGATGCGGTAGTACCAGAGCGGGATGGCCGGCATGTGCTCGACCAGCTTCTTCTCGACCTCCTGGAAGGCCTTCACCGACTCGTCGAGGGACTCGGCCTGGTCGGCCTTGTTCATCAGGTCGTCGATCTCCTTGTTGGAGAAGCGACCGTTGTTGGCCTCGGCGGTGGTGTGGTAGAGCTCCTTCATGAAGTTGGCGTTGACCGGGTAGTCGGCGACCCAGCCACCGCGGTACATGCCCTTCACCTGGTCGTTGTCACGGGCCTCGAGGTCCGTGGCGAAGTCGGGCTTCGGGTCGCCGACGCAGTCGACACCGGTGGCCTTGCGGATGGACTCGCAGACCGCGGTCACCCACTCCTTGTGCCCACCGTCGGTGTTGTACTGGATGGTGAACTTGTTGCCCGGGACGCCGCCACCCTCCTGGATGAGCTTCTTGGCCTTCGCCGGGTCGTACGTGAACACGTCGGTGTCCAGGTTCTGGTAGCCCTTGACGCCCGGCGGGGTGAAGCCCTTGGCCGGCGTGCGGGTGTTGTTCAGAACCGTCTTGGTGATCGTGTCGCGGTCGATCGCCATCGACAGACCCTGCAGGACCTTCGGGTCGATGTCCTTGAAGGTCTTGGAGTAGAACGCCGGGGTCAGCGTCTGGATGGCCGCGTACGGCTGCTCGATGGCGCCGTCGCCCAGGTCCTGCTTGTACTTCGGCAGGTCCGTCGGGCCGACCTGGCGGATCATGTCCAGGTTGCCGGAGACGACGTCCTTGTAGGCGGCCTCGAGCGTCGTGTAGGCCTTGAACTGGACGCCCTTGTTCTTCGCCTTGTTCGGGCCCTGGTACTCGTCCCAGGCCTTGACCTGGATGAGCTTCTTGTGGTCCCACTTCTCGAACGTGTAGGGACCGTTGCCGACCGGCTTCTGGCCGAAGGCCTTCGGGTCGTCGTAGAAGACCTTGGGCAGCGGGGCCCACGTGGCGTAGCCGAGCTTGTAGTTGAAGTACGGCATCGTGTACTTCAACTCGATGGTGAAGGTGTGGTCGTCCACGATCTTCAGGCCGGACATGGTCTCGGACTTCGGGTCACCCTTCTCCGGGTGGACGTCGTCGTAGCCCTTGATGTCCTGGAACCAGAAGGAGTTCTGCTGGTTGTTCTTGATGTTGGCGTACCAGTTCCAGGCGTCGACGTACGACTTGGAGGTGACGTCCTCGCCGTTGTGGAACTTCCAGCCCTTCTTGAGCTTGACCGTCCAGGTCTTCGAGTCCTCGGTGGTGACCGACTCGGCGTTCGTGTAGACGATGTCGCCCTTGGAGTCGAAGTCGAGCAGCTGGGTGAACAGGGCCTGGATGACGTACGAGCCGTTGGACTCGTTGGTGTCGGCCGGGATCAGCGGCTTCTGCGGCTCACCGACGTCGATCGAGACGTAGCCCTCGGGACCGGAGCCCTTCTTCTGCCCCGCGTCGTCACTGCCCCCGCCACCGCAGGCAGTGGCGGCCAGAGCGACGACTATCGCACCCGCGACCCACTTGGCGCTCTTGGCACCGCGCATGGGTTCCTCCTCATGAGTCCATTGGTTCACCGCAAAGAGGAGCACACGACATCCCACCGTCCACCGCCCGTCGTCGGTGTCGGAGATCGTCAGGTGCCCCCGCGCTCGTGAGTCGGCGCCGCCGGCGCGTGACCCGTTCGTCCGAGCTCTACGCGCCTAACTATCTGCCATGCGCCACGACCGAACCACACCCCCGAGGTTTCGGTTCGATCACAGCTGAGTCCTACATCTTCCAAAATCCGGACAAAGGGTTTGGTGAAAGATCCCTGCGAAACGGACTTGTTACACATCTATCGGAGGGAGGTGTCCGCATATCGGACGATCATGAGAAGAAAACCCATTGCGCGTACCGTGGGTCGCAATGGAGGGTTCCCCTTGGGCTCTCACATGCCCATCTCCCCTGTCCGGCAAGGCCGTTGACCGGTGGGACGAGACCCCGAAGCCGGCGCCCCGAGGGCGCGCTTCCGCAGCAGGGTAATGCCGGCCGGCTCTTCCCACGGCATTCACCGGCCAGGTCTAGGGTTTTCCCTATCCCCTTTCGACCACCCCGCCGCCCGGGCGCCCTCCCGGCACCCCCGCGCCGGCACCGGGCGCCCCGTGCGGGGTGCCGGCACCGGCGCGCCGGAACGCGTCAGGCGTGCTTGGCCCGGCTCGCCGCGCGGGCGCGCTCACGCTGGTCCAGGGCCACCTTGCGGATCCGGACGGCCTCCGGGGTCACCTCCACGCACTCGTCGTCGCGGCAGAACTCCAGGCACTGCTCCAGCGACAGCTTGCGCGGCGGCACGATCGACTCGGCCACGTCGGCCGTCGACGACCGCATGTTGGTGAGCTTCTTCTCCTTGGTGATGTTGACGTCCATGTCGTCGGAGCGGGAGTTCTCGCCGACGATCATGCCCTCGTACACCTCGGTGCCCGGCTCGACGAACAGCACGCCGCGCTCCTGGAGGTTGGTCATCGCGAACGCGGTGACGACGCCGGCGCGGTCGGCGACCAGGGACCCGTTGTTGCGGGTCTGCAGCGTCCCGAACCAGGGCTCGTGCCCCTCGTGGATGGAGTGGGCGATGCCGGTGCCGCGGGTCTGGGTCAGGAACTCCGTGCGGAAGCCGATCAGGCCGCGCGACGGCACCACGAACTCCAGGCGCACCCAGCCCGAGCCGTGGTTCGACATGTTGTCCATGCGGCCCTTGCGGACGCCCATGAGCTGGGTCACCGCGCCCATGTGCTCCTCGGGGACGTCGATGGTCATGCGCTCGACCGGCTCGTGGACCTTGCCGTCGACCTCCTTGGTGACCACCTGCGGCTTGCCGACGGTGAGCTCGTAGCCCTCGCGGCGCATCTGCTCGACCAGGATGGCCAGCGCCAGCTCGCCGCGGCCCTGCACCTCCCAGGCGTCGGGGCGGCCGGTGTCCAGGACCCGGAGCGACACGTTGCCGATCAGCTCGCGGTCCAGGCGGTCCTTGACCTGGCGGGCGGTGACCTTGCGGTCCTTCACGGCCGCCTTGTTGTCGGCGCCCTTGCCGGTGCCGCCGCGGCCGACCAGCGGGGAGGTGTTGGTGCCGATGGTCATGGAGATCGCGGGCTCGTCCACCGTGATCAGCGGCAGCGGGACCGGGTTCTCCGGGTCGGCCAGGGTCTCGCCGATCATGATCTCCGGGATGCCGGCGACCGCGCAGATGTCACCGGGGCCGGCCTTCTCGGCGGGCTTGCGGGTGAGCGCCTCGGTCATCATCAGCTCGGAGATGCGCACGTTCTGCACGGAGCCGTCGCGCTTCATCCAGGCGACCGTCTGGCCCTTGCGCAGCTCGCCCTGGTGGACGCGCAGCAGGGCGATCCGGCCGAGGAAGTTGTCGGCGTCGAGGTTGGTGACGTGGGCCTGGAGCGGGGCGCCCTCCTCGTAGGTGGGCGCGGGGATGTGCTGGAGGATCGTGGAGAAGAACGGCTCCAGCGAGTCGGAGTCCGAGGGGACCGTGCCGTCCGCCGGCTTGGTCAGGGAGGCGATGCCGTCGCGGCCGCAGGCGTAGACGATCGGGAACTCGATCTGCTCCTCGTCGGCGTCCAGGTCGAGGAAGAGGTCGTAGGCCTCGTTGACGACCTCGTCGATCCGGGCGTCCGGCCGGTCCGTCTTGTTGATGCACAGGATGATCGGCAGCCGGGCCTGCAGCGCCTTGCGCAGCACGAAGCGGGTCTGCGGCAGCGGGCCCTCGGAGGAGTCCACCAGCAGCACCACGCCGTCGACCATCGACAGGGCGCGCTCGACCTCACCGCCGAAGTCGGCGTGGCCGGGGGTGTCGATGATGTTGATGGTGACCGGGTCCCCGCCGTCCTTGGGGTGGTACTTCACCGCCGTGTTCTTGGCGAGGATCGTGATGCCCTTCTCACGCTCCAGGTCGTTCGAGTCCATCATGCGGTCGTCGACCTGGTCGAGCTGGTGGGCGGCGAAGGCGCCGGCCTGCTTGAGCATGCCGTCGACGATGGTGGTCTTGCCGTGGTCGACGTGGGCGACGATGGCGACGTTGCGGATGTCGTGACGCGTAACAGACGGTGCCATAAAAGGCGTACTCCCGGAGTGGTGAGGAATGCCCTGCGCGAACGCCGATGGTGCGCGGGCCCTGCCGGGCTGGAGACGCCACGGCCTATCCATGGTACGGGTGCGTCGCCGTTGGGGCGGTCCCGACGGCGTTCACGCAGCTCAGCGGCAGGATCACCGTCTCCGGCCCGGTCCGGGCCGGGGGGTGGGGTCCGCGGCACCGGGGTCCACCGGCCGCGTCACCCGCGTGCCGGGGGCGGCCCTCAGGGCGCGGACGAGCCGCCCGGCCCCCGCGCGGCCTTCTTCAGGAAGCCCATGTCCTCGTAGACCGGGGTGCGGAAGCCGAAGGCACCGGCGTTGACCAGGTTCTTGCGGGCGGCGGTGAGCTGGGGGCGCTGGTAGAGGGGGATGGAGCCGGCCGCCGCCCAGATGCGGGAGTCGGCCTTGCGGATCAGGGCCCGGCGCTCGGAGTCGTCGAGCGTGGCGACGGCCTGGTCGAAGAGCTGGTCGACCTGGTCGGTGCCGACGCGGGTGTAGTTCTGCTCGACGTTCAGCGAGCCGTCGGCGGCCGGGACGGGCTTGGCGTAGACCGGGCGGGCGTCGGTGGCGGGGAAGGCGGTCGCGGGCCACGAGTACAGGGCCAGGTCGTACGCGCCGGAGGCGATGTGGTCCTTGAAGTAGCTCCCGTCGTCGACCTGGGAGACGTCCGTGCGGATGCCGATCCGCTCCAGCATCTTCGAGATCCGGTCGGCCACCGCGCGCAGGGGGGCCGAGCCGGGACCCGAGGGGAGCACGAAGCGGAGGGTGAGCGCCTTGCCGTTCTTGACGACCGGGACGCCCCCGGCCCCGGCGGGGGCGGCGGTGCCCCGGGGGGCGTAGGCACCGGGGGTGCCGTCCCGGGCGGGGCGGTCCTCCGCGCCGGGGTCGCGCGACGCCTTGCCGTCGCCCTCGGCGCTCCCGCCCTCGTCGTCCTCGCCGACGACGTAGGTGCCGTCGTCGTCGCCCTCGGACCCGCTCCCGGTGTCCTCGCCGGACCCGCCGTCCTTCTTCCCCTCCGCTCCGGACTTCTTCTTCTTCTCGGTGCCGGTCGCCTTCTCCTCCTCCTTCTTCTCGGTGCCGGTCGCCTTCTCCTCCTCCTTCTTCTCCGTGCCGGCCGCCTTCTCCTTCTCCGTGCCGGCCGCCTTCTCCTCCTCCTTCTTCTTCTCTTCCTCCCCCTTCTCCTTCTTCTCCTCCTCGACCGGTCCCTCCGGCACCCATCCGGCGTCCGCCAGCAGCGCCCGCGCCTCCTTGACGTCCTGGCGGCCCAGGGCACCGCTGTTGTCGGCGTAGGCGGCCTGGCCGGACAGCGCCAGGTGGCTGCCGACGGGCTCGGCGGGCAGGCCGAGCGGCTTCAGCACCGCCTCGGCCAGCTCCTTCCGGTCCAGGGCACGGGCCACGGCCCGGCGGACCCGCTCGTCGGCGAGGGGACCGTCGGCGCCGCCGTTGAGGGCGAGCTGGGTGTAGGCCGGCTCCAGCGACTTGCGCACCTCGAAGCCGCTGAGGGCCTTCTGCTTCCGTGCGGACGCCGCGGCCTTCTTGCCGGCGGGGGCCTTCCCGTCCGCGGAGGGCCGGGCCGCGGACGGGCTCGTGAGGGGGGTGGCCGTGCTCCGCGGCCCGGCGGCGGCGGTGACCCGGCGGGCGGCGGCCGGGTCGATCTCGGCCAGGTCGACGGTGCCGGCGGCGAGCGCGGAGAGCCGCTCGTCGCGGGGCACGGCGCGCAGCACGATCTCCGACAGGCGGGCGGGAGCGCCCCACCAGCGTGCGTTGCGGGTGAGGGTGACCGTGTCCTTCTTGCGGTCGACCTTCTTCACCGTGAAGGGGCCGGCGGTCACCTTCAGCTTCTTGCGGGCCCCGTCGTTGAAGGAGTCCGGGGCGCCCGTGACCTCCTTCGGGTACAGCGGGGTGAACAGCGACTTCCAGTCCGCGTAGGGACGGCTGAAAGTCACCTTGACCTCCAGGTCCCCCTTGCCCCGTTGGATCTTCTCGATGCGCTCGTAGCCGGCGTTGCGGGCGGTCCAGTAGGCGGTGTCCTTCCCCGACAGGGCCCGCCACTGGGCGACGAAGTCGGCGGCACCGACCTCCCGGCCGTCGCTCCAGACGGCCTGCTGGCTGAGCCGGTAGAGGACGACCTGCTTGGGCTCGGTCTCGACGACCTCGGCGGACTCCAGGTAGTCGGGGTTGCGCACCATCCGTCCCCGGTCGTCCATGCGGAACATCGACGGCAGGACGGCCTGCGCGATCCGGGTGGTGGTGGCGTCGGCGTCCGACTGGAAGGCGTTCAGGGTCTCCGGGACCGCGTCCACGGCCCAGCGCAGGGTGCCCCCGTCGGCGATCTCCGCGCGGTCGGCGGACGCGATGTCCGGTCCGGCCAGGGGCTTGCCCGCCGGGTCCTCGGAACCGCACCCGGCCAGCGCGGGCACCGCGAGCACGCCCGCCGTGAGGAAGGCCGCCGAGCGCAGGACCGCGCGCGGGCCGATGCCGTCGTGGGACATCTCTGGGTTACCTCCGGAAGCCGCGGGCGTTACGATCACTTTTGGTGGTATTTGGATCTCATCTGATGTACGCGGCCACTGAAAAGGAAAGGCTTCGTCACACGAGGGCGACACGGCGGCCACGGGCGGGAAGCCCACCCGTGCGGCGCAAGGCACCGGGCGGTGCACCCCCACGCCTCGGCCAATCGATGCACATCCCTTCACAGCACAAGGTGTGACGCGCGACACTCGCAGGCGCATGAACGTCGCCGCCTTGGGCCTCGAAGGACCCGTGGAAGTGAGGTCACGTCATGTCCGTGCACGAGGAACTGACGACGGTCCAGCGCTGTCTCGACGACCTGATCCGGTCGGTGGGACGCCTGGAGAAGCAGCTCGGCAGCGGTGGCCTGGAGATGCGCCGCGTCCGCGTCGACACCGACCACCTGCGCGAGAGCCTCGCGCTGCTGCGGGAGGCGGTCGCCTCGCCGGCCACCGCGCCGAAGCGGCCCGACCTCGTCACCATCTCCGACACCCCGTACGACCCCTCGCTGTGGGTGGACACGGACGACGAAGGGCTCGGTGCCCGCGACCGTCGCGCCCCCTGATCCCCGACCCCACCGGAGTGGACCCGTGGCCACAGGTACGGAACCCCCCGCCACCGCCCCCCGTCCCCGGGGCCGCGGCGTCACGGCGGGCACACGCGCCGCGATCGACGCCCCCCACCTGCGGACCGACCGCTGGTGGCTGGCCCCGGCCGCCACCGCGGCCGGTCTGCTCGCCTTCGTCGTCTACTCGACCTGGCGGGCCCTGTCCAACGCCGACTACTACGCGGCGCCGTACGTCTCGCCGTTCTACTCGCCCTGCCTGGCGGAGAACTGCGAGCCGATGCGCGCCGGGCCGAACTGGGAGCTGTTCGGAAGCTGGTGGGGCATCTCACCGGCGGTCATCATCCTGGTGTTCCCGCTCGGCTTCCGCCTGACCTGCTACTACTACCGCAAGGCCTACTACCGGGGTTTCTGGGCGTCCCCGCCGGCCTGCGCGGTGGCCGAGCCGCACCGGAAGTACACCGGGGAGACCCGGTTCCCGCTGATCCTGCAGAACCTCCACCGGTACTTCTTCTACGCGGCGATCGCGGTCGCCGGGATCCTGACGTACGACACCGTGCTCGCCTTCCGCGACGAGGACTACGCCTGGGGCCACATGGGTCTGGGCACCCTGGTGTTCCTGGTCAACATCGCGCTGATCTGGGCGTACACCATCTCCTGCCACTCCTGCCGGCACATCGTCGGCGGGAAGCTCAAGCACTTCTCCCGGCATCCGGTGCGCTACCGGATGTGGCGGTGGGTGGGCCGGCTGAACGCCCGGCACATGCAGCTCGCCTGGGCGTCGCTGCTGAGCGTGGCGCTCGCCGACCTCTACGTGTACCTGATCGCGACCGGCGCCTTCGACGATCCGCGCTTCTTCTGACGGAAATCCGATGACTCTCGATGACTGGGGCCCTGTGAGATGACCGTGGTCGACCGGCAGGAATGGGACGTCGTCGTGGTCGGCGCGGGCGGCGCCGGACTGCGCGCCGCCATCGAGGCGCGCGAGCGGGGCGCCCGTACGGCCGTGATCTGCAAGTCGCTGTTCGGCAAGGCGCACACCGTGATGGCCGAGGGCGGCATCGCGGCGGCCATGGGCAACGTCAACGCCGGGGACAACTGGCAGGTCCACTTCCGCGACACCCTGCGCGGCGGGAAGTTCCTCAACCAGTGGCGGATGGCCGAGCTGCACGCCCGGGAGGCGCCGGAGCGGGTGTGGGAGCTGGAGACCTGGGGCGCGCTGTTCGACCGGACGAGGGACGGCCGGATCTCGCAGCGCAACTTCGGCGGCCACGAGTACCCGCGCCTCGCGCACGTCGGCGACCGCACGGGCCTGGAGCTGATCCGCACCCTGCAGCAGAAGGTCGTCGCGCTCCAGCAGGAGGACTTCCGGGAGAGCGGGGACCACGAGGCACGGCTGAAGGTCCTCCAGGAGTGCACGGTCACCCGCGTCCTCAAGGACGGGGACCGGGTCTCGGGGGTCTTCGGCTACGCGCGGGAGTCCGGGCGCTTCTTCGTGCTGGAGGCGCCCGCGGTGGTGCTCGCCACCGGCGGCATCGGCAAGTCGTTCAAGGTGACGTCGAACTCGTGGGAGTACACCGGTGACGGCCACGCGCTGGCGCTGCTGGCCGGGGCCCCGCTGCTGAACATGGAGTTCGTGCAGTTCCACCCGACGGGAATGGTCTGGCCGCCGTCGGTGAAGGGCATCCTGGTCACCGAGTCGGTGCGCGGCGACGGCGGGGTGCTGCGCAACTCCGAGGGCGAGCGGTTCATGTTCGACTACGTCCCGGACGTCTTCAAGGACAAGTACGCCGAGACCGAGGAGGAGGGCGACCGCTGGTACGACGACCCGGACCACCACCGCCGTCCGCCCGAGCTGCTCCCCCGCGACGAGGTGGCCCGCGCGATCAACGCCGAGGTGAAGGCGGGCCGCGGCTCCCCGCACGGCGGCGTCTTCCTGGACGTGTCCACGCGGATGCCGGCCGAGGTGATCAAACGGCGGCTGCCGTCGATGTACCACCAGTTCAAGGAGCTGGCGGACGTCGACATCACGGCGGAGCCGATGGAGGTCGGACCGACCTGCCACTACGTGATGGGCGGCATCGCCGTCGACTCCGACTCGGCGGCGGCGCGCGGGGTGCCGGGGCTGTTCGCGGCCGGTGAGGTGGCCGGCGGGATGCACGGCTCCAACCGGCTCGGCGGGAACTCCCTGTCCGACCTGCTGGTGTTCGGGCGCCGGGCGGGCCTGCACGCGGCCGCGTACGCGGCCGGCCGGACGGCCGCGCGGCCCCGGGTGGACGACGCCCAGGTCGACGCCGCCGCCGCGGAGGCGCTGCGGCCGTTCTCCGCGCAGGGCGCGCCACCGGGCGAGGGGCCGCCGGAGAACCCGTACGCCCTGCACCAGGAACTCCAGCAGACGATGAACGACCTGGTCGGCATCATCCGGCGCGAGCCCGAGATGAAGCAGGCGCTGGAGAAACTGGCCGAGCTGCGCCTGCGGGCGCGCCGGGCCGGGGTCGAGGGGCACCGGCAGTTCAACCCGGGCTGGCACCTCGCCCTCGACCTCAGGAACATGCTGCTGGTCAGCGAGTGCGTGGCGCGGGCCGCGCTGGAGCGCACCGAGTCGCGCGGCGGGCACACCCGCGAGGACCACGCGACGATGGACCGCGCGTGGCGCAACGTCAACCTGCTGTGCGAGCTGACCGGCCCCGCGGACGGCCCCGCGGCCACCGACCCGGCGCGCGGCCGGATCGCCCTCACCCGCGAGAGGACCGAACCCATCCGTCCCGACCTGCTCGCCCTCTTCGAGAAGGAGGAGCTGGTCAAGTACCTCGCCGAAGAGGAGCTGGACGCGTGAGCAGCTACGAGGCCCGCTTCAGGGTGTGGCGCGGGGACGCCGCCGGCGGCGGCCTGGAGGACTTCGCGGTCGAGGTGAACGACGGCGAGGTGGTCCTCGACATCATCCACCGCCTCCAGGCCACCCGGGTCCCCGACCTCGCCGTGCGCTGGAACTGCAAGGCCGGCAAGTGCGGTTCGTGCTCGGCGGAGATCAACGGCCGCCCCCGGCTGCTGTGCATGACCCGCATGTCGGTCTTCGGCCGGGAGGAGACGATCACCGTGACCCCGCTGCGGGCCTTCCCGGTGATCCGCGACCTGGTGACCGACGTCGGCTTCAACTACGCCAAGGCCCGCGAGGTCCCGGCCTTCGTGCCGCCGGAGGGGCTCGGCCCGGGCGAGTACCGGATGATGCAGGAGGACGTGGACCGCCCGCAGGAGTTCCGCAAGTGCATCGAGTGCTTCCTGTGCCAGGACACCTGCCACGTGGTCCGCGACCACGAGGAGAACAAGCCGGCGTTCGCGGGGCCGCGGTTCCTGATGCGGATCGCGGAGCTGGACATGCACCCGCTGGACGCGGCCGGGGAGAACGGCCTGGACCGGGGGCGCACGGCCCAGGACGAGCACGGCCTCGGCTACTGCAACATCACCAAGTGCTGCACGGAGGTCTGCCCCGAGGGGATCAGGATCACGGACAACGCGCTGATCCCGCTGAAGGAGCGGGCGGTCGACCGCAAGTACGACCCGCTGGTGTGGCTGGGGAACAGGATCCGGCGGCGCTCCTGAGCGCCGGTCAGGGCCTGTTCACCCAGCCCTTCCGGTACGCCGCCCAGTCCGCCTCCGTCGCCGCGAACTCCGACGTGGAGGGCCACGCCGGAGTTCGCGCGGCCGGCGCCCCCGGCCGGTGAACCGGGTGTGTCCGGTGGGCTCGGGGACTCGTCGGCCCCGGCCGGGGCGGGCGGGGGCCGGGCGGGCCCGGGGCCCCGGAGCCCTCGGCCGGGCCGGCGCTCCACGAGCCCCGGAGGTCTTCGCCGGGTCGCCGCCGGTGTCCTCCGGGACGCTCGTACCGGACGGCTCCGGCGGGCGGTCCCCCGTCCCCTCCGGTCGTCGGCTCCCGCGGCCCCGTGCGTTCCCTCCCGGCCCCCTCGCCCGCCGACCGCGGCCGGTGGCTTCGTGGTCGGTGTTGCCGGGGAGGAGGAGGGGAACGGGTGTTCCGGTTGCGGTCACCCGGCGGAGGGTGCCTGCCGTACGTGCAGGTGGCCCTCCCGGGGGAAGGCCGGCGGGGCGGCGGGGAGCAGGCCAGTGAGCGCGAAGCCGCACTTCCCGGCCACGCGGCAGGAGGCGGTGTTGTCGACCTGGTGCAGCAGCTCCAGGCGGGCCGGTCCTTCGTGGGCGAAGGCGGCGCAGGCCCAGTCGGCCAGGGCCTCCAGCGCCCGCGGGGCCACCCCCCGGCCCCGCGCACGGGCCGCGGTCCAGTAGCCGACCTCGGCCGGGACGGGGTCCCCGGAACGCCGCTTGAGGACGACCTGGCCCACCGGCCGGGGCTCCTCGCCGGGGACGCGCGCCTCCTCCACGGCGAGGGCGAGGCGGTCGCCGGTCTCCCAGCCGCGCCGCTGCTCGGCCACCCACCGCGCCGCGCTCGCCTCGTCGTGCACGGGCGCGCTCGCCCAGCGGCGCAGGGCCTCGTCCCGGTGGAGCTCGGCGAGGGCGGGCGCGTCCCCGGGAGTCCAGGGGCGCAGGGTGAGGGGGCCGGCCGTCAGGCGTATCGGGGCGGTGTCGCACATGGGGCGGAGCCTACGGGGCGCCGACGGGCCGTCAGAACAGGCTCAGCAGCGCCTCCGCCGGATCGGTGAGGGCGGTGTCGGCGCCGGGCAGGGGGAGTTCGAACCAGACGGTCTTGCCCCGGGGGGTGCGGCGGGACCCCCAGGCCGCGCTGAGCAGGCCGACGAGCTGGAGGCCGCGGCCCCCCTCGTCGGTGTCGCGGGCGCGGCGGCGGCGCGGCTGGACCAGACCGGCGTCCCAGACCTCGCACACCAGGGTGCGGTCGAGGAGGAGGCGGAGCCTGATCTCGCCCTCGCCGTAGCGCAGGGCGTTGGTGACCAGCTCGCTGACCAGCAGCTCGGTGGTGTCGACGAGGGGTTCCAGGTCCCAGCGGAGCAGCTGGGCGCGGGCGTGCTCGCGGGCCCGGCCCACGCTGCGGGGCTCGCGCGGCAGGGTCCAGTCGCCGACGGACTCGGCGGGCAGGCCCTGGACGCGGGCCATCAGCAGGGCGATGTCGTCCTCGCCGTGGTGGGTGTCGAGGGTGTTGAGGACGTGGTCGCAGACGTCCTCCAGGTTCGGGTGGGTGTCGGCGCGCGGCGCCGTCGCCGAGGGGGGGTGGCCGGGCGACGGGCGGGACGGGCCGGTGAGGGCGCCCACGAAGGCCCGCAGGCCCTCGTCGAGGGGGTGGTCGCGGCTTTCGACCAGTCCATCCGTGTAGAGCGCGAGCAGGGCGCCTTCGGGCAGTTCGACCTCGACCTCCTCGAAGGGTTCGCCACCGACGCCGAGCGGCATGCCGGGCGGGACGTCCAGCATCAGCGCAGGCTCGCCGGGTTCGACCAGGACGGGCGGCAGGTGGCCCGCGTTGGCGAAGGTGCAGCGCCTGGTCACCGAGTCGTAGACGGCGTAGACGCAGGTCGCCAGGTAGACCTCGGAGAGGTCGGCCTCGCGGGGGCGGCGGGCCGCCCGGGTGGCCTGCCGGACCCCTCCGGGAGTCCCCAGGCCCCGGGCGATCTCGTCCAGCTGGGAGAGGACCTCGGCGGGTTCCAGGTCGAGCTGGGCCAGGGTGCGCACGGCGGTGCGCAGTTCGCCCATGGCCACCGCGGCGCGCAGGCCCCGGCCCATGACGTCGCCGACGACCAGCGCGGTGCGGTGACCGGGCAGTTCGATGACGTCGAACCAGTCGCCGCCGACCTCGCCGGTGCGGCCGGTGGCCGCGTTGCCGGGCAGGTAGCGGCAGGCGATGTCGAGGCCGGAGGCCTCCGGGTCGCCGGGCGGGAGCAGGGACCGCTGCAGTATCAGCGCGCGTTCGTGCTCGCGCCGGTACAGGCGGGCGTTGTCGATGCAGACGGCGGCGCGGGCGGCCAGCTCCACCGCGAGGTCGCGGTCGCGGTCGCCGAACGGCTCGCTGCCCTTGGTCCGGGCGAACTGCGCGAGCCCCACCACCGTGTCGTGGGCGACCATCGGCACGGCGAGCGTGGACTGCACCAGGCCGCCGTCCTCCCCCGGCACCGCCTGCGGGCGGGCGGTGCGCAGGGCGTCCGCGTGGGGCGAGTTGAACGGGTAGTGGTGGACGGCGCCCAGCTTCACCCGCACACCGGCGCCGTCGAAGGGCGCGTCGGACACCGCGCTGGCGAAGGCGACACGGCGCATCTCCGCGCTGCCGTCGGCCAGCCCCGGCGGGGTCTCGTCGCCGACCAGCAGGCCCTGGTAGAGGTCGACGGTGGCCAGGTCGCAGAAGCCGGGGACGACGACGTCGAGGAGTTCGCGGGCGGTGGTCTCCAGGTCGAGGGAGTTGCCGATGCGGGCGCCGGCCTCGTTGAGCAGGGCGAGGTTGCGCCGTGCGGCGGCGGCCTCGCGGGCGGCGGCACGGCGGGCGGTGATGTCGGTTCCCAGCCAGGCGATGCCGATGGGCCGGCCGCTGCCGCTGTGCACGCGGTAGAGGTTGACGGACCAGTGGCGGCGCTCGTCGGCACCCGGCACGAAGCCCGTGACGTGCATGTCCGTGATGGAGTCGCCGGTCTCCAGCACCCGGCGCAGGGTCGCGGCGACCCGGTCGGCCTCGCCGCGCGGCAGGTAGTCGTGGACGCCCTTGCCGCGGTGGTCGTCCGGCGTGCCGCCGAAGATGGACGCGAACCGCTGGTTGGCGCGGCGCACCCGCAGGTCGGGGTCGATCAGCAGGAAACCGAAGGGAGACTGTCCGAATATCGCCTGCGAGGCGGCGAGGTCGGTCTCGATGCGGCGCAGGGTGCGGACGTCGACGACGATGCAGACGGCGGCCCTCTCCCCCTCCTCGGTCCGCGTCGGCATGACGTAGACCTCGGCCAGGCCCTCCCGGTCGCGCCGGTCCCGGGCCACGGTGTCCGGCAGCCGGAAGGGCACCACTCCGGTCCACTCCCGGCCGTCGAGGATCTCGGCCATCTTGCGCTGGCCCTGCTCGCGCCGGTCGGGGTCGACGAAGGCGGCGATGGGGTCCATGCCGACGGCGCGGTGGGCGGGGATGCCGAAGAGCTGCTCGGCGCGCAGGCTCCACTGGTCGACCAGGCCGTCGGGGCCGATGGAGAAGGAGGCGATCTTGATGTAGTCGTACAGGGAGCCGGGCGGACTGCTCTGCCACATCGCGTCGGCGGACGGGGCGTCGCCGGAGGAGAGGCCGTCCGCGGCCTCCGTCCTCGGGCCGCCCGACGAGTCCTCGGACTCCGTGGCCTTCGCTGGTATCTCGCTCACGCGAACCGTCCCCTCCAGCTCACCGCGTCCGGCACCGGTCACCGGAGACGGCTGCCCGCAGTATCCAGCACTACGGCGCCGCACGACACGGTGTTCACGATCACAGCACGGTCCCGATGGTTTTCGGTCCCCGCTGTGAGAACACTCCCAGTCTTCTAACCAGCGGACACGCCGTCGAACCCCCTCCGTGCCCACCGTCCGCCGGCGGCCGCCGGACGGGGGCGCGGGACGGGGGGCGTGCGCCGGTGAGCGGCGGTGCCGCCCCTCAGCGCGGCACCGCGAGTTCGAACCACACGGTCTTGCCCGTACCGCCGGGCCGGGCGCCCCAGCGGCGGGAGGCGGAGTCCAGGAGCTGCAGCCCGCGACCGCCCTCGTCGTCGGGCCGGGCGACGCGCTCGTGGGGGAATTCGGGAAGGGGGTCGGAGACCTCCACCCGCAGGACGCCGCCGAGGCCCTCGGGGCGCACCAGGCGGACGTCGATGGGGCCGGTGGCGTACCGCAGGGCGTTGGTGACCAGTTCGCTGACCAGCAGGACCGTGAGGTCGCCGACGTCGTCGAGGCCCCAGTCGCGCAGTCGGTCGCGGACGGCCGCGCGGGCGGCGCGCACGGCCCCCGGCTCTGCGGGGAACGTCCACTCGGCGCAGTCGCCTTCGATGTCGATCACGTGGATCACTTCCCCGCCCGACGAGTCCACCTGACCCGGTTCCGTGGGTCCAATGAGCCCATACCCGACATATCGAACCACCTACCGTGCACGGCGGCGCATTGTGGCACGGACGGCGCGGGACGCACGGGTGACGCACGGCACGTGCGCTCGGGGGCGTGCGGCGGACGCGGCGCGTGGAGCGCGCGGAGCGCGTACGGCGCACGGAGCACGCACGGTGCGAGCGCCGTCTACGGCTGCCGTGCGGTGAGGCCGAGGTGGGCGAGCGTGTCCCGGACGGCGGGCACGTCGTGCTCGAGCCAGTCGACGTCCCAGATCCGGGCGGGGGTGAGCCAGCGCAGCGCGTCGTGGTCCTCCAGCGGCCGGGGAGCGGCGGAGCCGGGGCGCAGGCGGGCGGTCCACACCTGCATCACATACGGCGCCCTCAGCGGCCACTCCCCCGGGACGCGCTCGCCGGCCTGGGCGTCGACGCCCAGCTCCTCGCGCAACTCGCGCACCACCGCCGCGCCCGGGGTCTCCCCCGGCTCGACCTTGCCCCCGGGCAGCTCCCAGCGCCCGGCCAGCTCGGCGGGGGCGCTCCGGCGGGCGGCGAGCAGCCGCCCCTCGTGCCACAGGGCCGCGCCGACCACCACGATCCGCTCGCTCATGCGCCGGAGCCTACGGGAGGCCGGCCGGGGCGCCGGGCCCGGCGCCCGCCGGCGGGTGTCAGCCGGCGTGCGTCCCGTTCTGGCCGATCCGCTCGACCCAGTACAGCTGCCGGTGTCCGCGGCTGTCGAGGCTGTCCGCGATCTTCTGCGCCTCGGCGCGGGTCGCGTACCGGCCCACGCGGTACCGGTTGCCGTTGTCGTCCCGGCGCACGACGAGCCAGGGAAGAGTGACCGTGCTGTCGTTCATCTACGCCCCTCCACTGCCCGTCCGCGGCCGGTGCCGTGCCCCGCCCGGTAAGGAAACCGCAGTCCGCATATGCCCGAGCCTACGCCTTACCTTCACGCAGCGAATACGCCTTTTCACCAAGAGGCATGCAACCGGCCAGGACGCGGGGGGCGCACGGAGGCGGATGCGCCGTGCGCGGTGACCGATGTGTCCGGTCAGCGGCATGCCGTCCCGCACGCGCCGCACCCGGGCGGCCTGCGAGAACGGCCAGATCGCTACGGCGACGGGGCAGCCGCGTCCCGGTCCGCGCGCCGGAGCGGAAGCGGTGCCGGGGCGCGGACGGGTGTGCGACGGCTCACTTGACGGAGCGCCCGGTCCTGTCACCGGGCGCGCGCTCCGGGGCGGACGGCGCCTACTTCACCGGGAGGTGGTAGGCGGCCCGGTAGCGGTCGGCCGGGATGACCACGTCGGCCGTCTCGACCGGGCGCCCCGAGGCGAAGTAGGTGCGCTGGATGACGAGGACGACGTGTCCGGGAACGCCGCCCAGCAGGGCCAGTTCCTCGGCGAGGCCGGGGCGGGCGCCGACCTCCTCGGTGACGTTGTCCACGATCACGTCGATGGCGCGCATGCGCTCGACGACCCCCATGCCGCCGAGCGGCCCCTCCTCGGGCAGCATCACGGGCGTCCGGCCGGTGAGGGCCAGCGGCTCCCAGGAGGTGGAGAGCATCACCGGCTCACCGGCCTCGCGGAAGAGGTACCTGGTGCGCATCACGCGGTCGCCCCGCTCGATGCCGAGCCGCTCGGCGACGGCGGCGCAGGCCTCGGTCTGCTCGCTGCCGGACTCCCAGGTGCCGTGGACGCTCGCGTCGGCCTGCTCCTGGCGGAAGGGCGTGGCCCCGCGCTCCGGCCGGAAGCCGGAGCGGGCGATCCGCCGGGGCACCGGCCGCTCGCGCACGTACGTCCCCGAGCCGGAGCGGCCCTCGACGAGGCCCTCCGCCATGAGCACCTTGCGCGCCTCCAGCGCGACCGTGTCCGAGACCCCGTACTCCTCGCGGATGCGCGCCTGCGAGGGGAGGCGGGTGTGCGGGGGCAGCCGACCGTCGACGATCTTCCTGCGCAGATCACTCGCGACGCGCAGATACGCCGGCTGCTCACCGAATGTCACTGGCCGCTCCCCTCACGTTGCACAGACAGCAACAGCGTGGCAACCGTGGGTTGGCCCGGGCAAGCAAAGGCCAGAGAATCACTCGAAGTGATGGATGCTTCGCGCGAGGGCTTTACCAGGCACTTTCTCCCCGCTATAACGGCCGTCACACCTCCATGCCCCCGCTCCCCGTGCCGTGCTCCGCCTCCTCCTCGTCCTCCTCGTCGTACACGGGCGGCGAGGTGGCCAGGCCCAGGGCCTTGCGCGCGGTGACCGACCTGCGGGGGTCGATGAGTTCCCAGCCCTTGCCGGAGTGGTCGTGGAACGCGTCCGCGTCACCGGCCTCGGCGGCCTTCGCCCACTCCTGCCCGGCCTTCTCCAGTTCGCCGGCCAGGTCCGTCACCGGCCGCCGCGCGCCGGCGGGCCACGCGTGCGCGCGCAGCATCCCGCTCTGCTCGGCGAGCGCCCCGGAGACCCGGCCCGCCCATTCCCGGTGGCCGGGCAGGTCGTCCTCGACGAACTCGGCCTCGGGCGCCTCGTCCAGCGCCGTGTCGAGGACCCGCGCCGCCTCGAGGTAGGCCACCTGGTGCGCGTCGAGCGTGGTCGCGTCCCGGCGCAGCGATCCGGTGAGGGGGGACCGGGCGTCCCGGTGGCCGAACACGCAGGTGATCTCGCGGTCGCCGTAGCGCCAGCTCTCCCGGGACGGGACGAGGTGGTACACGTCCACGTGGCCGGGCAGCGCCCAGCCGTCCATGGCGTAGGCGTCCTGCAGGTCGTAGCACCGCTCGTCGGCGGTGCCGACGAGCCGGTCGTCGCCGGGGTACGCCCCGCCGTCCAGGGTGACCAGGGCGAACACCTCGCCGTGGTGCTCCTCCTCGCAGGGCACCGGGTAGGCCTCGTGGGCCAGGCCCTCCAGGCCGCCGGGCGCGTCGAAGCAGTCCCCCTTCTCCAGCGCGAGCACCGTGTTGCCGCGCATCCCCTCCTCGAAGCCCTCCCAGAAGTCGGCCGCGGCCCCCGTGGCGAGCGAGAGCGCCCACAGCGCGAGGCCGAGGGACGACAGCACGGACCCGGCGATCGCCATGCCCCGGCCGCGTTCCCCCCGCCGCCGGATCTGCCGCAGCGCGACCAGCCCCAGCACGAGCCCGACGGCCGGCAGGAAGCACAGCACGCCGAGCACGAGGGCGGCGATGGCCACCCCGTTGACGGCGGCCGGGAGGCGGGGACCGTAGGGCCCGTACAGGCCGTGCGGCGCGAAGCCCGGCCCGCCGCCGTGGGGCGGTTGCGGCGGTCCGTACGGGCCGTACGGACCGTACGGCTCCTGCGGCCGGGGAGGAGCGGGGTGGTGCGGGCCCTGGGGGCCGCCCTGCGCGTCCTGGGGGTGCGGGGGCCCGGAGGGCGGGGGTGTGGACACGGGTACCGTGCTCCTGGTTCGGCTGCGATGCGTGCGCGGATGCGTGAAGGGTGCCGACGGGCGGCTGGGCGCATCGTAAGCGCGCACGCGGGCGCGGGAGGAGACGGGACCCCTGTTCGGGCGGGCGCCCCGCCCCGTGACGGCCGGACCACCGGTCCGGGACCCGTCACCGGGGGCGGGGCGTCCGTGCGCCGCGTGCGGCTCCGGGAGCCGCACGCGGTCTCAGGAGCACTTCACCGCGTCAGAACTGCAGGGCCCAGCCGTTGAGGCGCCCGGAGTCCCACCACGCGTTGTCGCTGACCCGCAGCTTCCAGGTGCCGTTCGCCGTCTTTGAGGAGGCGTCGACGGTGTACGTGGTCCTGATGTCGTCCGCGCTGCCGCCGGTGCCGTACGACTTCAGCGTGTACGCCGTGCCGTCCGGGGCGATCAGCTGGACCTGGAGGTCACCGATGTAGGTGTGGGTGATGTCGACCTCGACCGCCAGGTCCGAGGGCGCGTTGCCGGACACGCCGGAGACGGTCACCGGGGACTCGACGGTGGCGTTGTCGGCGACGGTGTAGTCGGTGGTGTTCTCGAAGCGGTCGCCGGTCGGGGGCGGGGTGGTGCCCCCGTCGCCCACGTACAGCAGGCGGTTGGGCGAGCCGCTGCCCGGGTTGCCGACGACGCCGGTGGTGGCGGCGGAGGTCAGCGCGGAGGAGACCTGGGCGGGGGTGGCCGAGGGGTGGTCGGCCAGGTGGAGGGCGGCGGCACCGGCGACGTGCGGGCTCGCCATGGACGTGCCGGAGATGGTGCTGGTCGCCGTGTCGCTGGTGCGCCAGGCGGAGGTGATGGAGGAGCCCGGCGCGAACAGGTCCAGGACGGAGCCGTAGTTGGAGTAGCTGGCGCGGGCGTCGCTCGACGTGGTGGCGCCGACGGTGATCGCCTCGGTGACGCGGGCCGGGGACTTGGTGGAGGCGTTGGTGGACTCGTTGCCGGCCGCGACGACGAAGGTGATGCCGGAGTTGACGGCGCCCCGGACGGCCGCGTCGAGGGCGGTGTCGGCGCCGCCGCCCAGGGACATGTTGGCGACGGCCGGCTTGACCGCGTTCCGCGCCACCCAGTCGATGCCGGCGACGACCTGGGCGGTGGTGCCGGAGCCGGAGTTGTTCAGCACCCGGACGCCGACGACCTTCGCCTTCTTGGCGACCCCGTGGGCGCTGCCCGCGACCGTGCCGGCGACGTGGGTGCCGTGGCCGTGGCCGTCCTGGGCGGTGTTGTCGTTGTCGATCGCGTCGTAGCCGTTGGAGGCGCGGCCGCCGAAGTCGCTGTGGGTGATGCGGACGCCGGTGTCGATGACGTACGCCGTCACGCCCTCCCCGGCCGAGTCCGGGTAGGTGTAGGAGCTGTTCAGCGGGAGGCTCTTCTGGTCGATCCGGTCCAGGCCCCAGGAGGGCGGACCGGGCTGGGTTCCGGTGATGCGGAAGGTGCGGTTCTGGACCACCGAGGCGACGGCCGGGTCGGCGGCGAGGCGCTTGGCCTCGCTCTCGGAGGCCTCGACCTCGTAGCCGTTCAGGGCCTTGGTGTAGGTCCGCTCGATCTCGGCGCCGTACTTCTCCGCCAGGGCACGGCCCTCGGCGGAGCCGGAACGGGCCTCGTCCGCCTCGAGGGTCACGATGTAGCTGCCGGCGACGGCGTTCGCGGCGCCCGCGTACTGGACGCGGCCTTCGGGCGCGGCCGGCGCGGCGCCCGCGGGGAGGGCGGAGAAGAGGCCGGCGACGAGGGTGGCGGCGGTCGCCGCGCCGAGGGTGGTGAGTCTTCGGGTGGTGCTCCGCCGGTGGTGACGCATCACTGCCATCTGAGGGGTCCTCCTCGATCGGTGGTGCGCTGCTGTGGGGGGCGGTGCGTTCGATCGGTGGCGCACGGGCCGCGGGCGTGACGAAGCGACCCCGTGAATGACATGATCATGTCAATAAGGGACGGACGGACCCGTGCTCCCGCCGAAAGATTGAGGGGTTCACAGGAATTGCACAAGGGCCCTGCGCGAACGCGCGGGCCCCGTCGTGCTTCTGTCACGTTTTTCCGGCCATGTTCCGAACGTCCGCCGGCGGCGGAGGCGGCGCGGCGGCGGCCGGCCGGACCGGCGGCCGCCGCGCAGGGGGGCCGCGCCCCTCAGGCCCCGCGCGGGCGGGACGGTGCCGCCAGGGGGAGTGCCGGCACCCGGGGCTCGGACCGGTGGGCGCCCGGCGGCACGCCGGCCGGTCCGGTGGAGCGGGCGCCGAAGGCGGCCGGCGACGGGCAGCCGGCCGCGGAGCCCGCCTCGGTGACGCCGGGGCCGCCGTGGACCGGCGGCGCGGCCGCGCGCTCGACGCGACGCGCCGTCAGGTACGCGTACGGCGAACGGCCGTAGGCCAGCCGGAACCGGCGGCCGAGGTGCCCGGGGGCCATGCCCGCCTCGCGGGCCAGCGCCAGGACGTCGAGCGGCCGGGCGTACTCCCGGTCGATCCGGTCGCGGACGCGGCGCAGGCGGGCGAGGTCGCTCAGGTGCTGCGCCTCGGCGCGGGCGCGCCCCCACGAGGGGTGGCACATGGCAGGGCTCCTTCTCGTCGGGTTCTCGCCGGGCGCACGCCGGAACGGGCGGCGAGGTGCCCGGCGGCGGAGCGGCCGGACGGCTCAGCGGAGCTCCTGGATGCGGACCAGGTTGCCCGCGGGGTCGCGGAAGGCGCAGTCGCGGACGCCGTACGGCTGCTCGGTCGGCTCCTGGACGACCTCGACGTCGTGGGCCTGGACCTTCTCGAACGTGCCGTCGAGGTCCGGGGTGGCCAGCAGGATCCAGCCGTAGGTGCCCTTGGCCATCATCTCCGCGATGGTGCGGCGCTCGTCCTCGGTGATCCCGGGGTCGGCGGCCGGCGGCGCCAGGAGGATGGACGTGCCGGGCCGGCCGGCGGGACCGACCGTGATCCAGCGCATCCTGCCCTGCCCGACGTCGCTGCGGACCTCGAAGCCGAGGACGTCGCGGTAGAAGGCCAGGGACGCGTCCGGGTCGTCGTGCGGGAGGAAGGTCGTGTGAATGGTGATGTCCATGCGGATCAGGCTAGGAGCGGCCCGGTGACCCGCGCTTCTCCGTTCCTGACCGATGCGGCCCGACCCGCCCGGCACCGGAGGGCGGCGCCCCCGGACCGGCCCTCCCGTGCGACCCGCCGCCGGACGGGACCGGACCACGTGCCGTGCGTACCGGACGAAGGGTCACCTGCCGTACGCGCTTCCCCCCGGGACGGCCCGGACGGCGGCGCCGGCCCCGGGGCGGGTGCCGGGCGCCGGCCCGCCGCCGTCCGGGTGCGGTGCGGGGGCGGGCCACCACCGCGCGCTCACGAGCCCGGGTCGTCGCCCCCCGGGCCGCGCCGCCCGATCCGGAGCCGCTCGCCCACCGAGTCGTCGAGCAGCGCCCGGCTGATGGCGCGGCGCTGCCCGGCGGTGGTCCCGCCCCAGATGCCGGAGTCCTCCCCGTGCTCGAGGGCCCAGGAGCGGCAGGCGAGCAGGACGCGGCAGCGGCGGCAGACCGCCCGGGCGGCGGCGACCTGCGGGTCGGCCTCCCGTTCGTCCAGGGGGAAGAACAGTTCGGGGTCCTCATCGACGCAGGCGGCCTCACGGGTCCACGCATGAGCGGCGGGCGACTCGGCGCCGAAGGGAAAGGAACGAGTAAGCACATCGATCCTCCGCGTTGTGCCGGCCGGGCCGGCGGGTGGCTGCGGCACGGCGGTACCGCAGGCCCGGCAGAGGTCGTGCTCTCCACTGTACGTCGCACCCCATGGCGCGACATCCGGTGATTCATCGCCCTTCGGGCGGTACGTCCCCTCTCCTGCCGCCTCGGCCACGGTGCCGCAGCGCGCACAGCCAACCGTCTCGCCGACCTGACTGACGGAGGTACTCGCTGACTCGGGCACCGATGTCAGCCTGACCTGGAGTTCGCCGTACAACGGTGTGCGGGCCTCCCGCCTCGGCTCGAGAAACGCCCAGCGGTGCCGGGATGCGCTGCGCGCCGCGCAGCCCGGGGAACACGCGGAACGGTTGACGGGCGGGCCCGTCGGCGGCGGTGTGCTGCGGGGAACGGTGGAGACCGGGACGGCCGACCGGGGTGTCATCACGGCACGCGTGGATCACGAAGTCACCAGCCCGCTGAGTGCCCACGCGAACCGTCGGATCACCGCCGAGGCATTCGTCTCGACCGTCCGCTCGCCGCACGGGCGCGAGCACCACGGCTACGTGGTGCTCGACTTGACCCCGCACACGGGCTGACACCGTGTCCTGCGTGATCAGTCGACTGCTGGGTCGGCCCCGCGCCGGGGGAGGACGTACCGGGGACGTCCCGGACGCCGTACCCGCCCGACGCCTCGGGCACCAGGTGTCGCACCCCGGCCCGCGCGGCCTCGCCGCCACGGGCGGCGAGGGCATCGGGCCGCACTGCGGGGACCAACGCCCGGGCGGGTGCTGAGCGAGGTCCGCTCCCGGGTCGCACGTGATCGTTTCCCGCTCCGTGCGCATCCTGCGGAAGCGTCTTCGACGGGACAGCCCGGCTTCACGGCCGGGACGAACCGCGCGCCGTGCCGGACGACCTCGCCACCGACGAGACGGCCCGGTCGATGGCGCCGCTGCCGTGGATGCGCGCGGTCGAGACCGCCAGGGGGCAGCGGCCTTCACCGTGGCCCGCGCACGATGCCGCGCCCCGGCACGGCTGACGTCGAAGACCGCGACGACCCGTGGTCCTGACAACGAGTCGGGCGTTCCCCGGGGGAACACCTCCGCTGTTCCCCGGAGGACATGCCTCACCAGGGGTGTGTCGATCTCCGGGCGTCTCGGCCGCACCGACGCGACCATGACGCCGGACATCCGCGCCCACCCGCGGCCCGCCTCCGAGGAGCGGACCCGGCCCGCCGTCGGCAAGGCGTACGGGGACCAGTCCGCCGATGCCCGGCCGCAGGTCGACGAAGCGGCGCAACCGCTTCCCCGCGTGCCGGGCTCGTCCGGCGCGCTGCGGACTCCGCGCGGACCGCGAAAGGCCGCCCGACCCGCTCCACCGCGGGTCGGGCGGCCTTTCGCCGAACGCGTCAGACGTTGAACCTGAACTCGACCACGTCGCCGTCCTGCATCACGTAGTCCTTGCCCTCCATGCGCGCCCGGCCCCGGGCGCGGGCCTCGGCGACCGAGCCGGCCTCGACGAGGTCCTCGAAGGAGATGACCTCGGCCTTGATGAAGCCCTTCTGGAAGTCGGTGTGGATGACACCGGCGGCCTCGGGGGCGGTGGCGCCCTTCTTGATGGTCCAGGCGCGGGCTTCCTTCGGGCCGGCCGTGAGGTACGTCTGCAGGCCGAGGGTGTCGAAGCCGACGCGGGCGAGGGTGGCGAGGCCGGGCTCCTCGGCGCCGACGGACTCCAGCAGCTCGAGCGCGTCCTCCTCGTCCAGTTCGGCGAGGTCCGCCTCCAGCTTGGCGTTGAGGAAGATCGCCTCGGCGGGGGCGACCAGGGCGCGCTGCTCGTTCTTGAAGTCCTCGTCGACCAGCTCGTCCTCGTCGACGTTGAAGACGTAGAGGAAGGGCTTGGCGGTGAGCAGGTGCAGGTCGTGCAGGAGCTCGGCGCGCTCGCTGCCCTGGACGATGCCGTGCGCGAAGAGCGTGTCGCCCTTCTCCAGGATCTCCTTGGCCTCCTCGACCGCCTTGACCTTGGGCTGGACGTCCTTCTTGATCCGCGACTCCTTCTGCAGGCGCGGCAGGACCTTCTCGATGGTCTGGAGGTCGGCGAGGATCAGCTCGGTGTTGATCGTCTCGATGTCGTCCTTCGGCGAGACCTTGCCGTCGACGTGCACGACGTTCTCGTCCTTGAAGGCGCGGATGACCTGGCAGATCGCGTCGGACTCGCGGATGTTCGCCAGGAACTTGTTGCCGAGCCCCTCGCCCTCGCTGGCGCCGCGCACGATGCCGGCGATGTCGACGAAGTCGACCGTGGCCGGAAGCACGCGCTGGGAGCCGAAGATCTCGGCCAGCGCGGCCAGCCGGGCGTCGGGGACACCGACGATGCCGACGTTGGGCTCGATCGTGGCGAACGGGTAGTTGGCCGCCAGCACGTCGTTCTTGGTCAGGGCGTTGAACAGGGTCGACTTGCCGACATTCGGCAGACCGACGATTCCGATCGTGAGCGACACGTTGCGACTTCCCGTACGTGAGGTTGGGGGCGAGGACCCGCCGACTGGGCTGCGTGGGCCGATCCACCAGTCTACGGCGTGCCCGCCCGCACCCCGGCGGTGCGTCGAAGTCCGGCCGAGCTGTGGTCCACGGCGTGTCTGAGGGGCCGTTCGGCACATAAAACGACCTAAGTTGGTCCAATGGAGCACCCCAGGACGCGACCCGCGCAGCACGGACCGCGACGCGACACGCCGCCCAGGCCGTCCAAGCCGCCCCGGCCGCCCAGGTCACAGGGGGTGCCCGGGGCGTCCGGGTCCCGGCTGCCCCCGCAGGCGGGACGGGCGGCGGGCGGCGGCGTCGCGCGGTCCGTCCGGCCCGAACGGCCCGCCCGTGTGCCGCGGCGCCGGCCGGCGCCCGGGCGGCGCCCCGCTCCCGCGCCGGCCGCCGGGCGGCTGCCCCGCCCGCGGCTCACCGGACTGGGCGGCGGCCTGTTCTGCGGGCTGGTGATGCTCGCCCTCGGGCTCCTGGTCGCCGCGGTGTCCGGGGCGCCCCGGACGGTGTACGGCGTGCTGTTCCTGCCGGTGTGCGTGCTGACCGCGGTCTGGGTGCGCGAGGGCGACCTGCTCACCACGCCCGTCGTCGTGCCGATCGCCTTCGCCGTGGGCCTGGTCCCGCTGGCCGGCGACGGCGGCGACGGGACCGGCGGCCGGCTGATGGGACTGGTGACGGGCCTCGCGACGCAGGCCGGCTGGCTGTACGGGGGGACGCTCGCCGCCGGGCTGGTCGTGCTCGGCCGCAGGGCCCGCAGGATCCGCACGGCCAGCCGGAGGGCCGCGCAGGACCGGCCGCGGGGGTGAAGGCGCCGGGTGCCGCGGGCGAAGCCCGTGCGCGCCCGGGGCGCCCCGCGCTCCGCTACGCGCCCGTGGCCGCCCGCATCGCCGCCCCCACGATGCCCGCGTTGTTCTGCAGCTGCGCCGGGACGATCTCGGCCTTGATGCCCTCGATGCGGGGCAGGAACTTCTGGGCCTTGCGGCTGACGCCCCCGCCGATGATGAACAGCTCCGGCGAGAACAGCATCTCCACGTGGGCCAGGTACTTCTGCACGCGGTGCGCCCACTCCCCCCACGACAGGCCGTGGTCCTCCTTGGCCTTGCTGGAGGCGCGCTTCTCCGCGTCGTGACCGCGCAGCTCCAGGTGGCCCAGCTCGGTGTTGGGGACGAGGACGCCGTCCACGAACAGGGCGCTGCCGATGCCGGTGCCGAAGGTCAGCAGGATCACGGTGCCCCTGCGGTGCCGGCCGGCGCCGAAGTGCATCTCGGCCACACCGGCCGCGTCCGCGTCGTTCACCACCGTCACCGGCAGGCCGCCCAGGCGGTCGCCGAGCAGCACGCGCGCGTCGACGTCGATCCAGCTCTTGTCGACGTTGGCCGCCGAGCGGATCGTGGTGCCGCCGGTGACCACTCCGGGGAAGGTGACGCCGACCGGGCCGGTCCAGCCGAAGTGGTCGACGACCTCCTTGACGCCGTCCGCCACCGCGTCCGGCGTGGCGGGGTGCGGGGTGAGGACCTTGCAGCGCTCCTGCGCCAGGTCCCCGTCGTCCAGGTCGACCGGGGCACCCTTGATGCCGGATCCGCCGATGTCCACGCCGAAGATCTCCATGGCCCCACGTTACGACGTGCGGCGGGCCGTCAGGGAGACGGCCGCGGAGCCCTCACGGGCCCGGTCGCGGGCCGGCCGGACGCGACCCGTCCCGCGACCGCCCCCGTCACTTCCCGGAGTCCGCGCCGGGCGTCCCGGAGCCGCCGCGCTCGGCCACCAGGGCCGCCGCCTCCTCGCGCAGGTCGCGGCGCAGCTCCTTCGGGAGCGAGAAGGTGATGGACTCCTCGGCCGCCTTGACGATCTCCACGTCCTCGAAACCGCGCCGCGCCAGCCACTCCAGCACCTGCTCGACCAGCACCTCCGGCACCGAGGCGCCCGAGGTGACGCCGACCGTGCCCACGCCCTCCAGCCAGGCCTCGTCGATCTCGTCGGCGAAGTCGACCAGGTACGCCGCGCGGGCGCCCGCGAGCTTGGCGACCTCCACCAGCCGCTTGGAGTTGGAGGAGTTGCGCGAGCCGACCACGATCACCAGGTCCGCCTCGGCGCCCATCTGCTTGACCGCGAGCTGGCGGTTCTGGGTGGCGTAGCAGATGTCGTCGCTGGGCGGCGAGACCAGCTGGGGGAACTTCTCCTTCAGGGCGTCGACGGTCTCCATGGTCTCGTCGACGGAGAGGGTGGTCTGGGAGAGCCAGACCACCTTGGACGGGTCGCGGACCTCCACCTTGGCGACGTCCTCGGGGCCGTCGACGAGCTGGATGTGGTCGGGGGCCTCGCCCGAGGTGCCGATGACCTCCTCGTGGCCCTCGTGCCCGATCAGGAGGATGTCGTAGTCCTCCTTGGCGAACCGGACCGCCTCCTTGTGCACCTTGGTGACCAGCGGGCAGGTGGCGTCGATGGTGGCGAGCCGGCCGCGTGCGGCCTCCTCGTGGACGACGGGCGCCACGCCGTGCGCGGAGAACATCACGATGTTGCCCGGCGGGACCTCCTCCGTCCGCTCGACGAAGACGGCGCCCTTCTTCTCCAGGGTCTGCACGACGTACTTGTTGTGCACGATCTCGTGCCGGACGTAGACGGGGGCCCCGTACTGCTCCAGGGCCTTCTCGACGGCGATCACGGCGCGGTCGACCCCCGCGCAGTAGCCCCGGGGGGCGGCGAGCAGGACACGGCGGCCAGGCGAAGCGGTCATGCGTCCCATCGTAAGGGCCGGGCCCGGGAGCCGATCACGGTGCGTTGTCGGCGGGGCGCACTACCCTCGCGGCATGGCTGTCAACACGTCTGCGGAAGCGCCCCTGCCGGTCGGCGAGGTGTCGCGGCTCATCGGAGGGTGGATCGACCGGCTCGGCGCGGTGTGGGTCGAGGGGCAGATCACCCAGCTGTCGCGGCGGCCGGGCGCCGGGGTGGTGTTCCTGACGCTGCGGGACCCGTCGCACGACATCTCCGTGGGCGTGACCTGCTACCGGCGGGTGTTCGACGCGGTGGCGGACGTGGTGGGCGAGGGCGCGCGGGTGGTGGTGCACTGCAAGCCCGAGTGGTACGCCCCGCGCGGGCAGCTGTCGCTGCGGGCCGCCGAGATCCGGCCGGTGGGGGTCGGGGAGCTGCTCGCGCGGCTCGAGCAGCTGAAGAAGTCCCTCGACCGGGAGGGGCTGTTCGCGCCGGAGCGGAAGAAGCCGCTGCCGTTCCTGCCCCAGCGGATCGGGCTGGTGTGCGGGCGCGCCTCGGCCGCCGAGCGGGACGTGCTGGAGAACGCCCGGCACCGCTGGCCCGCCGTCCGCTTCGAGGTGCGCAACGTCGCCGTGCAGGGGGTGCACGCGGTGCCGCAGGTCGTCCAGGCCGTGAAGGAGCTGGACGCGCTGGACGAGGTGGACGTGATCATCGTGGCGCGCGGCGGCGGCAGTGTGGAGGACCTGCTGCCGTTCTCCGACGAGCAGCTGGTGCGGGCCGTGGCCGCCTGCCGTACGCCGGTGGTCTCCGCGATCGGCCACGAGCCGGACAACCCGCTGCTGGACCACGTCGCCGACCTGCGCGCGTCCACCCCGACCGACGCGGCCAAGAAGGTCGTCCCGGACGTGGGCGAGGAGCACGAGCGGGTGCGGATGCTGCGCGACCGCGCGCGGCGCTGCGTCCGGGCGCTGGTGGACCGGGAGGAGCGCGGGCTGGCCCAGGCGCTGGCCCGGCCCTCGCTGCAGGATCCGCACCGGATGGTCGACACCCGGGCCGAGGAGGTCACGGCGCTGCTCGAACGGGGGCGGCGTTCGCTGCGGCACCAGCTGGACCGGGCCGACTCCGAGCTGGCGCACACCCACGCGCGGGTGGTGGCGCTGTCCCCCGCCGCGACCCTGAGGCGCGGGTACGCCGTCCTCCAGCGGGCCGACGGGCAGGCGGTGCGCGCCCCGGGCGAGGTGGCGGCCGGTGAGGCGTTGCGGGCGCGGGTGTCCGAGGGCGAGTTCACGGTACGGGTCGATGCGTAGGGTGGGCGGATGACCGGCAGGACCAGGACGGGCGGGACGGAGCAGGCGGTGGAGTCCGAGGTGCTCGGGTACGAGCAGGCGCGGGACGAGTTGATCGAGGTCGTACGGCGGCTGGAGGCGGGCGGCACGACGCTGGAGGAGTCCCTCGCGCTCTGGGAGCGGGGCGAGGAGCTGGCCGGGGTGTGCCGGCGCTGGCTGGACGGTGCGCGGGCGCGGCTGGACGCGGCGCTGGCGGAGGAGTCCGGGACGGAGGACGCCGGGGACGCCGAGGCGGCCGAGTAGGTCGCGCGGGCCCGGGGCCGGGGGGGGCGGAGGGCGCCCGCGGGTGCTCCCGCCCCCGCGGCGCCGGTGAGGTGGACCACGGACTCCGGGTGAAGTTGAAAGTTGAACTTCTTGCGCGTACGGTCGTCCGTGTCAGCCGGTGCCGTGCTCCCCGCACGGACGTCCCGCGTCCCCACGCGGACGCACGGCACCGACGTCCCTCCGAGAAAGTTCACACATGTCTCTCGTTCTTGACTCCGCCGCCCAGGACCTGCTGTTCCGCGAGGCGCGCACCGCGAACACGTTCACCGACGAGCCGGTGACCGACGAGCAGGTGCGGGCGATCTACGACCTGGTCAAGTACGGCCCGACCTCCATGAACCAGTCGCCGCTGCGCATCACCCTGGTCCGCTCCCCCGAGGCCCGCGAGCGCCTGGTCGCCCACCTGGCCGAGGGCAACCGGGCCAAGACGGCCGCCGCCCCGCTGGTCGCGATCCTCTCGGCGGACAACGAGTTCCACGAGGAGCTGCCGCAGCTCTTCCCGCACTTCCCGCAGGCCAAGGACCTCTTCTCCGAGCGCCCGGCGCGCGAGGGCTCCGCCGCGCTGAACGCCGCCCTCCAGGCCGCCTACTTCATCATCGGCGTGCGCGCCGCCGGCCTGGCGGCCGGCCCGATGACCGGCCTCGACTTCGAGGGCGTGCGCAAGGAGTTCCTGGACGACGACCACACCCCGCTGATGGTCGTCAACATCGGCCGCCCCGGCCCGGACGCCTGGTTCCCGCGCAGCCCGCGCCTGGAGTACGAGCAGGTCGTCACCACCGTCTGAGCCCGGGAACGGTGCCCGCCGCGCGACGGGGCCCCGGCGGATCGGTCGATCCGCCGGGGCCCCGTCGTGCGGCGGGCACCGTCACCCGGTCCGCAGCGCCTCGGCCATCTCCGTCAGCTCCCCGAACGACGCCGTGCCCGCCACCACCGTGGTCGAGCCGTCGTCGCCCTCGAGCACCAGGGCGTCGTAGCGGCCGCCCTCGTACCGGGTCCAGGTCCTGCCGTCAATCCGCTGGGTGGTCCCGGTCTCCCGCGCGCCCTGCGTCGCGTCCTCGATGAAGAGCGGCCGCTTCTGGGTGGACTGCTCGAGCGCCGCGTACTGCCCCTCGGGAGTCCGGTAGCCGAGGTGCCAGTGGTCGCCCTCGTCGCTGCGGAAGCGGACGGAGGTGGGCTTCCACGCCTCGGGCAGGCCCTCGGGGGCGGCCACCGGGTAGGAGGCGGCGCGACGGGCGGTGAGCAGGTCGACCCGGTAGTCCACCCGCTGGAGGTCGGGCGCGCTGTCGTCATGCGGGATGAACAGCCAGACGAAGCCCGCCACGAGTCCGATGAGCCCCAGGGACAGGATCATGTCCCGGGCCGTTTTCTGCATGCTGTTCTTTCCTGCCACGCCTCCTATCGTCGCAGGTGCCCGGTGCGCTCATCCGTGGGGGGCCCTGCTCATATTGTCTGTCCGGCGATAGAGTCGTGACCCACACCCTCATCCGGCCGTCGTCGTACAGAAAGGTGCGCTCCGATGACCGAACACCATCACTTGCCGTCCGAGCTCGATGTGCCCTCCGAGGCCCCCGACCGCAACCTCGCCCTGGAGCTCGTACGGGTCACCGAAGCCGCCGCGATGGCCGCCGGCCGCTGGGTCGGACGCGGGGACAAGAACGGCGCCGACGGCGCCGCGGTGCGCGCCATGCGGACCCTCGTCTCCACCGTCTCGATGAACGGCGTCGTCGTCATCGGCGAGGGCGAGAAGGACGAGGCCCCGATGCTCTTCAACGGGGAGCGCGTGGGCGACGGGACCGGGCCGGAGTGCGACATCGCCGTCGACCCGATCGACGGCACCACGCTGACCGCCAAGGGCATGACGAACGCGATCGCGGTGCTGGCCGCCGCCGAACGCGGCTCGATGTTCGACCCCTCGGCCGTGTTCTACATGGACAAGCTGGTCACCGGCCCCGAGGCCGCCGACTTCGTCGACATCGACGCGCCGGTGAGCGTGAACATCCGCCGGGTCGCCAAGGCCAAGCGGGTCACCCCCGAGGACGTCACCGTGGTGATCCTGGACCGGCCGCGGCACGAGGGCGTCATCAAGGAGATCCGGGAGACCGGTGCCCGCATCAAGCTGATCTCCGACGGCGACGTGGCCGGCTCGATCCTCGCGCTGCGCGAGGGCACCGGCATCGACATGCTGCTCGGCGTCGGCGGCACCCCCGAGGGCATCATCTCGGCCTGCGCCGTGAAGTGCCTGGGCGGCACCATCCAGGGCAAGCTGTGGCCCAAGGACGACGAGGAGCGGCAGCGGGCCGTCGACGCCGGGCACGACCTGGACCGGGTGCTGACCACGGACGACCTGGTCTCCGGCGAGAACGTCTTCTTCGTGGCCACCGGCATCACCGACGGCGAGCTGCTGCGCGGGGTGCGCTACCGCTCCGAGACCGCCACGACCGACTCGATCGTGATGCGCTCCAAGTCGGGCACGGTCCGCCGGATCGACTCCGAGCACCGGCTGAGCAAGCTGCGGGCGTACAGCGCGATCGACTTCGACCGCGCCAAGTGAGGTCCGCGAGGCCCCGGTCGTGAGGAAGGGGCGCCCCCGGTGCGGAGAGGGCGCCCCTTTCGCCTCCCCGCGGCCTCCGCGCACCCGCGGCCGGCCGGCGGCCGGCTAGCCGGCCGCGGCTATGCGTCCCGTCGTGCGCGCCGTCTTCTTCAGTTCCATCTCGCGCCGCCGGCGCCGGGCCAGCACCACGCGGCGCTCGGCGGCGGTCAGCCCGCCCCAGACACCGTAGGGCTCGGGCTGGAGCAGGGCGTGCTCGCGGCACTCCACCATCACCGGACAGCGTGCGCAGACCTGCTTGGCGGCCTCCTCGCGGGAGAGCCGGGCGGCGGTCGGTTCCTTCGAGGGGGCGAAGAACAACCCGGCCTCGTCGCGCCGGCACACCGCCTCGGTGTGCCAGGGAGCGTCCTGGTCCCTGTCTCGCGGAGCCCCTCGCTGGGCCGGAACAGCGGCTACCTGCAGGGACGAATGCGGCGGTTGCAGCACGGTCTACTCCTGACGACGGCTTCGCGAGCGAGACACGATGCAGCAAGGCTTACCCGCTGTGCGCGCGCCTATGCACTGAGTCCCCAACCGCCGTGCCCGGCACCGGATTTCACCGCCGGACCGCCCCGCCGCTCACGGACGGGGCGCCTTGGCCCCGACCGGTTCACGGGTGTCAACGGTCCAGGTGCCTGCGCAAACCCCGGTCGACCGAACGCTGCACCTTGTCGAGGATGTCCGCCACGAGCTTGCCGCGCTTGGGCCGCGCCTCGACGTTGCCCAGCACCGCCCAGCCGTCCACGTAGACCACGGGGGCCTGCGGATCGGCCGCGTCCAGCGTGTCCACCTCGAAGTTGCCGAGGACGCCGCCGCCCATGCCGCGCAGCGACACGTTCTCCGGGACCCGGACCTCGACGTTGCCGAAGACCGAGAACGCCTTGATCACCACCTGCTGGTGGTCGAAGAGGGCCTCGCTGAGGTCGATCTCGACGTTGCCGAAGACCGCGTACGCGTGGATGCGGCGGCCCGCCCGCCGGCGGCCCTTGCGGACCGCGGAGCCGAAGACCGCGACCACGTTGTCGTCGGGGTCCGCCGGTACCGCGCCGGCGGTGGGGCGGCTGGGCACGGAGGCGTGGACCGCGCCCCGCTGGTGGGCGCCCGGGAGGTCCCGGATGAAGGCCTCGAGCTCCCCGGTCGTCTTGGCGGCCAGCACACCCTCGACGCGCTCGGCGTGCTCCTCGGCGGTCAGGCGGCCCTCCGCGAGGGCCTCGCGCAGGAGGTCGGCGACGCGGTCGCGGTCGGCGTCCGAGGCGCGCAGTTCGGCGGGGCGCGGAGCCGTGTCCGGCTGCTGGGCGTGCTTCTGAAGGTCCACGGTCACAGCGTACCCAGACGCGATAGATCGCGACCAGCCCCCGCCGGGAACAACTCGGGAACGACCACCGGGAACGACCGCCGGGAACGACCGCCGGGAACGACTGAGGACAACCTCACAGGTCCGCCCCCGGCGGCAGGTCCTACGCTGGTGAGCGCCCGCCGACGGAGGCGGGCCGTCGTCTGTCGAGTGAGGAATGGGCGAGATGCCTGAGTTCGAGTACGCCGATCTGCTCCCCACGGGGGAGGACACCACCCCCTACCGGCTGGTGACCTCCGAGGGTGTCTCCACCTTCGAGGCCGACGGGCGGACCTTCCTCAAGGTGGAGCCGGAGGCGCTGCGCAAGCTCGCCGAGGAGGCCGTCAAGGACATCCAGCACTACCTGCGCCCCGCGCACCTCGCCCAGCTGCGCCGCATCATCGACGACCCGGAGGCCAGCGCCAACGACAAGTTCGTCGCCCTGGACCTGCTGAAGAACGCCAACATCGCGGCGGCCGGCGTGCTCCCCATGTGCCAGGACACCGGCACCGCGATCGTCATGGGCAAGCGCGGCCAGAACGTGCTGACCGGCGGCCGCGACGAGGAGGCCCTGTCCCGGGGCATCTACGACGCGTACCGGAACCTGAACCTGCGCTACTCGCAGATGGCCCCGCTCACCATGTGGGAGGAGAAGAACACCGGCACCAACCTCCCCGCCCAGATCGAGCTGTACGCGACCGACGGCGACGCCTACAAGTTCCTGTTCATGGCCAAGGGCGGCGGCTCGGCCAACAAGAGCTTCCTGTACCAGGAGACCAAGGCCGTCCTGAACGAGGCCTCCATGATGAAGTTCCTGGAGGAGAAGATCCGCTCGCTCGGTACGGCCGCCTGCCCGCCGTACCACCTGGCGATCGTCGTCGGCGGCACCTCGGCCGAGTACGCGCTGAAGACCGCCAAGTACGCCTCCGCGCACTACCTGGACAACATGCCGACCGAGGGCTCCCCGCTCGGCCACGGCTTCCGGGACAAGGAACTGGAGGAGAAGGTCTTCGAGCTGACGCAGCGGATCGGCATCGGCGCGCAGTTCGGCGGCAAGTACTTCTGCCACGACGTGCGCGTGATCCGCCTGCCCCGGCACGGCGCGTCCTGCCCGGTCGCCCTCGCCGTCTCCTGCTCCGCCGACCGCCAGGCCGTCGCGAAGATCACCGCCGAGGGCGTCTTCCTGGAGCAGCTGGAGAAGGACCCGGCGCGCTTCCTGCCGGAGACGACGGACGAGCAGCTGGCCGACGAGGGGGAGGTCGTGCGGATCGACCTCAACCAGCCGATGGACGACATCCTGGCCGAGCTCACCAAGTACCCGGTGAAGACCCGGCTCTCGCTCACCGGCCCGCTGGTCGTCGCCCGCGACATCGCGCACGCCAAGATCAAGGAGCGGCTGGACGCGGGCGAGGAGATGCCGCAGTACCTCAAGGACCACCCGGTGTACTACGCCGGTCCGGCCAAGACCCCCGAGGGCTACGCCTCCGGCTCCTTCGGTCCGACCACGGCCGGCCGGATGGACTCCTACGTCGAGCAGTTCCAGGCGGCGGGCGGCTCCAAGGTGATGCTCGCCAAGGGCAACCGCAGCAAGCAGGTCACCGACGCGTGCAAGGCGCACGGCGGCTTCTACCTCGGCTCCATCGGCGGCCCGGCGGCACGCCTGGCCCAGGACTGCATCAAGAAGGTCGAGGTCCTCGAGTACGAGGAGCTGGGCATGGAGGCCGTCTGGAAGATCGAGGTCGAGGACTTCCCGGCGTTCGTCGTCGTCGACGACAAGGGCAACGACTTCTTCCAGGACCCGGCGCCGCAGCCGACGTTCACGTCGATCCCGGTGCGGGGTCCGGGTCTGGCGTAACGCCCGCGCCGACGCGTCCAGGGCCGGTCCGGGTGCTCCCGGGCCGGCCCGCCGTCGTTCCCGGCCCGCCGTCGTTCCCGGTCCGGGGGTCCCGGCCCGGTGCGTTCGGCCCGGACCGTCACCCCTCCGGGTGAACGCCCGCCGACGGGTGCACGCCCGGGGGCGAGCGTCCGCATAGCGGACCCGGATCGCCGTTTTCGGACAACCTGTCCGTGCGGGCCCCGGATCCGTTGCCTCTTTCAACCGCTGCTGCGACTCTTCCCACCAGTCCGACATGTGCATGCCATCACGGGAGCGCCTGCGGACACCCCACCGCCACCTCTCCGAGGAGACCTGGTGACACGAAGACTTGCAGGAGCGGGCCTCTCCCTCGCCGTCGTGCTGGGCGCCGCGGCGCTCCCCGCCGTCGCGGCCGGCCCGGCGACCGCCTCCGCCTCCGCCTCCGCGGCCGTCAGCGCCGCGCCCGACATCGACGTGGCCAAGGTGCGGGCGCACCTGAGCGAACTGAGCGCCATCGCCGGCCGCAACGGCGGCAACCGCCGCTCCACCACCCAGGGCTACCGCGACTCCGTCGCCTACGTGAAGGGAAGGCTGCAGGCGGCCGGTTACACCGTCACCGAACAGCCCTGCACCTCCGGCTGCACCAGCGGGGCCGGCCCCAACCTGATCGCCGAGTGGCCGAAGGGCGACGCGAACAACGTCTACATGTTCGGCGCCCACCTCGACGGCGTCGCGGCGGGCCCCGGCATGAACGACAACGGCTCCGGCTCGGCCGCGCTCCTCGAGAACGCCCTGGCGCTGGCCCAGCAGAACCCCGCGATGCGCAACCGGGTCCGCTTCGCCTGGTGGACCGACGAGGAGCAGGGCCTCAACGGTTCGGAGTTCTACGTCCGTTCGCTGTCCTCGGCCCAGCGCTCCAGGATCCGGGCGTACTACAACTTCGACATGGTCGCCTCCACCAACGGCGGCTACTTCATCAACCGCATCACCACGTCGGCCGCCGCGCCGTTGAAGGCGTACTGGGACTCGCTGGGCCTGCGGCCCGAGGAGAACACCGAGGGCGCCGGGCGCAGCGACGACTACCCCTTCCAGCAGGCCGGCATCCCGACCTCCGGCTACGCGATGGGCGCCGGCGCCCGCAAGACCTCCGCGCAGGCCTCCAAGTGGGGCGGCACGGCCGGCGCGTCCTACGACCCCTGCTACCACCGCTCCTGCGACACCCTCTCCAACGTCAACACCACCGGCCTGGACCGCGCCGCCGACGGCATCGCCCACACCCTCTGGCAGCAGGCCGTGCAGACGGCCCTCCCGGCCGGCGGCACGTCCCCGCGCGACGACTGACCGCCTCCCCGTCCCCCCACCGGGGTCCGCCCCGCCGCCCCGCGCGGCGGGGCGGAGCCCGTGGTGGGTACCCGCGGGGGATGCTGGCACGGGGAGTCGCAGGAATACACCCGGCCGGCACCACCGCTGTGAACCTTCGGAGGTACGACGATGACGACCACGGACGACGACCGGCGCTACCGCACCGAGCACGACTCCATGGGGGAGGTGAAGGTCCCGGCCGACGCCAAGTGGCGCGCCCAGACCCAGCGCGCCGTGGAGAACTTCCCCCTCTCCGGACAGCGCCTCGAACGCGCCCACATCGAGGCCCTCGCCCGCATCAAGGGCGCCGCGGCGAAGGTGAACGCCCGGCTCGGGGTGCTGGACGAGGACCTCGCCGGGGCGATCCAGGAGGCGGCCGCCGAGGTCGCCGAGGGCCGGTGGGACGAGCACTTCCCGGTCGACGTGTTCCAGACCGGTTCCGGGACCTCGTCCAACATGAACGCCAACGAGGTCGTCGCCACCCTCGCGAGCGAGCGGCTCGGCCGGGACGTGCACCCCAACGACCACGTCAACGCCTCGCAGTCGTCCAACGACGTCTTCCCGTCCTCGATCCACATCGCCGCCACCGCCGCCGTCGTCCGCGACCTGGTCCCGGCCCTGGAGCACCTGGCGGCCTCCCTGGAGCGCAAGGCCGAGGAGTTCGCCGACGTGGTGAAGTCCGGGCGGACGCACCTGATGGACGCCACGCCGGTGACGCTCGGTCAGGAGTTCGGCGGCTACGCGGCCCAGGTGCGGTACGGGGTCGAGCGGCTGCACGCCTCCCTGCCCCGCCTCGCCGAACTGCCCCTCGGCGGGACCGCCGTCGGCACCGGCATCAACACCCCGCCGGGCTTCTCCGCCGCCGTCATCGAGGAGGTCGCCCGCGTCACCGGGCTGCCGCTGACCGAGGCGCGCGACCACTTCGAGGCGCAGGGCGCCCGGGACGGGATCGTGGAGACCAGCGGCCAGCTGCGGACCATCGCCGTCGGCCTGACGAAGATCACCAACGATCTGCGGTGGATGGCGTCCGGCCCCCGCACCGGACTGGCGGAGATCAGCCTCCCCGACCTCCAGCCCGGCTCCTCGATCATGCCCGGCAAGGTCAACCCGGTCGTCCCGGAGGCCGTGCTCATGGTCTGCGCGCAGGTCGTCGGCAACGACGCGGCCGTGGCCACCGCCGGCGCCTCGGGCAACTTCGAGCTCAACGTCATGCTGCCGGTCATCGCGAAGAACGTGCTGGAGTCGATCCGGCTGCTCGCGAACGCCTCCCGGCTGCTCGCCGATCGCACGGTCGACGGGATCGTCGCGCACCGCGACCGCGCCCGGGAGTACGCCGAGTCCTCGCCCTCCGTCGTCACCCCGCTCAACCGGTACATCGGCTACGAGGAGGCCGCCAAGGTCGCCAAGAAGGCGCTGGCCGAGCGGAAGACCATCCGGCAGGTGGTCCTGGAGAGCGGCTACGTCGAGCGCGGGGACCTCACCGCGGAGCAGCTCGACGAGGCGCTGGACGTCCTGCGGATGACACGCCCGTGAAGCCCTCCGCCCGGGGGAACCGCGGCGGGGGCCACGGCGTCGTGTGCCCGGGGCACCTAATATCTGCGCATGACGGAGGACGGAGCGGTGAGAGGCGTCGGACGCGGGGACGCGGACGGTACGACGGGTTTCTGGGCGCCCGGGACGCAGATCCTGTGGCGGTACCGGGAGAACGGCGGCGCACGCTTCCACATCGCGCGCCCCGTCACGGTCGTCCGCGACGGCCCGGAGCTGCTCGCCGTGTGGATGGCCCCCGGTACCGAGTGCGTGAAGCCGGTGCTCGCCGACGGCACCCCCGTGCACCGGGAGCCGCTGGCCACCCGGTACACCAAGCCGCGCACCGTGCGGCGCGACCGCTGGTCCGGCACCGGTGTGCTGAAGCTGGCCCGGCCCGGTGACCCCTGGTCGGTGTGGCTGTTCTGGGACCCGGGCTGGCGGTTCAAGAACTGGTACGTGAACCTGGAGGAGCCGCTGTCCCGCTGGTCGGGCGGAGTGGACTCCGAGGACCACTTCCTGGACATCTCGGTGCACCCGGACCGCAGCTGGCACTGGCGGGACGAGGACGAGTTCGCGCAGGCGCGGCACGACGGCCTGGTGGACGAGGCGCTGGCCGGGAGGGTGCGGGAGGCCGGGCGGGCCGCGGTGGAGACGATCGCGGCCTGGGGGCCGCCCTTCTCGGAGGGCTGGCAGCACTGGCGCCCCGATCCGTCCTGGGCGGTGCCGTCCCTGCCGCGGGACTGGGACCGCACGCCCGCGCACACGTCCCCATGAGACCCTTGATACGCCCCCGGGCAAGAAACGTAGGATCGTCCTCCGCAAGGAGCGGGGCACCAACCGACGGAACACACGCTGGGCTTGACCGATCGTCACCGAGGGGCGGCAGGACGTGAGCGAGGGGTACGGCAACACCGGCACGGACCGGGGACGGTCGCCCGGCGGCACGGGCACGGCCTCCGGCCACGCGGGAACCCCGTTCCCCGGGCACGTGTTCGGGGTATCGGAGTTTCGGCGGGACGCACTGCGCGCACGGCGCGCGGCCCCGGACGGATGGACTTCACGCGCGTGACGGAGCAGCCGACCTCCTTCGACCGCCCGCAGCCGGGCGCGGACCCCGGGGATCCCCCCGGGGCGTCCGTGCGCGCCCAGGGACCGGACCGCACGCCGGACACGGGAGCCGCCTTACCGGCACAGGCCCGCTCCGGCGGTGAGCCCGCCGCGCCCGGCTCCTCGTCCCCCGCGCCGCCGGAGACGGCGCCGGGCGCGGCGGACCCCGGCGGCGCCGGGCAGGACACGGCGGCCGGCCCCGCCTCCGAGCACTCCCAGCCGGGTGCCGAGCACGGTGCCGGGCCGGACGTGCACCGGCCGCGGCCCGCGCCCGAGGGCATCCCGGCCCAGCCGGCCACGGGCCAGGGAGGCGGACCGGTGCCGGGCCCGGACGGCCGGGAGCGCCGCACCGGGCAGGCCACCCCGCCCGGACGGCCCACGCCGATGCGGCGGGACGGGGACCGGCTGCGGTTCGTCGGCGCGGCGACCCGGCGGATCGCCCGCGGCATCGACCTGGACGAGATCGTGATGGGGCTGTGCCGGGCCACCGTGCCCACCTTCTCCGACGCGATCCTGGTCTACCTGCGCGAACCGCTGCCGGTGGGCGACGAGCGGCCCACCGGCCCGCTGGTGCTGCGGCTGCGGCGCAGCGACCGGATCCCCGCCGACCGCGACACCGAGAGCGGGTTCGCCCCGATCGCGCCGCCGGAGCCGAACGAGCTGGACTCGGTCGGCGAGGAGCTGTGCACGGTGCGGCCCGGCAGCGCGCTCGCGGAGGTGCTGCGCGGGGTGCGGCCGGTGTTCACGGACGCGCCGGCCGCCCGCGCCGCGCTGCCCGAACTCCTCGGCGAGGAGGGGGCAGGGACCGTGCCGGACGGACAGCGGGCGATCCTCGCGCCGCTGCGCGGCCGGCGCCGGGTGATCGGCGCCGCGCTGTTCCTGCGCGGTCCGGAGCGCATCCCCTTCGAGGCCGACGACCTGCTGGTCGCCGCGCAGCTCGCCACGCACAGCGCGCTGGGCATCGACAAGGCGGTGCTGTACGGGCGCGAGGCGTACATCGCGGACGAGCTGCAGCGCACCATGCTGCCGGAGCACCTGCCCCGCTGCACCGGGGTGCGGCTGGCGTCCCGCTACCTGCCGGCCGCGGAGACCGCGCGGGTCGGCGGCGACTGGTACGACGCGATCCCGCTGCCGGGCAGCCGGGTCGCGCTGGTCGTCGGGGACGTCATGGGCCACTCCATGACGTCGGCCGCGATCATGGGCCAGCTGCGCACCACCGCGCAGACCCTGGCCGGCCTGGACCTGCCGCCGCAGGAGGTGCTGCACCACCTCGACGAGCAGGCCCAGCGGCTCGGGGTGGACCGCATGGCGACCTGCCTGTACGCGGTCTACGACCCGGTCGCGCACCGCATCACCGTCGCCAACGCCGGCCACCCGCCGCCCGTGCTGCTGCACCTGGGCGGCCGGGCGGAGGTGCTGCGGGTGCCCGCGGGCGCCCCGATCGGCGTCGGCGGGGTGGACTTCGAGGCGGTGGAGCTGGAGGCGCCCGCCGGGGCGACCCTGCTGCTGTACACCGACGGCCTGGTGGAGTCCCGGCTGCGGGACGTGTGGACCGGCATCGAGCAGCTGCGCGAGAAGCTCGCCGCGACCGCGCAGCTGACCGGCCCGGACCATCCGCCGCCGCTGGAGGCGCTGTGCGACGAGGTGCTGGACATGCTCGGGCCGGGCGACCGGGACGACGACATCGCGCTGCTCGCCGCCCGCTTCGACGGGATCGCGCCGAGCGACGTGGCGTACTGGTTCCTGGAGCCGGAGGACGCCGCCCCCGGCCGGGCCCGCCGCCTGGCCCGGCGGGCGCTGTCCCGCTGGGGCCTGGAGGAGCTGACCGACCCGGTGGAGCTGCTGGTCAGCGAGGTGGTGACCAACGCCGTGCGGTACGCCACCCGGCCGGTCACGCTGCGGCTGCTGCGCACCGACGTGCTGCGCTGCGAGGTCGGTGACGACGTGCCGCAGCTGCCGCGGATGCGGCAGGCGCGGGCCACCGACGAGGGCGGGCGCGGGCTGTACCTGGTGAACCGGCTGGCCCGGCGGTGGGGCGCGACCCGGCTGAGCACGGGCAAGGTGGTGTGGTTCGAGCTCGACGTCGAACCGTGAAGCGGGGCCACCGGTGATCCGGAGCACCGAGCCGCTGCCGAGGCGGACGTCGCCGGCGACGTACCCGGCCGGACGCGGCACCACGACGGCCCCGGCCCCGGAGCCGAGACCCGTGCTGCGTCCGCCGGCCCGTGGAGAGGCTCCCCGGGCCCGGTACGGCGTCAGCCCGCGCCGTCGGTCCGCCGCCCGTGAAAGCGGGTGGCCCGGCGGAACCCGTACCGGCAGCCCCCGGGGAACCGGCGCCCGACCGGTGCGCCCGGCACCTCTCACCCCGCACCCGCCGGGAGTGAGAGCAACGTTCCCCGGCGGTCACCCGCTGCCACAGACCCGAAACGCCCCCTCCCTACCTTCGGGACCGGCCCCGCGCGGCACCGTCCGCGTCCCGGAGAACAGTGGAGGCGTCATGACAGCCCCGAGCCCGGCCCCCGCACCCCCGAGCCCGAACAGGGGCGGACGCTGGATCCAGCACTGGGACCCGGAGGACGAGGCCTTCTGGAACGCGACCGGGGAGAGGGTCGCCCGCCGGAACCTCCTGTTCTCCGTGCTGTCCGAGCACGTCGGCTTCTCGGTGTGGGCGATGTGGTCCGTGCTGGTGCTCTTCATGGGCCCGGAGTACGGGCTCACCCCGGCCGACAAGTTCCTGCTGACGTCCGCGGTCACGCTGGTCGGCGCCGTGGTCCGGGTCCCGTACACCTTCGCGGTCGCGGTCTTCGGCGGACGGAACTGGACGGTGGTCAGCGCCGGGCTGCTGCTCGTGCCCACCGTCGCCGCGTTCGCGGTGATGGAGCCGGGGACGTCCTTCTCCACCTTCCTGCTGGTCGGCCTGCTGGCCGGCGCCGGCGGCGGCAACTTCGCCTCCTCCATGACCAACATCAACGCCTTCTTCCCGCTCAGGAAGAAGGGGTGGGCGCTCGGCCTGAACGCCGGCGGCGGCAACATCGGCGTGCCCGTGGTCCAGCTCGCCGCCCTCGCGGTCATCGGGGCGGGCGGCGGGCCGCGGGTGCTGCTCGGCCTCTACGTCCCGCTGATCGTCGCCGCCGCCGTGCTCGCCGCGCGGTACATGGACAACCTCGCCCCGGTGCGGAGCGACACCGGGGCCGCGCGGGAGGCCGCGCGGGACCCGCACACCTGGCTCATGGCCTTCCTCTACCTCGGCACCTTCGGCTCGTTCATCGGCTACGGCTTCGCCTTCGGGCAGGTGCTCCAGAGCCAGTTCGGCCGCACCCCGCTGGAGGCCGCGTACGTCACCTTCCTCGGCCCGCTGCTGGGCTCCCTGGTCCGCCCGGTGGGCGGACGGCTCGCCGACCGGTACGGCGGCGCGCGGATCACCCTGGGGAACTTCGTCGCCATGGGCGCGGCGACCGCCGTACTGGTCGTCGCCTCCCTGCGGGAGTCGCCGGCGCTGTTCACCGCGGTCTTCATGGTGCTGTTCGTGCTGACCGGCGTCGGCAACGGCTCGACGTACAAGATGATCCCCGGCATCTTCCAGGCCCGGGCCCTGGCCCGGGGGCTGCGCGGCGAGGAGGCCGCCGCGCGGGGGCGCCGGCTGTCCGGGGCGGCCATGGGGCTGATCGGCGCGGTGGGCGCGCTCGGCGGGGTCGGCATCAACCTGGCCTTCCGCCAGTCCTTCCTCTCGCACGGCTCCGGCACCGGCGCGTTCGCCGTCTTCCTCGCCTGCTACGCGGTCTGCTCCGTGGTCACCTGGGCCGTATACCTTCGCCGCCCGGCGGCCCGCCCGGCCGCCGCCGGCGCCGCGGCGGAGGAGGGGCCGCGGCCCGCCCGGGCCGGGGTGTGACGGGAGGGGACGTAACACTGGTGACACGAGGCCGAACCGAGCCCGTCACGGATCGTTGACAGGCTCGCTCGGCAGGGGAGGAGCCGCACTCCCCGCAGGACGCCGACCCGAGCGGGGCAGGAACCATGGACGACGAACGACAGCGACCGGACCACGGACCCCTCGCGGGCTTCACCGTGGGGGTGACCGCGGCGCGCCGGGCCGACGAGCTGGGCGCGCTGCTGGAGCGGCGCGGAGCCGCCGTGCTGCACGCGCCGGCCCTGCGGATCGTGCCGCTGGCCGACGACGGCGAACTGCTGGCCGCCACCGAGGAGATCATCGGGCGGGCCCCGGACATCGCGGTCGCCACCACCGCCATCGGCTTCCGGGGCTGGGTGGAGGCCGCCGACGGCTGGGGGCTGGGCGAGGACCTGCTGGCGCGGCTGAGCGGGGCGCGGATCCTGGCGCGCGGCCCCAAGGTGAAGGGCGCGATCCGGGCCGCCGGGCTGACCGAGGAGTGGTCGCCGGCGTCGGAGTCCCTGGCCGAGGTGCTCGACCGGCTCCTCGAGGAGGGCGTCGAGGGCCTGCGCATCGCCGTCCAGCTGCACGGCGAGCCGCTGCCCGGGTTCGTGGAGTCGCTGCGGGCCGGGGGAGCGGAGGTGGTGGGGGTGCCGGTCTACCGGTGGCTGCCGCCGGAGGACCTCGGACCCCTCGACCGGCTGCTGGACGCCGCCGTCTCCCGGTCCCTGGACGCGGTCACCTTCACCAGCGCGCCCGCCGCCGCGTCCCTGCTGTCCCGGGCCGGGGAGCGCGGCCTGCTCGACGACCTGGTCGCCGCCCTCGGCCACGACGTCCTGCCCGCCTGTGTCGGCCCGGTCACCGCGCTGCCGCTGCAGGGCCACGGCGTCGGCACCGTCCAGCCCGAGCGCTTCCGCCTCGGCCCCCTCGTCCAGCTGCTCTGCCGGGAACTGCCCGCCCGGGCCCGCACGTTGCCCGTCGCCGGGCACCGGATGGAGATCCGCGGGCACGCGGTCCTGGTGGACGACGAGCTCAGGCCCGTGCCGCCGGCCGGGATGTCCCTGCTGCGGGCGCTGGCCCGGCGGCCCGGCTGGGTCGTCGCCCGCGCGGAGCTGCTGCGCGCCCTCCCGGGAGCGGGCCGCGACGAGCACGCGGTGGAGACCGCCGTGGCCCGCCTGCGCGGCGCCCTCGGCGCCCCCGAACTGATCCAGACGGTGGTCAAGCGCGGTTACCGGCTCGCCCTGGACCCGCGGACGGAGCCGAAGTACGCGGACGCCCGGACGGGGTGACCGGCCCGTCGGACGGGGGTGCCGTGCGGGGGGTTCCGGGCGCGGGAGCGGACGGGCACTGTAGGGGGAGGAGGTCCCGGTCCCTCACGCGCGTCGCACCGGCCCCCACGCGACCGGGGTGAAACCCTAGGCGGTGACAGGCACATGGCACTGGGTACGGCCACGGCCCCCCACGAGCTGCGGTTCGACACCGGGCGGGTCTGCCTGGATCTCCTCGCGACCACGCACCCCGGGGAACGGCTCGGCTCCGTCGAGGTGCTGCGGGCCTGGATCACCGGCTCGGGACTGGTCCCGCCGGACACCCCGCTGGCCCACGCCGGCCCCTCGTGGCCGGCGGCCTTCCGCGAACTGCGCGGGTGGATCGCCCTGTTGGTGCGCGGCCGGGCGGGGCGGCCGTCGGGCGCGGCCCCCGGCGCCCCCGCCTACGGCCTCGCGCTCGCCCGGGTCAACGACCTCGCCCGTCCGGCGCCCCCGGCCCCGTGCGCGGTGCCCGGCGACGACGGCCTGCTGGTGCGCCGTCTGGACGGCCCGCCCGAACGCGCCGCGCTGCTCGCGGCGGTGGCCCGGGACGCCGTGGACCTGCTCACCGACCCCGTCGCGCGCGCGGGCCTGCGGCAGTGCGCGGGCGACGACTGCCCGATCGTCTACCTCGACACCTCCCGGGGCCGCAGGAGGCGCTGGTGCTCCAGCGAGGTCTGCGGGAACCGCGAACGCGTGGCCCGCCACCGCCGCCGCGCCGCCCTCGCCCGCACCTGAGGAACACCGCCGCACCGCCCCGCCCGGGCCGCCCGGACCCCAAGGCGTCCGTCCGCCGGGCGACTTCCGCGCGCCGCCCGCGCCGCACCGCCGAAGTGACGTCGCTCACGACCCGTTCGACGCCTCCGCTCCGCGGAAGGCGCGCCCGCTCCCGCGCAGTGTCGGAAACGTGAAGGGGAAGTGCGGGGAATGTGACCTCATGTCCCGGTCGTCACGCCGCCCGGCAGAAAACCACCGCCTCCCTTTGAACACCCGGCCCCCCGCGTCCGTACCGGTGGGGGAGCGACCGGCTGGGGATCCCCCCGGACATCGGAGGTGGGCGTGCGCAAGGATTCCGTCGTGGCCAATGAACGTGCATCGAGGGCCCGACATCGCATGCCCCAGTCCTCGGAACCCGACGAGGAGCTGATGCGCGCGCTGTACCGGGAGCACGCCGGACCCTTGCTGGCCTACGTCCTGCGGCTGGTCGCCGGAGACCGGCAGCGAGCCGAGGACGTCGTACAGGAAACGCTCATCCGTGCCTGGAAGAACGCCGGTCAGCTCAATCGGGCGACCGGTTCGGTACGCCCCTGGCTGGTGACGGTCGCCCGGCGCATCGTCATCGACGGCCACCGCAGCCGGCAGGCCCGGCCGCAGGAGGTCGATCCGTCGCCGCTGGAGGTCATCCCCGCGGAGGACGAGATCGACAAAGCGCTGTGGCTGATGACGCTGTCGGACGCACTCGACGACCTGACCCCTGCTCACCGGGAGGTGCTCGTCGAGACGTACTTCAAGGGGCGTACCGTCAATGAGGCGGCGCAGACGCTCGGCATACCCAGCGGAACCGTCCGCTCCAGGGTGTTCTACGCCCTGCGCTCGATGAAGCTGGCACTGGAGGAGCGGGGGGTGACGGCGTGATGAACGGGTACGGGGGAAATCAGGGATTCGGTACGGGCGGTGTGGGTATGTCTGGAGCCATGCAGGGATCACCGGTGCCGAACGAGCACGAGACCGTCGGCGCCTACGCCCTGGGCATCCTCGACGATGCCGAGGCCACCGCGTTCGAGGCGCACCTCGCGACCTGCGAGTGGTGCGCCCAGCAGCTCGACGAACTCGCGGGCATGGAACCGATGCTGGCCGCGCTGGCGGACCTGCCCGGCACCGGGACCCCCGCGATCGGCGAGTCGCTGTCGGCCCGCCCCGCCCCGCGCGTGGTGGAGAAGCTCGTCGACGAGGTCGCCGAGCGCCGTGCGCGCAAGCGCCGCCGCAACTTCTACATGGTGGCCGCGGCGGGCGCGCTGATCGTCAGCGGTCCGTTCGTGGCCGTGGCGACCACCGCCGGGGGCGGCGGGGACGGCGGGGGCGGCGGCACCAACCGGACGCTCGCGGCGAACCCGGCCGAGGAGGCCTTCGAACGGACTCCCGACAAGGTCTCGGCCACCGACCCCGGCACCAAGGTGACCGCGACCGTGGCGCTGGCGGAGAAGCGCTGGGGCACCGAGATCGTCACCGAGCTGAAGAACATCGAGGGCTCGCAGAAGTGCGCGCTGATCGCCGTCGGCAAGAACGGCGAGCGCGAGACCGTCAATTCCTGGTCCGTCCCCGCCGAGGGCTACGGCCTGCCGGACGCCACGACGGAGAAGGCCAGGAAGCCCCTGTACGTCCAGGGCGGCGCCTCCTTCAAGCCGAACGAGATCGACCACTTCCAGGTGGTCAACTTCGACGGCAAGGTGCTGGCGGAGGTGGACGCGTAGGTCCGTCCGGCGGATCCGGCCCCTGCGGCGGCTTCCGCCGGAGGGGCCGTAGCCTGCCGGGGCCCCCTTCGCGTACGGTTGACGGCTGCCCAGCACGTCAGAAGGGGGCCCGGTGGCCGCTCAGGCTCAACAGGAAACCGCGGTCGACCCGGTTCACGACTCCGTTCGCGACCGGGAGATCCGCGTCGAACAGGAACACCTGGACCGGGTGTACCGGCGCCTCGAGGAGAAGATCCACGAGGCCGAGTTCCTCATGCGCGACGCCGCCCGGCGCGGCCAGGTCGGCACCCCCGGCGCCCTCGCCGAGCGGGACGCCCAGGTCTTCCGGGCCGGGGTCCACCTCAACCGGCTGAACAACGAGTTCGAGGACTTCCTCTTCGGCCGCATCGACCTGCTGCCCGGCAAGGACGGCAAGAAGGGCCCCGACGGCGCCTACACCGCCGTCGAGCCCGCCGAGGGCGCCGTGCGCCCCGACAACACCGCCGACATCGCCGAGACCCTGCACATCGGCCGCATCGGCGTCCTCGACGAGGACTACGCCCCGCTGGTGATCGACTGGCGGGCGCCCGCCGCCGCGCCCTTCTACCGCTCCACCCCGGTCGACCCCGGCCGGGTCGTGCGCCGCCGGGTGATCCGCTCCAAGGGCCGCCGCGTCCTCGGCGTCGAGGACGACCTGATGCGCCCCGAGCTGAAGGCGTCCCTCGACGGCCACGAACTGCCCGTGATCGGCGACGGCGCCCTGATGGCCGCGCTGGGGCAGGCCCGCACCCACACCATGCGGGACATCGTGGCCTCCATCCAGGCCGAGCAGGACCTGGTGATCCGCGCCCCCGCCGCCTCCGTGACCCACGTCGAGGGCGGCCCCGGCACCGGCAAGACCGCCGTCGCCCTGCACCGGGCGGCCTACCTGCTCTACCAGGACCGGCGCCGGTACGCGGGCGGCATCCTGATCGTCTCGCCCACGCCCCTGCTGGTCGCCTACACCGAGGGCGTGCTGCCCTCCCTCGGCGAGGAGGGCCAGGTCGCGATCCGCGCCATCGGCTCGCTCGTCGAGGGCGTCGAGGCCACGCTGTACGACTCCCCGTCGACGGCCCGCGTCAAGGGCTCGTCCCGCATGCTCAAGGTGCTGCGGAAGGCCGCGCGCGGAGCGCTGGAACCGAACGGTTCCCCGGAGCGGCTGCGGGTCGTCGCCTTCGGCCGGCGGCTGGAGCTCGGGGCCGGGGAGCTGGCGGACGTCCGCCGCACCGCCCTCGGCGGCACCGCCCCGGTCAACCTGCTGCGCCCCCGCGCCCGCAAGCTGCTGCTCGACGCGCTGTGGGAGCGCTCCGGCGCGGCGGGCCGGCACACCGACCCGGAGCTCGCCGCCGAGCTGCGCTCCTCCTTCGACGAGGACGTCGCCTCCGAGGACGACTTCACCGCCTTCCTCGACGCCTGGTGGCCGGAGCTGACCCCGGCCGCCGTGCTCGACGCCATGGCGGACGAGAAGCGCCTGGGCCGCTGGGCCCGCCGCGTCCTCAACCCCGGCGAGGTCCGCAAGGTCGCCCGCTCGCTGCAGCGGGCCGGGCGCTCTGTCCACGACGTCGCGCTCCTCGACGAGCTCCAGGCGATCCTCGGCACGCCGGCCCGGCCCCGCAAGAAGCGCGAGATCGACCCGCTGGACCAGCTCACCGGCCTGGAGGAGCTGATGCCGGTGCGCGAGGAGTCGCAGCGCGAGCGGGCCGAGCGGCTCGCCCAGGAGCGGGTCGAGTACGCCCACGTGATCGTCGACGAGGCCCAGGACCTCACCCCGATGCAGTGGCGCATGGTCGGCCGGCGCGGGCGGCACGCCACCTGGACGGTCGTCGGCGACCCGGCCCAGTCCTCCTGGTCCGACCCCGACGAGGCCGCCCGGGCCCGTGACGAGGCCCTCGGCACCCGCCCGCGCCGCCGGTTCCGGCTCACCGTGAACTACCGCAACCCGGCGGAGATCGCCGAACTGGCGTCGAAGGTGCTCGCCCTCGCCCTGCCCGGCTCCGAGCCGCCGAGGGCGGTGCGCTCCACCGGCGTCGAGCCGCGCTTCGCCGTCGCGCGCGACGCGCTGGGCGAGGCGGTGCGGGAGGAGGCGGCGCGGCTGCTGGAGCGGGTCGACGGCACGGTCGGCGTGGTCGTCGCCATGCAGCGCCGCGAGGAGGCCCGGCGCTGGCTCGACGGGCTGGGCGACCGCGTGGTGGCGCTCGGCAGCCTGGAGGCCAAGGGGCTGGAGTACGACGCCACCGTCGTCGTCTCCCCGGCCGAGATCGCCGACGAGTCCCCGGCCGGCCTGCGCGTCCTGTACGTCGCGCTCACCCGGGCCACCCAGCAGCTGACGGTGGTCGCGCAGGAGCGCGACGAGCCGGACGCGGCCGGGGTGCCGGACCTGCTGCGGGACTGAGCCGGACGAGGAGGGACCGGACCGGGAGCGGGGGTCCGGACCGGGAGCGCGAAAAAACCGCACGCGGTACGGAATGGCTCACCGGGATCCTTTGTTAGCCTGGATGTGGCACCGGCCCGATCCAAGCCCCCGGGCCCAACCTTAGTCGCTTCGAGCGACCACTTGCCGCGAGGCGAGCATGGCGGGTCGGTGTCATCAAGCGTGCGAGAGGCCCACGTCATCCCGATGACGTGGGCCTCTTCCGTGGCCGGGGACCTCTCCCCGGAGCGGGGCCCCTCCCCGTGGCGTCCCCGTGTTGTTCCCGCGCTGTTCCCCCTGGTGGAACAGGGATTCCGAAACGTGCCGGTTATGCTCGCTCCGGTTACGAACAAAACGTTCGCAATTCGAAGCGGCTACCGCGTACTCGGCGGTAGGTGCGACGATCGGACGGCACGACACGGCTACACGGTGAAAGCAGAGGAAGCCCGCCATGGCAACGGCGCCCAGCGTCTCCTACTCGATGACCATCCGGCTGGAGGTGCCCGCGAGCGGAACCGCGGTGTCCCAGCTCACCGGGGCTGTCGAGTCCCACGGAGGCTCGGTGACCGGCCTCGACGTCACGGCGTCCGGCCATGAGAAGCTCCGCATCGACGTCACCATCGCCGCCACCTCCACCGCGCACGCCGAGGAGATCGTCGAGCAGCTGCGCGGCATCGAGGGCGTCACCCTGGGCAAGGTCTCGGACCGCACGTTCCTCATGCACCTCGGCGGCAAGATCGAGATGGCGTCGAAGCACCCCATCCGCAACCGCGACGACCTGTCCATGGTCTACACGCCGGGCGTGGCCCGCGTCTGCATGGCGATCGCCGAGAACCCCGAGGACGCCCGCCGCCTGACCATCAAGCGCAACTCCGTCGCGGTCGTCACCGACGGCTCCGCCGTGCTGGGCCTGGGGAACATCGGCCCCAAGGCCGCGCTGCCGGTCATGGAGGGCAAGGCGGCCCTGTTCAAGCGGTTCGCCGGCATCGACGCCTGGCCGATCTGCCTGGACACCCAGGACACCGACGCGATCGTCGAGATCGTCAAGGCCATCGCCCCGGGCTTCGCCGGCATCAACCTGGAGGACATCTCCGCCCCCCGCTGCTTCGAGATCGAGGCCCGGCTGCGCGAGGCGCTCGACATCCCCGTCTTCCACGACGACCAGCACGGCACCGCGATCGTGGTCCTGGCGGCCCTCACCAACGCGCTGCGGGTCACCGGCAAGAAGCTCGAGAACATCCGCGTCGTCATGTCCGGCGCCGGCGCGGCCGGCACGGCCATCCTGAAGCTGCTGCTCGCCGCGGGGGTGAAGAACGCGGTGGTGGCCGACATCCACGGAGTCGTCCACGCGGGCCGCGAGGACCTGGCCGACGTCGACCCGGGCTCGGCCCTGCACTGGATCGCCGACCACACCAACCCCGAGAACCTCACCGGCACGCTGAAGGACGCGGTGCGCGGCGCGGACGTCTTCATCGGCGTCTCCGCCCCGAACGTCCTCGACGGCGCGGACGTGGCCGCGATGGCCGAGGGGGCGGTCGTCTTCGCGCTCGCGAACCCCGACCCCGAGGTGGACCCGGCGATCGCCCGTCAGACGGCGGCGGTCGTGGCCACCGGACGCTCCGACTTCCCCAACCAGATCAACAACGTGCTGGTGTTCCCCGGTGTGTTCCGCGGTCTGCTGGACGCCCAGTCCCACACGGTCAACACCGAGATGATGCTGGCCGCCGCGCAGGCCCTGGCCGACGTGGTGACCGAGGACGAGCTGAACCCGAACTACATCATCCCCAGCGTCTTCAACGACAAGGTCGCGGGCGCCGTGGCCGGCGCGGTGCGGGACGCGGCCAGGGCGGCCGGGGCGTAGGCACCGCGGACGTCCTCCGGACCGCCCCGGGGCCGGCCGACCCGTTCCCGGGGCCGCTCCGGGGCCGTCCCGGGGCCGTCCCGGGGCCGTTCCGGGGCTGTGAGGATCGCCACGGCCGGTTTCGCACCGGCGCGTCGGGGAACCCGTAGGTCCTGGCTTCCCTCTAGGGTGGCGGCCTGGTCCGGGCGCAGGCCCCTGCGGTCCGTCGCCGGAAGCGGACCGAACGTCACCGTATCGGGGGCCGTGGCGTTCTTCGTGTGACTCCCTCGGGTGTTCTCACGATTTCTGCGGGTGCCGGATTGGCATTACCGCCGCAGGTAGAGGCAGGATGCGTCTCTGGGCGCGAGGGTCTGACGACGGACCCGGGTCCGGGGACTCACCGAGGAACCTGGCAGCATCGGCTTCGCCGTGCCCGACATGCGGCTCCGCCGCGTGGCACGCCTCAACGGCAAGAAGAACACGGGAGTAACAACATGAACCGCAGTGAGCTGGTGGCCGCGCTGGCCGACCGTGCCGAGGTGACCCGCAAGGACGCCGACGCCGTGCTGGCCGCGTTCGCCGACGTCGTCGGCGACATCGTCTCCAAGGGCGACGAGAAGGTCACCATCCCCGGCTTCCTGACCTTCGAGCGCACCCACCGTGCCGCTCGTACCGCGCGCAACCCGCAGACCGGTGAGCCGATCCAGATTCCGGCCGGCTACAGCGTGAAGGTCTCCGCGGGCTCCAAGCTGAAGGAAGCCGCCAAGGGCAAGTGAGCCTGACGCTCGTGCGTCCCGGGACGGCGTACGAGGCACGGTGACACCGAGAAGGGCGGCCCCGGTGAGGGCCGCCCTTTTTCGATGCCTGCGGGAGCGCCCCGGCGTGCGCGCTCCGGCCGGACCCCGGACCGGAACGGTGCTTCCCGGGCCCGGGGCGGGGAGGGGGGGCGGGTGCGGGCCTTGCCCGGCAGCTCGGCCCCGGCGCCCGGCTCCGCCGGCTTCTCCACGCCGTGTCCGCCCGCGGGCGGCCCCCCGGCCCCCGCGGCCGGGGCGGTGTGTCCGGCCCCGGGGCGGGGAGGGGGGTCAGGTGAGGGACTTGCCCGGCAGCTCGGCCTTGGCGCCCAGCTCCGCCAGCTTCTCCATGAAGTTCTCGTAGCCGCGGTTGATCAGGCCGATGCCGTGGACGCGGGACGTGCCCTGCGCGGCGAGCGCGGCGATGAGGTAGGAGAAGCCGCCGCGCAGGTCGGGGATGACCAGGTCGGCGCCCTGCAGCCGGGTGGGGCCGGAGACGACCGCCGAGTGCAGGAAGTTGCGCTGGCCGAAGCGGCAGTTCGAGCCGCCCAGGCACTCGCGGTAGAGCTGGATGTGGGCGCCCATCTGGTTGAGCGCGGAGGTGAAGCCGAGGCGGGACTCGTAGACCGTCTCGTGGATGATCGACAGGCCGGTCGCCTGGGTCAGGGCGACCACCAGCGGCTGCTGCCAGTCGGTCTGGAAGCCGGGGTGGACGTCCGTCTCCAGCGCGATGGACTTCAGCTGTCCGCCGGGGTGCCAGAAGCGGATGCCCTCGTCGTCGATCTCGAAGGCGCCGCCGACCTTCCGGTAGGTGTTCAGGAACGTCATCATCGAGCGCTGCTGGGCGCCGTGGACGTAGATGTTGCCCTCGGTCGCCAGCGCGGCGGACGCCCAGGAGGCGGCCTCCAGGCGGTCGGGCAGGGCGCGGTGGGTGTAGCCGCCGAGCGTGTCCACACCGGTGATGCGGATGGTCCGGTCGGTGTCCATCGCGATGATGGCGCCCATCTTCTGCAGGACGCAGATCAGGTCCTCGATCTCCGGCTCCACCGCCGCGTTGGACAGCTCGGTGACGCCCTCGGCGAGCACCGCCGTCAGCAGCACCTGCTCGGTCGCGCCGACGGACGGGTACGGCAGCCGGATCTTCGTGCCCCGCAGCCGCTGCGGGGCCTCCAGGTACTGGCCGTCCGCGCGCTTCTCGATCGTCGCGCCGAACTGGCGCAGCACGTCGAAGTGGAAGTCGATGGGCCGGCCGCCGATGTCGCAGCCGCCCAGGCCGGGGATGAACGCGTGGCCGAGCCGGTGCAGCAGCGGACCGCAGAACAGGATCGGGATCCGGGAGGAGCCCGCGTGGGCGTCGATGTCGGCGACGTTGGCGCTCTCCACGTGCGTGGGGTCGAGGACGAGTTCACCGGGCTCGTCGCCCGGACGGACCGTCACACCGTGCAGTTGCAGCAGGCCTCGTACGACGCGGACGTCACGGATGTCCGGAACGTTGCGCAGGCGGCTCGGAGCGCTGCCCAGCAGCGCGGCGACCATGGCCTTCGGTACGAGGTTCTTCGCACCGCGGACACGGATCTCGCCCTCCAGCGGGGTTCCGCCGTGGACCAGCAGTACGTCATCAGCGCCGTTGACGGTCATGAATCTCGCGTTCCGTGGGGAGTGGGGCAGGGGCCAGAAAGCAAAGAGTAATCGTCCCGCACCCCTCTTCCGTAAGCCCGCGGGGGGCCGGGCGGCGTCATGGATCCGTCACAACACGGGCCGTTCCGGACCGGGTACGCGGGGTCACCGCCGCGGCCGTGCGCCGGGGACGCCCCCGGCCGCCCTGAGCTGCGTTCACTCCCCTACGCCGGTTGCCTCCCCACGCGGGGGGAAGATGCGGGATCATGTCTGGCATGACCGAGGTGTCCTCGCTCACAGGGCGGCTGCTCGTGGCCACGCCCGCCCTGGCGGACCCGAACTTCGACCGTGCGGTGGTGCTCCTCCTCGACCACGACGAGGAGGGCTCACTCGGTGTCGTCCTCAACCGTCCGACCCCGGTGGACGTGGGCGACATCCTGGAGGGCTGGGCCGATCTGGCCGGCGAGCCCGGCGTCGTCTTCCAGGGCGGCCCGGTGTCGCTGGACTCGGCCCTCGGCGTCGCCGTCGTCCCCGGCGGGGCGGCCGGGGAGGCGGCTCCGCTCGGCTGGCGCCAGGTGCACGGCGCGATCGGGCTGGTCGATCTGGAGGCCCCGCCGGAACTGCTCGCCTCCGCCCTCGGCTCCCTGCGCATCTTCGCCGGGTACGCCGGCTGGGGCCCCGGCCAGCTGGAGGACGAGCTGGTGGACGGCGCCTGGTACGTCGTGGAGTCGGAACCCGGCGACGTCTCCTCCCCGGCCCCGGAGCGGCTCTGGCGCGAGGTGCTGCGCCGCCAGCGCAGCGAGCTGGCGATGGTCGCCACCTATCCGGACGACCCGTCGCTCAACTGATGCGCGCGGGCTTCAGTACCCTTGGCTGTTATGAGCACTCTTGAGCCCGAGCGCGGGACTGGTACGGGGACCCTCGTCGAGCCGACGCCGCAGACCTCCCACGGCGACGGTGACCACGAGCGCTTCGCCCACTACGTCCAGAAGGACAAGATCATGGCGAGCGCGCTCGACGGCACTCCCGTCGTGGCGCTGTGCGGCAAGGTCTGGGTGCCCGGCCGCGACCCGAAGAAGTACCCGGTGTGCCCCATGTGCAAGGAGATCTACGAGTCCATGGGCTCCGGCGGTGACGACAAGGGCAAGGGCGACAAGTAACCCCTCCCCTCCCGCCGGTCTCCTCCGAAGGCCCCCGGAGCGCGTTTTGCGCGCCCCGGGGGCCTTTGTGCTGTCCGCGCGTTGCACGGAGTGCGCCGGCCGGTCACAGAGTGGTGGAGACCTCTTGTGGCGTGGTTCACCCGGTCTCTAGCCTCCGGTGTGTTGTTGTGCACGACGAAACCGTCATTGCGCATGTTGCAACGCAACATCGGAGGAGCGCTCCATGAAGCTGTCCGTCCGCATGATCGCCCTCGCGGCCGTCCTCGCCACCGCCGCCTGCGCGCCCCAGACCTCCGGCACCTCCTCCTCCGACAGGGACGAGAGGACCGGGACCCTGCGCGTCTGGCTCTTCCAGGAGGTCAACAACAAGCCCAAGGAGGAGGTCGTCGACTCCGTCCTCACCGCGTTCGAGAAGGCGCACGACGGCACCGAGGTCACCGTCGAGTACATCCCCGTCGAGACCCGCGCCCAGCGCATCAAGGCGGCCTTCAACGACCCGCAGTCCGCGCCCGACCTCATCGAGTACGGCAACACCGACACCGCGGGCTACGTGAAGGACGGCGGACTCGCCGACGTCACCGAGGAGTTCCGGGCCTGGGACGAGGCCGAGGACACCGACCCGACCGCCCGGCAGTCGGTCACCGTCGACGGAAAGGTCTACGGGGCCCCGTACTTCGTCGGCGTCCGCGCGCTGTACTACCGCACGGACGTCTTCGAGGAACTCGGCCTGGAGGCGCCGAGGACGCAGGCCGAGCTGATCTCCACCGCCAAGAGGATCCGCGCCGCGAAACCGGAGATGTACGGCATCGCCGTCGGCGGCGCCTACACCTACGGCGCGATGCCCTTCATCTGGGCCCACGGCGGCGAACTCGCCACCGGCAGGGGCGGTTCGTACGCCTCCGCCGTCGACGGCGCCGACGCGCGCAGGGGCATCGAGGCCTACACCTCCCTCTTCGGCGACGACAACTGCCCGGCGGCCAAGTGCGCCGGGATGGGCGGCAACGACACGGTGACCGCCTTCGCCTCGGGCAAGGCGGCCATGGCGATCGGCGGCGACTTCAGCCACGCGGCCGTCGAGGCGGGGAAGGTCAGGGGCAAGTACGCCGTCGTGCCGCTGCCGGGCGTGCGGCCCGGCTCCATCGCCCCCGCGTTCGCGGGCGGGAACAACCTCGGCGTGCTGAAGTCCACCTCGCACCGCACCCTCGCCGTCGACCTGATGAAGCGGCTCGCCTCCAAGGAGGCCCAGAGCGGGCTGTTCGAGGGGATGGGCTTCCTGCCGACCTTCTCGGACGTGCGCCGGCGGGCGGCCGAGAAGGAGCCGTTCGTGAAGCCGTTCGTCGAGACGCTCGCCGCCGGCACCAAGTTCGTGCCGGTCTCGCCCGCCTGGGCGCAGATCGACTCCTCGCTGGTGCTGCCGACCATGTTCCAGGAGGTCGTCAGCGGCAAGAAGGACGTGGCGACCGCCTCGGCGGACGCCGCGAAGAAGATGAACGAGGCGTTCGGCTCGGTGGGCTGATCCCGTGGTCGCACAGGACACGGCGACCGTGGAGAGCGGGCGCCGGGCGCGCACGGCGCGCACGGCACATTCCACGGGTTCCGCCCCCCGCACGCCGCGAGGCCGCCGGCCGGGATCCACCACCCCCTGGCTCTACCTCGCCCCCGCGCTCGTCGTCCTCGGCGGGCTGCTCGCCTACCCCATCTACCAGCTCGGCCTGATCTCGCTCTTCCACTACACCCAGGCCCAGGTCAGCGGCGGCGAACCCACCACCTTCGAGGGACTGGGCAACTACGCCGACCTGTTCGCCGACGACCTGTTCTGGCAGGTGCTGCGGGACACCGTGCTGTTCGCGGCGGCCTGTGTGGTCTGCACCCTGGCCGCGGGCTGCGCGCTCGCCGTGCTGCTCACCCGGGTGCGGGCCGTGCCCCGGCTCGCGCTGATGCTGGCCGCCCTGGGCGCCTGGGCGACCCCGGCCGTCACCGGTTCCACGGTCTGGCTGTTCCTCTTCGACGCCGACTTCGGCCCGGTCAACCGGGTGCTCGGCCTCGGCGATCACGCGTGGACGTACGAGCGGATGAGCGCCTTCTTCCTCGTCCTGCTCGAAGTGGTGTGGTGCTCCTTCCCGTTCGTGATGGTGACGGTCTACGCCGGCATCCGCGCCGTGCCGTCCGAGGTGCTGGAGGCCGCCGCCCTGGACGGCGCCTCGCAGTGGCGGATCTGGCGCTCGGTGCTCGCGCCGATGCTCCGGCCGATCCTGGTCGTCGTCACGATCCAGTCGGTGATCTGGGACTTCAAGGTCTTCACCCAGATCTACGTCATGACGAACGGCGGCGGCATCGCGGGCCAGAACCTGGTCCTCAACGTCTACGCCTACCAACAGGCGTTCGCGTCCTCGCGGTACAGCCTCGGCGCGGCGATCGGCGTGGTGATGCTGCTGGTCCTGCTCGCCGTGACGCTGGTGTACCTGCGGCTGCTGCGCCGTCAGGGGGAGGAACTGTGACACTCGTGAGCCGGGACCGGGAACACCGGGTGAAGCCCGCGCGCCGCATCCTCCGGCGGCCGGGTCGGTCGGCGGCCGAGGCGGCGGCGCTGCTGATCGCCGCCGTGGTGGCCTTCCCGCTGTACTGGATGGTGCTGAGCGCCTTCAAGCCGGCCGGGGAGATCGAGTCGACCGAGCCGCGGCCGTGGACGCTGGCGCCCACGCTCGACTCCTTCCGACGGGTCTTCGGACAGCAGGAATTCGGCCGGTACTTCCTCAACAGCGTCGTCGTCGCGGTCGCGGTGGTGATCGCCTCGGCGCTGATCGCCTTTCTCGCGGCGACCGCCGTGACGCGTTTCCGGTTCCGGCTGCGGACCACCCTGCTGATCATGTTCCTGGTGGCCCAGATGGTGCCCGTGGAGGCGCTGACCATTCCGCTGTTCTTCCTCATGCGGGACCTCGGTCAGCTGAACACGCTGTGGTCGCTGATCCTGCCGCACATCGCGTTCTCGCTGCCGTTCGCGATCTGGATGCTCAGGGGATTCGTGAAGGCCGTTCCGGAGGCGCTGGAGGAGGCCGCGTACATCGACGGGGCGAGCCGCACCCGCTTTCTGTGGCAGATCCTTTTCCCGCTCGTCCTGCCGGGGCTGGTGGCCACGAGTGTCTTTTCCTTCATCTCCACCTGGAACGACTTCCTGTTCGCCAAGTCCTTCATCATCAGCGACATCTCCCGGTCGACCCTGCCGATGGCGCTGCTCGTCTTCTACAAACCCGACGAGCCGGACTGGGGCGGGGTCATGGCGGCCTCCACGGTGATGACGATTCCGGTGCTCGTCTTCTTCGTACTCGTACAGCGGCGCCTGGTCTCCGGACTGGGCGGCGCGGTAAAGGACTGACATGACCGAACTGATCCCAGCGCCCCGCAGCGTCGTCGCCGGCCCCGGCGAGGTGCGGCTGACGGAGCGCTCCCGGCTCTTCGCCGCTCCCGGGGCGGAGGGCGCCGGACGGTGGCTGCGCACCGTCCTCGGGCAGGCGACCGGCCTGCCGCTGCACGAGGGGCGGGAGCTCGGCGACACGGAGGGCGACGGCATCGGCCTCGTGATCGACCCCGGACTCGCCCCCGAGGAATACCGCCTCGTCAGCGACTGGAGCGGCGTCCTCGTCGAGGGCGGCGGCCCGGCCGGTGTCTTCTGGGGCGCCCAGACGCTGCGGCAGCTCCTCGGCCCCGACGCGTACCGCAGGGCCCCGCTCGGCCGCGACCGGGCCCGGTCGGTGCCGCACGTCACGATCGAGGACGCCCCCCGCTTCCGCTGGCGCGGGCTCATGCTGGACGTCGCCCGGCACTTCATGCCCAAGGAGGGCGTGCTGCGCTACCTCGACCTGATGGCGGCGCACAAACTCAACGTCCTGCACCTCCACCTGACGGACGACCAGGGATGGCGCATCGAGATCCGGCGGTATCCCAGGCTGACGGAGGTCGGCGCCTGGCGCGCCCGGACGAAAACCGGCCACCGCGCGTCACCGCTGTGGGAGGACAAGCCGCACGGCGGTTACTACACCCAGGACGACATCCGCGAGATCGTCGCCTACGCCGCCGAGCGGCACATCAGCGTCGTCCCGGAAATCGACGTGCCCGGCCATTCGCAGGCCGCCATCGCCGCGTATCCGGAACTCGGCAACACCGATGTCGTCGACACCGCCTCCCTGACCGTCTGGGACACCTGGGGGATCAATCCGAACGTGCTCGCCCCCACGGACGAAACCCTGCGTTTCTACGAGGGGGTGCTCGAGGAAGTCCTCGAACTCTTTCCCGCGGACGCCGGGGCGTCCACCGCATTCTCCTCCTCTCCCGCCTTCACCCCCTTTTCATCGTTCGTCCACATCGGCGGCGACGAATGCCCCAAGGACCAGTGGCGGGCGTCGGCCACCGCGCAGCGGCGGATCCGCGACCTCGGGCTGAAGGACGAGGACGCGCTCCAGGCCTGGTTCGTCGGGCACTTCGCCGACTGGCTCGCCGCCCGGGGCCGGCGGCTGATCGGCTGGGACGAGATCCTCGAGGGCGGCCTCGCCCCGGGCGCCGCCGTGTCCTCCTGGCGCGGGTACGCGGGCGGCGTCACCGCCGCCCGCGCGGGACACGACGTGGTCATGTGCCCCGAGCAGCAGGTGTACCTGGACCACCGGCAGGACGCGGGCCCCGACGAACCGGTGCCGATCGGGTACGTGCGCACCCTGGAGGACGTCTACCGGTTCGAGCCCGTGCCCCCGGAGCTGACGCCCGGGGAGGCCGGGCGGGTGCTGGGCGCCCAGGCCAACGTGTGGACCGAGGTGATGGAGGACCAGGGACGCGTGGACTACCAGGTTTTCCCCCGGCTCGCCGCCTTCGCCGAGGTCGCCTGGAGCCCCCTGCCCGCCCCCGCCGAACGCGACGTCGCCGGCTTCGAGCGGCGGATGGCCGCCCACTACCGGCGCCTCGACGCCCTGGGCGTCGCCTACCGGCCGCCCGCCGGTCCCCGGCCCTGGCAGAAGCGCCCGGGCGTGCTGGGGCGCCCGATCGACGGCCCGCCCCCGAACCGGTAGACCCCCCGGGGCAGGTGAGGGCCCGTCCGGCCGCGGACGGGCCCTCGCGCCCCGCCCGCCCCGGGCCGCCCCGCCCCGGTCCCGCGCGCACCCCCGTGTGTCTCGAACAGGCAGCGGGAAACGGGTGCGAGGATCACCGAAGAGTGTCAATCGGAACGCACCGGTGAGACCGTGCCGAAAACAGCGAGGACCTGGATGAAGTGGGCGAATGGCTCCTAGCGGACCCCCGTCTTCGGCGCCCGCCAAGATGTGCCAGAGTTGCCACGTCCGCCCCGTGAGCACGTACCGTACGGCCACACGGGTCGGACCAGGTGGGGCAGCGGGAAGGGGCAGCCGGTTTTGAGCACGCACGCACCGCAGGCGGCGCAGGCCGTCACGCTGCCCACGACCCTGGACGAGGCCGTGGCGGCGCTCGCCGCCGTGCCCGCCGCCGTGCCCGTCGCGGGCGGCACCGACCTGATGACCGCCGTCAACTCCGGTCAGCTCAGGCCCGCCGCGCTGGTCGGCCTCGGCCGGATCAGCGAGATCCGCGGCTGGCAGTACCTGGACGGCCACGCGCTGCTCGGCGCGGGCCTCACCCACGCGCGCATGGGCCGACCCGACTTCGCCGCCCTCATCCCGGCGCTCGCCGCCTCCGCGCGGGCCGCCGGACCGCCGCACATCCGCAACGCCGGCACCCTGGGCGGCAACATCGCCTCCGCCGCCCCCACCGGGGACGCGCTGCCCGTGCTGGCCGCGCTGGAGGCGACGCTGATCATCGCGGGCCAGGGCGGCGCCCGCCGCGAGATCCCGGTGTCGCACCTGCTGGCCGGGGTGGACGCGCTGCGCGCCGGTGAACTCATCGGCTACGTGCGCGTGCCGCTGCTGCACGCCCCCCAGGTCTTCCTGAAGGCGACCGGCCGCACCGGTCCCGGACGCGCGGTCGCCTCCGTCGCCCTCGTGCTCGATCCCGCCCGCCGCGGGGTCCGCTGCGCGGTGGGCGCCATCGCGCCGATGCCGCTCAGGCCCCTGGAGGCCGAGCAGTGGGTCGCGCAGCTCATCGACTGGGACAACAACCGGGCGATCGTGCCGGAGGCGCTGCACGCGTTCGGGGAGTACGTCGCCGCGGCCTGCATCCCCGACGCGGCCCCCGGCGAGGACGGCACCGTCCCACCGCTTCCGCCCGCGGTACTGCACCTGCGGCGCACCGTCGCCGCGCTGGCCCGACGAGCACTGGGGAGGGCGCTGTCGTGACCGACGACCAGCACGGAGAGGGCACGCCCCGGAGCGGCGGACGCTGGGACCCGCTGCCCCAGGGCGACTACGACGACGGCGCCACCGCCTTCGTGAAGCTTCCCGAGGGGGGCGTCGACGCCCTGCTGGACTCCATGGAGAGCCCGCTCGCCGCCCCCGGCCACGGCTACGTGCCGCCGCAGATCACGGTCACCCCCACGACCACCGCGGGCACCGACCCCGCGGCCACGGGCACCTGGCCGGCACCGGGCGCGCCCGTCGACGGGGCCCGGTGGCAGGACCCGCAGGCCGCGCAGGCGCAGGCCGGACACCCCGGGCAGGAGCACGGGGCGGACGCGGCCCCGCAGCACACGGGACGGGACGACCGGTTCACGTACCCCGCCGACCCCTCCGGTGCCCCCGGGGCCGCCGGGCAGTGGGGGTACGAGGAGGCGCCCGACCCCGGGAACCCCGCGCCGGGCCAGGACGTCACCGGCCGGTGGTCGATCCCCGTCGCCGGCGGCGACCTCCCGGACGAGTCCGGCGAGTTCACCACGTCCGCCCTGGCCGAGCAGTGGGGCGGCACCCCTCCGGCCACCCTCCCGGGCGGCGCCCCCGCCCCCTGGGCCACCCAGGCCATCGGGCAGCCGTGGGGACCCGGCGTCCCCGGGGTCCCGCAGGAGCAGCAGGGCGGTGACCCCGGACCGGAACCGCGGCGGGCGGACGCCGGCCCCGGGACCGAGGACCGGGCCGACGGCCCCGCACCCCGGCAGCCGGACGGCGAGCACGCGCCCGGACAGCCCGGAGCGGGGCACGCGCCCGGGCACGCCGGGCCCCGGTCGTCCGGAGTGCCCCAGCCGTTCGCCACCGAGGAGTACGCGGGATCCGCGGAGCCGCGGTGGCCGTCCGGCGCGGAGGCGTACCCCGGCCCCGGCGCGGAGGCCGCCGACGGCGCCCCGGCCGCCGACCGGGAGCCCCCGCGCCCCGCCGACCGGGACGACGCACGGCCCGCTCCCGGCACCGAAGGAGCCCCCGGGACCCACGAGACCCACGAGGCCCCGGAGGCCGCGCACGGGGCCCCGGAGGCCGCGCACGGGGACGACCGGGAGCGGGCGGAGCCCTCCGCCGCGGACGCGCCGGCCGACGGCCCCGGGACCCCGGCCGCCGCGCCCGCGCAGGACGCTCCCGGCCCCACCGGCTCCCCGGACACCGCGGGCGCTCCGGACGCCTCGGTCGCCGCGGACGCCCCGGCGGCCCCGGCCGACCCCGCCCCCGCGGCGCCCCCCGCGCCGGACGGCTCGGCGCCGCCGCACGATCCGCCGCCCGGCGTCCCGCACGACGACCACCCCCTGGCCTCCTACGTGCTCCGCGTCAACGGCTCCGACCGGCCGGTCTCGGACGCCTGGATCGGCGAGTCGCTGCTCTACGTGCTGCGCGAGCGGCTCGGCCTGGCCGGCGCCAAGGACGGCTGCTCGCAGGGCGAGTGCGGGGCCTGCAACGTGCAGGTGGACGGGCGGCTCGTCGCCTCCTGCCTGGTCCCGGCCGTCACCGCGGCCGGCAGCGAGGTCCGCACCGTCGAGGGCCTGGCCCAGGACGGCCGGCCGTCCGACGTGCAGCGGGCGCTCGCCCGGTGCGGCGCGGTCCAGTGCGGCTTCTGCGTCCCGGGCATGGCGATGACCGTGCACGACCTGCTGGAGGGCAACCCGGCGCCCACCGAGCTGGAGACCCGCCAGGCCCTGTGCGGCAACCTGTGCCGGTGCTCCGGCTACCGGGGCGTCGTGGACGCCGTCAAGGAGGTCGTCGCCGAACGCGAGGCGCACGCCGCGGTCCCCGAGTCCGATCCGGACGCGGACGCCGACCCGGACGTGCCCCGCATCCCGCACCAGGCGGGCCCCGGCGCCGGCGGCGTCAACCCCTCGGTGTTCGGGTCCGGACCGCATGACCGGCCCCACGGCCAGGACGGAGGCCAGGCGTGAGCAACGAAGCAGCCACCGCGCAGGCCGCACGGGCGGCCGAGACCGCGGCCGGGCCGGAACCGGTTCCGCACGGGCTCGGCGCCTCGCTCCCGGCCGCCGACGCCCGGGCCAAGACCGAGGGCACCTTCCCGTACGCCGCCGACCTGTGGGCCGAGGGCCTGCTGTGGGCGGCCGTGCTGCGCTCCCCGCACCCGCACGCGCGCATCGTGTCCATCGACACCACCCACGCGCGCGAGATGCCCGGCGTCCGCGCGGTCGTCACCCACGAGGACGTCCCCGGCACCCCGCTGCACGGGCGCGGCAAGGCCGACCGCCCGGTCTTCGCCTCCGAGGTCGTGCGCCACCACGGCGAGCCCATCGCCGCCGTCGCCGCCGACCACCCGGACACCGCGCGGATGGCCGCCGCGGCCGTCATCGTCGAGTACGAGGTGCTCGACCCGGTGACCGACCCGGAGCAGGCGTTCGAGGCCGAGCCGCTGCACCCCGACGGCAACCTGATCCGGCACATCCCGCTGCGCCACGGCGACCCCGGGGCGGCCGGCGACGTCGTCGTCGAGGGCCTGTACCGCATCGGCCGCCAGGACCCCGCGCCCATCGGCGCCGAGGCCGGCCTCGCCGTGCCCCGCCCGGACGGCGGCGTCGAGCTGTACCTGGCCTCCACCGACCCGCACGGCGACCGGGACACGGCCGCCGCCGCCTTCGGCCTGGAACCCGAACGGGTGAAGGTCGTCGTCACCGGCGTCCCCGGCGCCACCGCCGACCGCGAGGACCGGAGCTTCCAGCTCCCGCTCGGCCTGCTGGCCCTGCGGACCGGCTGCCCGGTGAAACTCGCCGCCACCCGCGAGGAGTCCTTCCTCGGCCACGCCCACCGCCACCCCACCCTGCTGCGCTACCGCCACCACGCCGACGCCGAGGGCAGACTGGTCAAGGTCGAGGCGCAGATCCTGCTCGACGCGGGCGCCTACGCCGACACCTCCTCCGACGCCCTGGCCGCCGCCGTCGCCTTCGCCTGCGGCCCGTACGTCGTCCCGAACGCCTTCATCGAGGGCTGGGCCGTGCGCACCAACAACCCGCCCTCCGGCCACGTACGGGGCGAGGGCGCCATGCAGGTGTGCGCCGCCTACGAGGCGCAGATGGACAAGCTGGCCAAGAAGCTCGGCGTCGACCCGGCGGAACTGCGACTGCGCAACGTCATGGCCACCGGCGACGTCCTGCCCACCGGCCAGACCGTGACCTGCCCGGCCCCGGTCGCCGAACTGCTCCGGGCGGTCAAGGACTTCCCGCTGCCGCCGCTGCCCAAGGACACCCCCGAGGACGAGTGGCTGCTGCCCGGCGGCCCCGAGGGCGCGGGCGAACCGGGCGCGGTGCGCCGGGGCGTGGGCTACGGCGTCGGCATGGTGCACGTGCTCGGCGCGGAGGGCGCCGACGAGGTGTCCACGGCCACCGTGAAGGTCCAGGACGGCGTGGCCACGGTGCTGTGCGCGGCCGTGGAGACCGGCCAGGGGTTCGCCACCCTGGCCCGGCAGATCGTCCAGGAGGTCCTCGGCGTCGACGAGGTGCACGTGGCGCCGGTGGACACCGACCAGCCCCCGGCGGGCGCGGGCTGCCGGGGCCGGCACACCTGGGTGTCGGGCGGCGCGGTGGAACGCGCGGCCAAGATGGTCCGCACGCAGCTCCTGCAGCCCCTCGCCCACAAGTTCGGCATGTCCACCGAGCTGCTGCAGATCACCGACGGCAAGATCACCTCCTACGACGGGGTGCTGTCCACGACCGTGGCCGAGGAACTGGCCGGCAAGGAGCTGTGGGCCACGGCCCAGTGCCGCCCGCACCCGACCGAGCCCCTGGACGGGACCGGCCAGGGCGACGCGTTCGTCGGCCTGGCCTTCTGCGCGATCCGCGCGGTGGTCGACGTCGACATCGAGATCGGTTCGGTGCGGGTCGTCGAACTGGCGGTCGCCCAGGACGTGGGGCGGGTGCTGAACCCGGCCCAGCTGGCCGCCCGGATCGAGGCGGGCGTGACCCAGGGCGTGGGCATCGCGCTCACCGAGAACCTGCGCACCCCGCGCGGGCTGGTCCGCCGCCCCGACCTCACCGGGTACGCCCTCCCGACCGCCCTGGACGCCCCGGACATCCGGATCGTGGAGCTGGTCGAGGAGCGGGACGTGGTCGCCCCCTTCGGCGCGAAGGCGGCCAGCGCGGTGCCGGTGGTGGCCTCCCCGGCGGCCGTCGCCTCCGCCGTCCGGGCCGCCACGGGCCGCCCGGTGAACCGCCTGCCGATCCGCCCGCAGGCCGCGGTGGTGACCGGCGGCTGACGTCCGCGGGGGAGGTTCCGGAGGTTTCGGGGATTCCGGGGTTTTGGGAATTCCGGAGGTTCCGGGGGCGGTTTCCGGCGGAGAGGCAACGCGCGGGGGCCGTTCGGACGTCTATGGGAACGGGGCGCCGTGCGGGCCTCCGGGTCCGGGGGCGTTGTCAGTGCCGGTGCGTAAGGTGCCGAGCGGTGGGGGGACGGCCGCCGGGTCCGGACGGACGCGGTCCGTCCCGCCCGGGCGGGACGTTCGCGGGCCCGGGACCGAGCAGACGTATCGCGGGGGAACCATGTGCACGACCGGCACCGCTGCCACGGCGGCGATCACACGCACCGGGGCGGACCCCGGCCCGTACGTCACGCACGCGTCCGCGCGCGGCCGGTCGGCCGGCCCCGGACTGCCCGGGGACGGTGGCCCGTTCGCCTTAGCGCCGTTGTGCGGCGGGGGGACCGGCGAGTTCCCGGCGGCGTACTTCTTCCACGACCGCCCGGACCCGATGGACCGCCGACCGCTCGCCCCGTCCCTGCCGACCCTGGTGCGGTTCGCCGCGGCGGTGGACGAACTGGCCGGACTGCGCGCCCAGTTCGCCGACCGCGCGGGCCGCTGCGGCGCCCGGGCGGTCGCGGACGCGGCGCGGCGGCTGCTGGAGGTGTTCGAGGAGGGCGCGGACGGCGGGCCGGCGCCGCTCCGGCGGATGGCGGCGCTGATCCGCCCCCTGGCCCTGACGGCGGGCCCGGGCACGGCCTCGGGACTGGCCCTCGACCTCCCGGTGCGCCTGCTGGAGCAGGAGTTCGGCCGCGGCGGCGTGGTCCGCTTCGAGGAGGTCGACCTCCCCGCCACGCTCACGCACGAGCCGACCCGCCGCTTCCTGCGCGGGACGGGCCTGCCGGAGGACGGCTTCCTCTTCCGGCCGGACACCGACCTGCCGCCGCGGACCCTCACGGAGCACCACGCCGAGCACCGCGCCGACGGCGGGGGCGGGGTCCCGCCCGGCCGCCTCCCGGCCCACGCCGACCGCCTCGTACGCCTCGGGGACCTGGTCGAGGGCCACGGCCTGGTCGTCGACGGGGCCACCGGCGCGGTGCTGAGCTGGAGCGGGCCGGAATCCGTCCTCCGCCCCCTCGGCACGGACGTCTCCGTCCTCGCCTTCACCCTCTGGCTGCTCCACCGCGAGCGCTCCCTCGACGAGGCGTCCGGCCACGCGCTGACCGGCGAGGCGTACGACCGGCTGGTGATGACGATGATCCAGGCCCTGGCGTCGATCGACCCGGCGGACACGACGGCCGGCCCGCGCGGGCACTGCCGGGCGTAGCCCTTCCAGGACGGGGCGGGCGGGGTGCCCCGAGCCTGCCCCTCGAGCCCGCCCCCGCCTCGGTCACCCGTCCGCAAGGGGCTCCCGCCCCGGGTGTCTACGTGTCTACTCGTCGTCCTCGTACGGCGGGATGCGCTGCCCCCGGCTCTCGCAGATGTTCAGGAGGTCGGTCAGGCACTCGGCCAGGCGCTGGGTGACGAAGTGGTACTCGTCGGCCGTGGCGGGCGTCTCGGAGTCGAGAAGGGCCTTGGACAGGTCCAGCACCACGGTGGCCGTCTCGATCTGCTGCTCCTCGATCCGGTCGGCGAGGAGGGACAGGGCAGTGGCGGTGCCGTCGGTCGACAGGAGGGCCGGTTTGCCGTCGTTGCGCCACGGCAGCAGACGCAGGTGGGTGGGGGAGGGGGTCATGCCGGCACTCCCTGGAAGCAGTGGACGCCGAAGGCTGCGGGGGTGAGGGGGACGCGCGTGTCCCGCTGCCGCAGGCGTTCCTGCTCCCGCTCGTGGGCGACGAGGTAGGGCCGTACGAGCGGCAGGCCGTCGGCCTCGATGAACGCGGCGGGACGGGGGGAGCGGTGGGCGGGACGTCCCGTACCCACCGCGTAGTGCGTGATGACCAGCCGTCGTGCCGGCGGGCACGCCGTGTGTGCGGCGAGGCGTCGGCGCCTGCCGGTGGACGGCAGGAGCCAGGAGAGAAGCGCGGCCAGTAGGCTTCGCATGTCGGCACTCCTTCGTAGTGCGGGCCACGCCCCCGGACAGTTCGCCCTGTCGCGGGGGTTCTTCGTTGCGCTGAAGGCCACACTAGCGCGCTAACGCGAAACCGCACTAGCGCGTAAGCGCGATAGCTGGATTCCGCGTAACCGCACAGGCTGGAAGGTATGGACCTTGATCGCTCCGTTCCCGTCTGGCCCCAGGTGGCGGACGAACTGCGACGACGGCTGGACGCGGGGCAGTACAAGCCGGGGGAGAGGTTCCCCGGCACCGTGGACATCGCCGCCGAGTTCGACGTGAGCCAGTCCACGGCCCAGAAGGCGGTGGCCGCACTGCGCTCGGAAGGCCGTCTCTACACCGTGCTGGGTCAGGGCTCGTTCGTGAAGGGCGACGAGTGACGAGGAGCGGTGGGGGACAGGCAGGGGAAGCGCCCCACCACCCCGGGCGGCCGTGACGTTCTCGTCCGGGAAACCCACGTCCGGCAGGTCATGAACGGGAGCGGGGCTCAAGGGAAGGGCGTGCGCCGCAACGGGACTGCCGTGCGCCGTTCACACGGGGGCGGTGGGGACGTAGGTCCCAGGTCCCGGTCCGGTCCCGACCCCCGACAGGGGTCAAACCCGACCGTGGACCTTACTCTGGCGGTCATGACCACCCCGAACCCGCGCGACACCGGTGTCGCCCCGCCCGCCGACCCCGCCGGGACCACCGGCCCCGCCCCGGCCCTCGCCCCCGCACCCGACGCGACCGTGCTGAGCCGTCCCTACCGGGCGCTGAGCATCGGGATCGTCTCCGTGGTGCTGCTGATCGCCTTCGAGGCGACCGCGGTCGGTACGGCGATGCCGGTGGCGGCGCGGGAGCTGGACGGGGTGTCCCTGTACGCGTTCGCGTTCTCGGGGTACTTCACGACGAGCCTGTTCGGCATGGTGCTCTCCGGTCAGTGGTCGGACCGGCGCGGTCCGCTCGCGCCGCTGACCTGGGGCATCGCCTCCTTCGCCGTCGGTCTGCTGCTCTCCGGGACGGCGGGCGCGATGTGGCCGTTCATCCTCGGGCGGGCCGTGCAGGGGCTCGGCGGCGGGCTGGTCATCGTCGCGCTGTACGTGGTGGTCGGGCGGGCCTACCCGGAGCGGCTGCGACCGGCGATCATGGCCGCGTTCGCGGCGAGCTGGGTGGTGCCGTCGATCGTCGGCCCGCTGGCCTCCGGCACGGTGACCGAGCAGCTCGGCTGGCGGTGGGTGTTCCTCGGCATCCCGGCGCTGGTGGTGTTCCCGCTGGCCCTCGCGCTGCCGCAGATACGCCGCCTGGCGTCCGGCCCGGTGGGCGACGGCGCGGGCGCGCCGGCCTCCTTCGACCGCCGCCGCATCCGGCTCGCCCTGGCGATCTCCCTCGGCGCCGGCCTGCTCCAGTACGCCGCCCAGGACCTGAGCTGGCTCTCCCTGCTGCCGGGCGCGGCGGGCGTGGTGCTGCTCGTCCCCGCGGTGCTGGGGCTGCTCCCGCACGGCACGTGGCGGGCCGCCCGCGGACTGCCCTCGGTGGTGCTGCTGCGCGGCGTCGCCGCCGGGTCCTTCATCGCCGCGGAGTCCTTCGTGCCGCTGATGCTGGTCACTCAGCGGGGGCTCAGCCCCACGCTCGCCGGGTTCTCGCTCGCGGCGGGCGGCGCGACCTGGGCGCTGGGCTCCTGGCTCCAGTCGCGGCCGCGGCTCGAGCCGTACCGGGAGCGGCTGATGACCCTCGGGATGGTGCTGGTGGCGGGGGCCATCGCGGCGGCCCCGAGCGTGCTGATCCCCGCGGTGCCCGCCTGGACGACGGCCGTCGCCTGGGCCTTCGGCTGCCTCGGGATGGGCCTGGTGATCTCCTCCACCAGCGTGCTGCTGCTCCAGCTCTCCGCCCCCGAGGAGGCCGGCACCAACTCCGCCGCCCTCCAGATCTCCGACGGCCTGTCCAACGTCCTCCTCCTGGCCATGGGCGGCGCCGCCTTCGCCGCCCTCGGTGGCGGCATGGCCGGCCACGCGGCCGTGGAGACCGCCGGCACCGGCTCCCACCCGGCCGCCTTCGCCGCGGTGTTCCTGCCGATGGCGGCGGTGGCGCTGGCGGGGGCGTGGGTGACGACGCGATTGCGTGCCGTCTCCTGAGTGGTACCAGTCTGGCCCCACCCAGTGGTACCGTTTTGGTATGGCCATGAACCTGCGTCTTCGTGACGACCAGACGGAAGCCCTGAAGCTGCGCGCCGAGGAGGAGGGGGTCAGTATGCACGCGATACTGCTCAGGGCCGTGGACGACTACCTGGCCCGGACGGCTCACGAGGCGCTCGTGCGCAAGGCGGCCAAGGAACAGACCGCCAAGTGGGCCGAGCTGCTGGAGAGGCTCAAGTGACCCATGTCTACCTGACGGCCGAGGACGTCCTGGCCATCGCGGATCTCGCGGTCGACGACCAGGACGTCGTCGTCCGTGACGCGGGCCTGCTGGAGTCGGCCGTCCACCGTCCGGCGGCCGCCATGTTCGGCCAGGAGGCGTACCCGGACCTGTTCGACAAGGCCGCGGCACTCCTGCAGTCCCTCGCGATCAACCGCCCCTTCGTTGACGGGAACAAGCGAACGGCGTGGACCTCCTGCGTCGTCTTCCTGGCGATGAACGACGTGCAGCTGCGCCCGGACATCGACGCCGCCGAGCGCCTGGTGATCGCGGTGGCCACCGGCGCCGTGGACGAGGTCAAGGCCATCTCCGAGACCTTGCGGGAGCTGTCCGAACCGCCGATGTGACGTCGGTCCCACCCCCGGGGGACCCGGCACGGTCAGAGTCTCGGCCGCATCGGCCCGTGGGTAGGGTGGCCCGGTCGTCATACGCATCCGAGCCGCCAGACCCCCACGACGGAGACCGTGACTACCACCGCCAGTTCCAGCGCCGCCTCCCACTCGCACCACCTGTCGCCCGCCTTCCCCGGCCGCGCCCCCTGGGGCACCGCCAGCAAGCTGCGCGCCTGGCAGCAGGGGGCGATGGAGAAGTACATCCAGGAGCAGCCGCGCGACTTCCTGGCGGTCGCCACCCCCGGCGCCGGTAAGACGACCTTCGCGCTGACGCTGGCCTCCTGGCTGCTGCACCACCACGTCGTGCAGCAGGTGACCGTCGTCGCGCCCACCGAGCACCTGAAGAAGCAGTGGGCCGAGGCCGCCGCGCGGATAGGCATCAAGCTGGACCCCGAGTACAGCGCGGGCCCGCTCGGCAAGGAGTACCACGGGGTCGCCGTGACCTACGCCGGTGTGGGCGTGCGCCCCATGCTGCACCGCAACCGCGTCGAGCAGCGCAAGACGCTCGTCATCCTCGACGAGATCCACCACGCCGGTGACAGCAAGTCCTGGGGCGAGGCCTGCCTGGAGGCGTTCGAGCCGGCCACCCGCAGGCTCGCGCTGACCGGTACGCCGTTCCGGTCCGACACCAACCCCATCCCCTTCGTCCGGTACGAGGAGGGCGACGACGGGATCCGGCGGTCGGCCGCCGACTACACCTACGGGTACGGCTCCGCGCTCGCCGACGGTGTCGTGCGTCCCGTCATCTTCCTGTCCTACAGCGGCAACATGCGCTGGCGCACCAAGGCCGGCGACGAGGTCGAGGCCCGCCTCGGCGAACCCATGACCAAGGACGCGATCAGCCAGGCCTGGCGCACCGCCCTCGATCCGCGCGGCGAGTGGATGCCGGCCGTGCTGCGCGCCGCCGACCAGCGCCTGACCGAGGTCAGGAAGGCCATCCCGGACGCCGGCGCCCTGGTCATCGCCTCCGACCAGGACTCCGCCCGGGCCTACGCCAAGCTCATCCGCGACATCACCGGCCACCAGGCCACCCTGGTGCTGTCCGACGACACCGGCGCGTCGAAGCGGATCGACGAGTTCAGCGGCAGCGACGACCGCTGGATGGTCGCCGTGCGCATGGTGTCCGAGGGCGTCGACGTGCCGCGCCTCGCGGTCGGCGTGTACGCCACCACCATCTCCACGCCGCTGTTCTTCGCCCAGGCCGTCGGCCGTTTCGTGCGGTCCCGGCGGCGCGGCGAGACCGCGTCCGTGTTCCTGCCGACCGTTCCCGACCTGCTCGGGTTCGCGGGCGAGATGGAGCGCGAGCGCGACCACGTCCTCGACCGGCCGAAGAAGGACGGCGAGGAGGACCCGTACGCCGAGTCCGAGAAGGAGATGGAGGAGGCGAACCGGGAGCAGGACGAGGACACCGGCGAGCAGGACATGCTGCCCTTCGAGGCGCTGGAGTCCGACGCCGTCTTCGACCGGGTCACGTACAACGGCGCCGAGTTCGGCATGCAGGCGCACCCCGGCAGCGAGGAGGAGCAGGACTACCTCGGCATCCCCGGGCTCCTCGAACCCGACCAGGTGCAGCTGCTGCTGCAGAAGCGGCAGGCCCGGCAGATCGCCCACAGCCGCAGGAAGCCGGACGCCGAGGCCGACCTGCTCGAAGTGCCCGCCGAGCGGCGGCCGGTGGTCTCCCACAAGGAGATGATGGAGCTGCGCCGGAAGCTCAACACCATGGTCGGCGCGTACGTCCACCAGAGCGGCAAGCCGCACGGCGTCATCCACACCGAGCTGCGCCGGGTGTGCGGGGGCCCGCCCGCGGCGGAGGCCACGGCGGGGCAGCTGCGCCAGCGCATCGCCAAGGTGCAGGAGTGGGCCACGCGCATGCGGTGACACCGCGCACCGGACGCCGGCGCCCGGGGGCGAGAGGGCACACCCGGGCAAAAGGAACCACTTTTCCCGCAGAGGTGACCGGATTCTGGACGGAGCCTTCCGCTGAGCGGACCGGCTCGCTACTGTCCGGCTACGCACACGCCCCGTGGCAGCGCCGCCGCGGAGCGCAGCCGTGAAGCGACTGTGCCCGGGACCAGGCCGGGCCGCCGGCCGATCGGCGGCCTCTGAAGCGCGTGACCGACGGGACTCGGTGACGCGTCTTCCGCGAGGGGCCGCCGACCTCACCACTGAAGGAGTGGGCGTCGTGACCGCGGAGACCTCTCAGACGCTCGACAGGGGACTGCGGGTCCTCAAGCTGCTCGCCGACACGGACCACGGGCTGACCGTCACCGAGCTTTCCCACCGACTGGGCGTGAACCGGACCGTCATATACCGGTTGCTCGCCACGCTGGAACAGCACGCCCTGGTCCGCCGCGACCTGGGCGGACGGGCCCGCGTCGGGCTCGGCGTGCTGCGCCTGGGCCGGCAGGTGCACCCGCTGGTGCGGGAGGCGGCGATGCCGGCCCTGCGGTCGCTGGCGGAGGACATCGGCGCGACGGCGCACCTGACCCTGGTGGACGGGGCGGAGGCCCTGGCGGTGGCCGTGGTGGAACCGTCCTGGACGGACTACCACGTGGCGTACCGGGCGGGTTTCCGGCACCCGCTGGACCGGGGAGCCGCCGGCAAGGCGATCCTCTCGGCCCGCCGGCAGCGGCCGGCCGACCCCGGCTACACCCTCACCCACGGTGAACTGGAGACCGGGGCCTGCGGGGCGGCGGCACCGCTGCTGGGCATCACGGGCGTCGAGGGCAGCGTCGGCGTCGTCATGCTGGCGGACGTCGTCCCGGAACGGGTCGGCCCCCGGGTCGTGGACGCGGCCCGGGAGGTCGCGGAGGCGCTGCGCTGAGGCGTCGCGGGCGCGGCCGGACCGGTCCCGCCCCTGCCCCCGCTGGCCGGACCCGCCCCGGCCTGCGCGGGCCGGACCCGGTCCCGCCCCTCGGCCCCCGCGGGGCCGGAGCCCCGCTCTGCCCACCGGTCCCGGTCCCCAGGGGGCCGGCACCCCCTCCCGACCACCGCCGCCCGGCCGGACTCCGCCGTCGCGTTAGATTGATCCCGTGCTCTCTCGCCTCACGCGTTCCCAGGCCCTGGCCGTCTGCGCCGCCCCCGTCGTCGCCCTGCTGGCCACGGCGGTGTTCGCGCCGCTGCCGTTCTCGGTGGCGCAGCCGGGGATGACGGCGGACGTGCTCGGCGAGAACAAGGGCACCGAGGTGATCACGATCTCCGGTGCGCCGACCCGGGAGACCACCGGGCAGCTGCGGATGACGACCATCGAGGCGACCTCGCCGGACACCCGCGTGAGCCTGCCCGACGTCGTCGACGGCTGGTTCGGCGCCGACCGGGCGGTCATGCCCCGCGACGTGGTCTACCCCAGCGGGGACAGCACCGAGGAGATCGAGCGCTACAACCGGCGGCAGATGGAGGAGTCCCAGGACGAGGCGACCGCCGCCGCGCTGAACCACCTGGGCCTCGAGGACGAGGGCATCGACGTCACCCTGCGGCTCGCGGACGTCGGCGGCCCCAGCGCCGGCCTGCTGTTCTCCCTCGGCATCGTCGACAAGCTGGACGGCGACGGCAGCGGCGGCGACCTCACCGGCGGCCGGATCGTCGCCGGCACCGGCACGATCGACGCGCGGGGCCGGGTCGGCGCGGTGGGCGGCGTGCCCCTGAAGACCCAGGCCGCCAGGCGGGACGGCGCCACCGTCTTCCTGGTCCCCGAGGCCGAGTGCGCCGCCGCCCGGGCCGAGCTCCCCGCGGGGCTGCGCCTCGTCCCGGTCACCACGCTCGAGGGCGCGGTCGACGCCCTGGTCTCCCTGGAGAAGGGCACCGGCAAGGTCCCGAGCTGCTAGCGCCTCCCGTCGGGCTCGGGCCGGACCCCGCGAGCCCGGCCCGAGCCGAACGAGAAACCCCGGGGCTCCGCATCCTCGCCCCGTACGCCCGTCCCCGGGCCCCTCGGCCGCAGCAGCAGTTCGGCCAGGGAGGCCAGCCAGTCCACCAGCAGGGCGAGCGCGACGGTGAGGACCGAGCCCAGCAGCAGCACCGGCGTTTGCCGGCCGGTGATCCCGGCGACGATCAGCACGCCCAGGCCGCCGCCCCCGCCGAAGGCCGCCAGCGTCGCCGTGCCCACGCACACGACGAGCGCCGTGCGCATCCCGGCGAGGACGGGCGGCACCGCCGACGGCAGCTCCACCCGGATCAGCACGGCCAGCGGGGACATGCCGATGCCGCGCGCCGCCTCCGGCAGCACCGGGTCGGGGGGCCGGAGGGGGGGGGGGGGGGGGGGGGGGGAGGGAGGGGGGGGGAGGGGGGGGGGGGGGGGGGGGGAAAAAAGCTCCCCCCGCCAACACAAAAGAAAACAAAAAC